>NZ_CP098252.1:1800000-2100000 GCF_027116575.1 Oxalobacter aliiformigenes | reverse complement strand
GTTCGTGAGGCAGTACGGCAAAATTTCAATTTGACCGAAGCTGCCAAAGCGTTGTTTACATCCCAGCCTGGGGTTTCCAAAGCGATTATTGAACTTGAGGATGAGCTGGGAGTCGATATTTTCCGGCGTCATGGAAAACGTATTCGTGGTCTGACGGAGCCGGGCAGAATGATTCTGAATTCGATCGAACTGATTATGCAAGAAGTCGACGATCTGAAAAGGATCGGCAAGGAATATGCCGCTCAGGATTCTGGCAGTCTGACAGTTGCGGCGACACATACCCAGGCACGTTATTTCCTGCCTAAAATTATTCCCGATTTCATACAAAAATATCCGAAAGTCAGGCTTTCTCTTCTGCAGCGCAAGGCAGACGATATCGCGGAAATGGTTTTGCTTGACCAGGCGAATCTGGCTGTCGTAACGGATTATGTGGCAGAACAGGATGGGTTGATCACTTTGCCATGCAACCAGTGGGAATTTCATCTGGTTGTCAAGCCAGACCATCCTTTAAATGATGTGAAAATGTTGACGCTGGCGGAAATTGCAAAATATCCGCTTATCACTTATGACAAGATTTTTTATGGAAGGAGCCGGATAGAAAACATTTTCCATCAAAGAAATGTCAAGCCGGATATTCTTCTGGAAGTCATTGATGCCGATGTCATTAAAACGTATGTCGAACTGGGGCTTGGTGTCGGTATTATTGTCGGTATGGCATTCAACCCTGAGCAGGACAAAAATTTGCGTTCCATACCGGTAGGACATCTTTTCGGTACCGGAAGATCAAGTATTCTGGTCAGGAAAAATGCTTATTTGCGTGGATATATTTATGCATTTATCGAGATGATATCGCCCAATCTGAATCGCAAGCTTGTTGAGAAGGCATTGCTTGACGAGACGGCAACGTACGAATTGTAATGGTTGACTGGCGCTATCTCTGCATGGTTTCCCAGATTTTCTGAAGTCGCTTGACGGAAACTGAAAACGGCGTACGCAATTCCTGAGCGAAAAGAGAGACTCTCAATTCTTCCAGAAGCCAGCGATATTCGATTGTTTTCGGATTCTGTTCAAGTTTTTTCAGCCGTTTTTCTTTCAGATACCTGTGGTATGGAGAAGCGACCTGTTGCCAGCTGGCAAAAAGTGTTTTGTCTCTTTGGGGATCGTTGCGGCATTTTTCGATACGAATGTTGCAAGCTTTCAGGTAGCGTGGAAAGTGTTTGAGTCTTTCGAGGGAGTTTTCCGTGATGAATTGCTTGTCGATCAATTGTGACAATTGCTGGTTGATATCGGCCAGCGCATAATCATGGGGTTTTATTGCAGAAAGTTTTCTCTGGATAGCCTGATATTCGGCAAGTATCTGCGAAACGGTTTTGGCGATTTCATTGCATATCAGTCCTATACGTGTTTTTCCCTCGTTTTTCCTTTTTTCAAAATCGGACTGTTTCTCTGGCAAGGGCTGATACATGAAGGCCGCTTCAAGGGATGCCTGTAATATCTGGTCGCGCAATTCTTCCTGTGATCCCAGTTTGATAAATTGCATTCCCATCTGGGTAAGGCCATTGATGTTTTTGCCAAGGAATTTGAGCTGATCTTTCAACTGTAGCGAAAACAGTCTCCGTAATCCGGCATGATGAATGCGTTTTGCCATTGCCGGTTCATCAAAGACTTCAATTTCACAATGAGTGGTTTTATCTGCCAGCGCAGGGTAACCGATCAGGGACTGTTTTCCTTTGGTTATTTCAAGCAGTTCGGGCAATGGTTCAAAATTCCATGTCATGATTTTTTCAGAAGAAAACGACATGTCGTTATTGTCCTGAACCGGGTGGCCGGATCTGTGTTTTGCAGAAGGCGACGTTTTTTCCTTTTTTCCGGAGGAACGTAATTCGGCCAGTTGCCGGAAAGCCTCTCTGGCCTGTTTGCCGAAATCAGATTTCAGGGATGCCAGATTGCGGGACATTTCGAGCATCCGGTTATGTTCATCAACTACCCGAAAGTTCATGAACAGATGTAACGGCAGCGTTTCCTGTCTGAAATCCTCTTTTTTGACCATGACATGGGTTTGCTCGCGGATATCGGCGATAATGGCATCGATTAGCGATCCCGAGCCGAACGAGTTTTTGTTACGGATCCGGTCAACGAATTTTGCAGCGTAATCCGGAAGCGGAACACAGTTTCTCCGGATTTTCTGGGGAAGGGATTTGAGCAACAGCTGGGTTTTTTCTTTCAGCATGCCGGGGACCAGCCATTCGCAACGTACCTCATCAAGCTGGTTTAATGCGTAGATCGGTATTGTCAGTGTGACACCGTCCCGTACACTGCCGGGCTCAAAGTGATAACCCAGTGTCATTTCAATCCCGGCCAGATTCAGTGTTTTCGGAAACAGTTCCGTCGTGATACCCGCCGCTTCATGACGCATCAGGCCGTCACGATTCAGGAAAAGCAGTTTCGGATTTTCTTTTGTCGCTTCCTTGTGCCATTTCTCGAAGGAAAATCCATTGATGACAGATGGTGGCAAATGCTGGTCGTAAAATGCGGCGATCAGTTCTTCGTCAATCAATACATCGGTTCTTCTTGACTTGTGTTCCAGATTTTCGATTTCGCGAATCAATCGCTGATTGTGAGCGAAAAAAGGCGCTTTTGTTTCGTAATCACCGTTGACCAGTGCTTCACGGATAAATATCTGGCGTGCTTCCGCCGGATTGATTTGTCCGTAATGAATGCGACGCTGGTTATAGACTGCCAGACCGTAGAGCGTTGCCCGTTCAAAGGCCGAGACCTGTGCAGGACGTTTTTCCCAGTGAGGATCACTCCAGCTTTTTTTCAGCAGGTGGTGTCCTACCCTCTCCAGCCATTCGGGCTGGATTTGCGCAATACAACGGGCATACAGCCGGGTTGTATCGACCAGTTCCGATGCCATGATCCACCGGCCGTTTTTACGTGCGAGCGAGGATCCCGGCCATATCTGGAAACGGATTCCGCGGGCTCCCAGAAATACCGTCGTGTCTTCGGTTTTGCAACCGACATTTCCCAGAAGCCCTGTCAGTAATGCCAGATGCAACTGTTCATAAGTCGCATCCAGTTCATTGAGGCGCCATCCTCTTTCGCGGACAATAGTCAAAAGCTGGGAGTGGATGTCCCGCCATTCGCGCAATCTCAGGAATGAAAGAAACTGGTCACGGCAGCTTTCACGCAGCAGTCTGTTTGACTTTTTGTGTTCAAGCGCTTCATCGAACCAGTTCCATATTTTCAGATAAGTCATGAATTCGGACTGGTTATTCGCGAATTTCCGATGGGCGTTATCGGCAGCTTCCTGCGCATCGATGGGCCTGTCGCGCGGGTCCTGAATGGACAGGGCCGATGCGATAATCAGTATTTCTTTGAGACATTGATGATCGCGGGCCGCCAGTATCATGCGGCCGATACGGGGATCCAGCGGAAGCATGGCCAGTTCCCGTCCGACCGGAGTCATCTGGTTGAACTCGTCAAGTGCCCCCAATTCCTGCAAAAGCTGATATCCATCGGCAATGGCCCTTTTCAGGGGTGGTTCCATGAAGGGAAAGGTATCGATATTTCCCAGTTTCAGGGATTTCATCCTTAAAATAACAGATGCCAGCGAAGACCGAAGAATTTCAGGGGTGGTATAGGGTTGCCTGAGAGAATAATCCTGTTCGTCATACAACCGGATACAGATACCGGATGCAACACGTCCACAACGCCCTGCACGCTGATTGGCGGCTGCCTGCGAGACAGGTTCGATATGCAGTTGTTCGACTTTGTTCCGGTAACTGTAGCGCTTTACACGGGCAAGTCCCGTATCGATGACAAACCGGATGCCCGGAACGGTCAGGGATGTTTCTGCCACATTGGTCGCCAGAATGATTCTTCTTGCATTGGCAGGCTTGAAAATCTTTTCCTGTTCCTGTGCAGAAAGCCTGGCATAAAGAGGCAGAATCTGGACGTGGGGCGGGTGATGTTTTCTCAAGGCTTCTGCCGTTTCCCGGATTTCCCTTTCCCCCGGCAGGAAAACGAGGGTATCTCCTGAACCTGTTCTGAACAGTTCATCGACAGAATCGACAATAGCCTCCATCAGATCACGGGTTTGGCGGGTATCGGATCTGTCTTTATCCTCCTGTGTCGTGTTGTCAAGAACGGGGCGGTAACGGATCTCGACGGGATACAGCCTGCCGGATACTTCAATAATGGGAACGGATTCTTTATCTGTACTGAAATGGCGGGCGAAACGTTCCGCATCTATTGTCGCGGAAGTGATAATAAGTTTCAGATCCGGTCTTTTCGGCAGAAGCTGTTTGAGATACCCCAGAAGAAAGTCGATATTCAGGCTGCGTTCATGAGCTTCATCAATGATGATCGTATCGTATTGTTTCAGAAGACGGTCGCTTTGCGTTTCGGCCAGAAGAATGCCATCCGTCATCAGTTTGACCGATGCCTTGGCACTCAGTTTGTCCGTGAAGCGGATTTTGTAACCGACAATTTCACCGATCGGTGAATTAAGCTCCCGTGCAATGCGATTTGCCGTCGTACTGGCGGCGATCCGGCGTGGTTGCGTGTGTCCGATCAAACCGGTTTGTCCCCTGCCAAGTTCAAGACAGATTTTGGGCAACTGGGTCGTTTTGCCAGAGCCGGTTTCACCGCAAACGACAATGACCTGATGATCCCGGATGGCCTTGGCGATTTCCTCGCGTCGAGCCGAAACCGGCAGCTCTTCAGGATAGACAATAGAAGGAACGGGCGTTCGCAGAATTTCACCGGCAGCCGGTTTCGGTTGTCTGAAGGAACGTGGTTTTTTGGATAAAGATTCGGAAGCGCTCATGTCGGTGCGCATTATAATCTCAAAGATGTTTTGATGTCTTCAAGAGGCAATATCTTCCTGGGCTTTGTTAGAGAAGAAGAACAGGAGACGGTTTTTGTCCACAATAAACTGATTAATCTATTTCCGGATCATTTCCATTATGGAAGAACAATTTGTCAAATGGCTTCGTTCTGTCGCTCCTTATATACATGCTTTTCGCGGACAGACATTTGTTGTCGCCTTTCCGGGGGAGCTGGTAAAAGCCGGTATGTTACCTGTTCTGGCTCACGATATCTCACTGTTGCATGCTTTGGGTATCAAAGTGGTCATTGTGCATGGATCACGTCCGCAGGTGGAAGAACAGCTGGATTTGCGCCATGTCAAAAGCCGGTATTATAACGGAACACGCATTACCGATCCTGAAGCGCTTGAATGCGCCAAAGAGGCCGCCGGCGAGTTGAGGATGGATATTGAGGCGGCATTCAGCCAAGGGTTGCCGAACACGCCAATGGCGCATGCTGAAATACGTCTTATTTCAGGCAATTTTGTCACGGCGACGCCTTTGGGGATACTGGATGGTATTGACCTGCAATGGACGGGCAAAGTCCGGAAAATCGCTTACGACAGTATTCATCCTATTCTGGCGTCGGGAGATCTGGTTCTTCTTTCACCTTTGGGGTATTCCCCAACAGGAGAGGCCTTCAATGTCCGTATGGAAGATGTTGCTGTTTCGGCAGCATTGGCATTGCATGCCCACAAACTGATTTTCCTGACGGAAACCCCTCTTGTCCGGGATGTGAAAGGTGACGAGATCCGGGAACTGACTTCGCATCAGGTCGAAACGTTGCTAAAAACGGCACATTTGTCACAGGAAGCCATGTCTTATCTCCGTTATGCAGCCAAAGCTTGTATTGGCGGAACGCCACGAACCCATATTGTTCCCTATGCGACAGATGGTTCAATGTTGCTGGAACTGTTTACCCATGATGGCGTCGGAACGATGGTGACTTATGAAAATGTCGAATCCTTGCGTGAAGCGACAATCGGAGATGTCGGGGCGATTCTCAAACTGATCGAGCCTTATGAAGCCAACGGTACCCTGGTCAAACGGGGCAGGGAGTTACTGGAACGTGAAATCGAGTATTTTTCGGTCATCGAACATGATGGTGTTATATTCGGTTGTGCAGCCCTGTATCCTTTTCCGGCAGAAAAAATGGCCGAGATGGCCTGTCTGATCGTTGATCCGGATGTTCAGGGGGAAGGGGACGGGGAAAGAATACTGAATCACATGGAAGACCGGGCACGGGCACTGGGGTTTGACAGATTGTTTATTCTGACAACCCAGACGGCTCACTGGTTTTTGCGCAGAGGTTTTGTTTATGCCAGTGTTGAGGAGTTGCCGAAAGACCGGCAAAGAATATATAACTGGCAGCGCAAATCCCAGGTGTTGATCAAGAAACTTTGATTGACTGGCCGGGCTCCAATCGAAACAGCAATTTATTGAAGGAGAAAGGTATGACGAGAACTGTTCATTGCATCAAGCTGGACAAGGAAGCGGAAGGGCTGGATTTCCCTCCGTATCCGGGAGAACTGGGAAAAAAAATTTATGAAAACGTTTCCAAGGAGGCGTGGCAGGCGTGGATACGTTTGCAAACGATGCTGGTCAATGAATACCGTTTGAATATGGCCGATCCCAAAGCGCGCGCCTATCTCAAGGAACAGATGGAAAATCATTTCTTTGGCGAGGGGGCCGATCAGGCGGAAGGGTATATTCCTGAAAAGAAATAGGAAATTTGTTCTGGCGGTTGAAAAAGTACGTTATTATCTGAAAATGACGTAAGCGTTTTCTTGTTGTTATCAGGAGGAACTTATGCTTGATTCCTTGAAAGAGGCCGGGAAAAGTATTGGACGTGAGCTGACCCGTGCCTGGGAAAGTCTGTCGGATGGCTGGCGCGAATTGCTCAGCCGGTGCGGCAGCGCGCTGGTCCGTTACGAAAGGCCTAAATACGGAAATGACAATGATTCATTTCCTTATTGGGGGCTGATCAATGCGGAAGTGGAAGAAACGGCTTCCGATCTGGTTGTCCGGGTCGAGATGCCCGGTGTCGAAAAGGAAAATTTTTCGATCCAGATTGTCGGGAATACGCTTTTCATTCGCGGAGAAAAGCAGTTGGTACGTGAAAACGGAGGAAGCACTTACCATCTTGTTGAACGGGCATACGGTTCGTTCGAAAGGACAATTGCTTTGCCTAAAAATGTTGACAGTGAAAAATCACAGGCAAACTATGTCGATGGCGTACTGGCAATCCGTTTGCCGAAAGCCATCAGCGAAACGGTCCGCAATATTCCGGTTGAATGACGTTTGTCCCTGAAGATCGATCAATATCTGAGAATCCTGTGAAAGGAATTGTGTATGACGATGACGATACGTTCGCCGGCATTTTCACATAATGAAATGATGCCGGCTCTTTATACTTGTGAGGGTGAAAACATTTCTCCGCCGCTGGAATGGACAGCTCCACCGGCCGGCACAAAAAGTCTGGTCATGATTTCGGACGATCCGGATGCTCCTGATCCGGCTGCGCCGAAGATGACATGGGTTCACTGGGTTCTTTACAATCTGCCTCCTGTTGCCGGTGTATTGCCTGAAGGTGTTGCCGACGGGGACTTGCCGGCAGGGACGCTGATCGGCATCAATGACCGGCAGTTTGCCGGATACAGTGGTCCCTGTCCTCCGATCGGAACACACCGTTATTTTTTCAAGTTGTATGCTCTGGATACGGTTTTGCCTGACCTTGGCAATACGACCAAAGCTGAAATTGTGAAGCGGATGGAAGGACATATTCTGGCACAGTCCGAATTGATCGGACTTTATATCCGCAGCGAAAACAGATGACAGGGCTGATGAACTGGAAAAGGCGTATTCCCGAAGGGAATTACGCCTTTTGTTTCACTTGCCGGTTTCAGGAATCATGGTCGCTGTTGTATTCGATCAGTCCTGCGCGAATGGCATCATCGACGGTTTCAAGAAAAACGAATTGAAGCTGGTTGCGCGCCTCTTCAGGGATGTCGTCCAGATCACGTTTGTTTCTGGCGGGTAACATGACGGTTTTGATACCGGCACGTAATGCCGCCAGGACTTTTTCCTTGATCCCTCCCACGGGAAGAACCAGTCCACGAAGGCTGATTTCACCTGTCATGGCATGATCGCTGGCGATCGGTTTATTCATCATGACTGACGCAAGCGCAAGAAACATGGCGACGCCGGCACTGGGACCGTCTTTGGGAATGGCTCCGGCCGGTACGTGAACGTGGATTTCACTGTTTTCGAACAGTTCCTGATTGATCCTGAGATCGACGGCACGTGCCTTGACAAGTGTCAAGGCTGCCTGTGCACTTTCTCTCATGACCTCACCCAGCTGGCCTGTCAGGGTCAATTTGTTCCTTCCCGGAACGCGGCTGGCCTCGATGAAGAGGATATCGCCACCCACCGGTGTCCAGGCCAGTCCGGTTGCGATACCAGGCATACTGGTGCGCATGGCGATTTCACTTTCATAAATCGGCGTGCCAAGAATATCCGGAATATCCGCTGAATCGACGATCACCTTCTCTGCACGGCCTTCGGCGATTTTCATGGCTGCGTTCCTGAAGACGCTGCCGATCAGACGCTCAAGATTGCGGACACCGGCTTCTCGTGTGTAATTGCCGATGATATCGTGGATGGCGCTTTCCGTTATATCGCAATTTCCGGACTTCAGTCCGTTTTCTTCGCGTTGGCGTTTGATCAGATACCGCAAGGCAATCTGTGTTTTTTCCTGTTCCGTGTAACCGGGAAGCTGAATCATTTCCAGTCTGTCGCGTAATGGGCCGGGAATGGTGTCCGGCATGTTGGCCGTACAGACGAACATGACTTTGGACAAATCGAAAGGAACCGCCAGGTAATTGTCCCTGAATGTGCTGTTCTGCGCCGGATCAAGTACTTCGAGCAGTGCCGCAGACGGATCTCCCTGAACGCCATTGCCCAGTTTGTCGACTTCATCGAGCAACATGACACAATTGTTGGTGCCTGCACGACGGATGGCCTGGATGATATTGCCGGGAAGAGCGCCGATATAGGTCCGGCGATGACCGCGGATTTCGGCTTCATCATGAACACCGCCCATGCTGACGCGAACGAATTTTCGTCCGGTTGCCTTGGCGATACTTTGTCCAAGAGATGTTTTGCCGACTCCCGGTGGGCCGACAAAACACAAAAGAGGGCTTTTGCCTTCAGGGTTGAGTTTGTGGACGGCAAGAAATTCCAGAATCCGTTTTTTGATTTTGTCAAGACCGTAGTGGTCTTCATCAAGGATCTTTCGGGCTTCATTTATATCCGTCCGGTCACTGGACGAAATTGCCCAGGGCAATTCGATGAGCCATTCAAGATAATTGCGCAACATGGAGTATTCACCTGAAGATTCCGGCATGTTTTTCAGCCGGTTCAGTTCTTTTTGCGCATGTGTCCGTACGTCTTCCGGCATATTCGCTTTTTCGATTTTCTCGGAAAGTTCCGCCGCTTCGGAAGAGGTATTGTCAAATTCTCCGAGCTGACTCTGGATAGTCTTGAGCTGTTCACGCAAAAGGGCTTCACGATGGCGATCGTCAAGCCGGTTTTTCGTCTGCTCGTCAATGTCCTTGCTGACTTTGAGAATTTCGAGCCGGTATGCGAGATGGGAAAGCAATCTGTCAATACGGGATTTCAGATCCAGGGTTTCCAGAATTTCCTGTTTTTCATCCGGTGTCAGATCCATGAGTCCCGTCATCAAATCAGCGAGCAGGGCGGCAGAGGTTACATTGCTCAGGGAATCGGACAATTCCTGGGGTACCTGCGGCAACATCTGGAGAATTTCCAGTGCACGCTGTTTCAGCTGTACCATACGGCCCTGGATATCGACATTGTCTTCCGGTTCGTCCTGTATTTTTTCGATCCGTGCGACCAGAAATGGATAACCGTCAAGCAATTCGATGAGGCGGAAACGTCCTTCACCCTGACAAACAATATGATGTGCTTCGGAGGATGCCGCGACATAACGCAGGATGCTGGCAGCTGTTCCGACCGGATACAAGTCTTTTTGTTCGGGATTGGCTGTTTCAGGGTTGCGTTGCAATACGATACCGATCTGACGGTCTGTTTTCATGGCTGCTTGTGCGGCCAGTAACGATTTTTCACGGGCAATCGTCACCGGAATGACCATCCCCGGAAACAGGACCATGTTTCTGACAGGTATGATAATTAACGCATCTTCCGGAATGGGAGGATAAGCGTTTTTTTCTCCGGTTGACAGAGAAGTATTGTTCGTGTTGCCGTCGTGGTTTTCCGATGAAGAAAGTCTTTCAAGTTCTGGTGTCGTCATAACTCACCTGTCATAATTTGTTCAGTACCAAACGCAGACATCCATTTGCCAGAGAATTTTCGGATATCTGATAGTGTCCGTTTGGCAGGCTGATCTGTTTTTCGAAACGGCCATAAGGGATCTCGAGGCGTCTGATGACAGTATCGGCACCCATCGCGATTTGTCTTTCTCCGACCACATGGATGATGTTGTTTTCGATGACGACAGTAATGTCCGACAAGTCAACGCCGGGTAAGGCAATCTGAATCAGCAGGTAACGGTCGGTTTCAAGAATATCGATGGGGGGTTCCCAGACCGGGCCACGCGATTTCGGTTTGCCCAACTGGAAGAAACGCCGATGGAGCTGATCGGCCTGTTCCAGCATTTTCAATGCTTGCAACCACATGGGGCTGGCTGGATCTCGAAACTTCATAGTCTTGTCTTCCGTTCAGGTTAAATGAAACATAAAACAAAACGGTGGATGTTGTGCTGGACGCAAACATGCAGCAGTTCAACTTCATACCATCGCATATAGCAGGGAAAGACGCTTGTGGTTTAACAAATGATTTTAATATCGGTAAAAAACCGCCATAATTTCATCATATGACAATGTTGCCGCAGGTCGTTTCATTTGTATGATATATGGATGCTGTTTCAACGTATTCAAGGGGGCGGGTCCTTTTGCTTGTCAGAATCTGGCGCAATGAGGTTGTCGTAAGGTTGTCTGCTTGTTTCAACGCAGAATGTTTAAGAATAGAATACGATTCTTTATAGTTTGGCGTTTCGGAGTTGTGATTGAAGAATTATCCTCATCCTATCATTGCACGTGAAGGCTGGTTTTACATCATTATTTCTTTTGCCGTTTCCTCGGCCGTGACATATAAATGGGGTATCTGGTCGCTGCCGCTGTGGTTGATCAGCCTGTTTGTATTGCAGTTTTTCCGTGATCCGGGCAGAGTCGTTCCCGATGTCGAGCATGCAGTCCTCTCGCCGGCCGACGGTCGTATCGTCGTGATTGAAAAAACGGAAGATATTTACGGAAAACGTGAAGCGTTGAAGATCAGTGTATTCATGAATGTCTTCAATGTTCATTCCAACCGTTCGCCGGTTGATGGAAAAGTGGAAAGTGTCCATTATTTTCCGGGCAAGTTTGTCAATGCCGATCTTGACAAGGCTTCGCTTGAAAATGAACGTAATGCATTGATTATAAAAACACAAAATGGCCAGACTGTCACGTGTGTCCAGGTAGCCGGTCTCATTGCGCGCCGGATCCTCTGTTATGTAGGCGGTGGCGAGATTTTGCAAAAGGGACAACGTTTCGGTTTTATCCGGTTCGGTTCGCGTGTTGATGTCTATCTGCCGCTTTCCGCAAGGCCGAAAGTCGCTGTGGGTGATAAAGTGTATGCTACGGAAACCGTTTTGGCTGAATTGTAAATCACTCTTTCCCGGACCGACGCACGATCATCTGAAAACATAATATACCGTTTGCTATCTATCGGAGAATGCGCATGACTCAGCAGGAACAACCCGTTACGGAATTGGATTCGACACGCGCAAAATTGCGGAGAAGAGGCATTTATCTGTTACCGAATGCCATTACAATTTCCTCACTGTTCTGCGGTTTTTATGCCATCGTCATGTCCTTGAATCTGGAGTTCAAGCAGGCAACGGTCGCCATATTCATATCCATGATTCTGGACAGTATGGATGGAAGGGTTGCCCGGCTTACCAGAACACAAAGCGAATTCGGCGCCCAGCTCGACAGTCTGGCCGATATGGTGGCATTCGGCGCCGCCCCGGCTCTCGTCGTTTATGAATGGTCGCTTAAGGGAATGGGGCGTATCGGATGGGTTTCCGCTTTTGTCTTTTGTGCCTGTGCCGCGCTGAGACTGGCACGATTCAATACGAATATCGCGATTGTCGACAAGCGGTATTTTCAGGGATTGCCCAGTCCGGCCGCCGCTGCGCTGGTAGCCGGATTTATCTGGCTGATGGACGATATGGGATTTTCTGGAAGTGATTTTTACTGGACATCCTGGATACTGACGCTTTATGCCGGGCTGACGATGGTATCGAACGTTCCATTCTACAGTTTCAAGGTCATGAACATTCGAAAGTCGGTGCCATTTATTGCCGTGATACTGATCGTTCTCGTTTTTGTCGCGATCTCGTTTGATCCACCAAAGGTCATTTTCGGATTGTTTGTTGTTTATGGTATTTCCGGTTATGTGGTTTATCTCTGGTACAGGATAAAAGGAAAACCGGTCAGCATTGTCCAGACAAAAGTGGAACCGCACGATGGGGAAGAATGAGGTAAACTTGCGGTTTGCAAATAAGATACAGTTCATTGATATCTAGGGCGGCGTTTTGAAAAATATTGCATGAATTGAAAAAGGAGCTTATAGTTTTTTCATGAATATCAAAACTTTCAATTCTTCATTCGATTTCTGTGACAGCAGATTGTCTTGCCTGTCGTTATCGCTCGTTCTAGCACGCCAGGCGTGCTGATATCCCTTTATTGACAAATCCGGACTTTTTTCTGACCTCTGTCCAAGAGACGGGGATGGGTAAAATTCCGTTCCAGTTTAACCAATCAATTCTCGAATTATCCAAAGGAGCACATCATGGCCGGCACACCAGCAGACTCGGCAGAAAAAATTATCATATTTGATACCACGTTACGTGACGGGGAACAGGTCCCGGGCAGCCAACTGAATACACTTGAAAAAATCGAAGTGGCCAGAGCCCTGGAAGCGTTGGGGGTCGATGTCATTGAAGCCGGTTTTCCTATTTCCAGTCCCGGTGATTTCAAATCGGTCGTCGAAATTTCCAAAGTCGTTGAAAAACCGGTTATTTCCGCATTGACGCGGGCTATCGAGAAAGATATTGATGTTGCTGCCGATGCGCTTAAATATGCCAAGAAAGGACGTATTCATACCGGGATCGGTACGTCCCCTTACCATATTTATTCCAAGTTCAATTCGACGCCCAAACAGATTCTCGAACGGGCTGTCCAGATGGTCAAATATGCCAGAAAGTATGTGGATGATGTCGAATTCTTTGCCGAAGATGCCGGCCGTAGCGACAATGAGTTCCTTGCCCGTGTCGTCGAAGCTGTCATCGCGGCTGGCGCGACAGTGATCAATATCCCGGATACGACCGGTTACTGTACGCCTTATGAATACGGCGCGAAAATCAAATATCTGAAGGATCATGTCGCCAATGTCGACAGGGCTGTTCTGTCCGCTCATTGCCATAATGATCTGGGTATGGCAACGGCCAATTCACTGGCCGGCATCATGAATGGTATCCGTCAGGTCGAGTGCACTATCAATGGGATCGGGGAGCGGGCAGGCAATACATCTCTTGAAGAAATCGTCATGATTCTGAAGTGCCGCAAAGATATTCCGGCCTATACCGATATTGATACGACCAAGATTATCAAGACATCCCGTCTGGTATCCAATCTGATGCGTATGCCGGTACAGCCGAACAAGGCGATTGTCGGACGGAACGCTTTTGCCCATTCGTCAGGTATTCATCAGGATGGTGTGCTTAAGAATCGGGAAAACTATGAAATCATCGATCCGGCCGATATCGGCGTCAGCGATTCTTCTATTGTCCTGACGGCGCGCAGTGGTCGCGCTGCGCTGGATCATCATCTTCGTCGCCTCGGATATGAACTCTCTCATGCCGAGCTGGATGTCGCTTACAGCAAGTTCCTTGTCCTCGCCGATGCGCAAAAATCGGTCTCCGACGATGACCTGCGCAATCTCGCCGGAACCGGAACCGTGGAAGATGCCAGAAGAATCAAGCTGGATTATCTCCAGGTTGTTTGCGGCAAGGATTCCATCCCGATGGCAACGGTTCGCCTGATTATTGATGGTGAACGCTGTATGGCTACGGCTGCCGGCAATGGGCCGATCGATGCATCGATCAATGCCGTTCGCCAGTTGATCACACAGAAAGTGACTCTGGAAGAATTCCTGATTCAGGCATTCACACGTGGTACTGACGATGTCGGCAAGGTCCATATTCAGGTTGAAAACAAAGGCAAGGTTTACTACGGTTTCTCAGCTGATACCGATATCATCACCGCTTCGGTCAATGCATACATTGATGCCGTTTCCAAGATCATCTGATTGTTTCGGAACAAAAAGGGATGCGACATGTCGCATCCCTTTTTTTGTGGAGTCTCAAAAACCGATTCCGATACCGCCTCCACCTCCGCCAATTCCGATTCCGATACCCATGCCGGGACCGCCGAAGAAACCGTTATCGCGCAGATAAAGCGGATCCTGACCGTTTTCCATCCCTCTGACGATACCGCTGGAATCAAAATAAATATGCATCATGGAATTCCAGATGCCTTCCTCCTTGTAACGATAAGACCAGGCTTCCTGTTTTTTCAGAGGGAAATATTCCGTCTCGGTCGGATGACCTATTGTCCGAAGAACGTCATTTTTGTTGAACTGATTGATCTTGATGGTCGCGAATTTTTCTCGCGTTCTGACATTTTCATATGAAATCAGTTTGCCGTCAGGTCCGATTCGCGCCATGTAGGCGTATTGTGACCACTCGCTGACCGGCCATTCAAGCACTTTTGTGTCTCCGTCGGGATATTCGATCGCAGGCGGGCCATTTCGCGCGATGACCTGTTGTACAGGCATTCCGGGCGTCAATGGAGGGCCGAACATGGAAGCGCAGCCCGTCAGCATGAATGAACTTGCCAGAATACAAGCCAGAAAAGAGTGTTTCATGGTCGCTCCTTTGATATTTTCCCTGTTGTGCGGATATTTCGTTTATTTGCGGAGGTACATGGGGTCCTGACCGTTTTCCATTCTTCTGACGATACCTTGCGAATCGAAGTAAATGTACATCATGGAATTCCAGATGCCGTCTTCCTTGTACCGGTAAGCCCATACTTCACGGTCAACCAGGGGTAAATAATCGGTCTCGGTCGGATGGCCGACTGTTTTCAATACGTCGTTTTTGCTGAAGTGATCTATCTGTATGGTATCGAATTTTTCCCGTGTCAAAACCTGCTCGTAAGATATCAGTCTGCCATCCGGTCCGATTTTGGCCATATAGGCATATTGTGCCCAGGGACCGACAGACCATTCCAGAAGCCGGATATTGCCGTCAAGATACTCGGCATCCGGACTTCCTTTCAAGGCGATGACTTCTTCCGCAGGCGTTCCGGGAACGGGTGTCGAAAAAATGGAGGCGCAGCCTGAAAGCATCAGGGACAAAAGCAGTGTTAGCGTTATGGATCGTTTCATTGTGATTCCTCTATAGTGATTCGGACTTCTACAGTTTTTATTGTACAGAAAACGCTTTTCCGTTATACTGCCCTACCGGTCGGTTTGACTGGTATTTATATTGTTTGTTCACGGCAGGAAGGGTTTTGGACTCCATCTGTCGCATGTAAGGATTGATTTTATGGCATTGCTTAAAGAAGACAAGGCTGCTATCGTGTCGGAAAATGCACGCAGCCAGAACGATACGGGATCCCCTGAAGTGCAGGTCGCTTTGTTGACGGCGCGTATCAATGATCTGAACGGTCATTTCAAGGTTCATACCAAGGATCACCATTCCCGTCGCGGATTGATCAAAATGGTTAACCGTCGCAAGGATTTGTTGGCTTATCTGCGAAAAAAAGATATCAACCGTTATCGTGATCTGATTGCAAAACTCGGTCTGAGAAAATAATCGTTTCACGAGTTACAAGGTCTTTATGAAATGCCTGCGTCAGTTTTGTCGCGGGCATTTCGTTATGTATGTGGTTGGCGTGACGTATTGAAAGCAGGGCATTGTCGATATTGATTGTTGTTTTGTTGTAATGAAATGAGGCGAACGGCAGCGCCTGAAAACCTGCCGGCAAAAATGAAAGGAATTACATGTTCAATAAAGTAAGCAAAACGTTCCAGTACGGTCAGCATACCGTGACACTGGAAACCGGTGAGATTGCGCGCCAGGCCAGCGGCGCAGTAGTGGTATCCATGGATGATACCGTGGTGCTGGCAACTGTTGTAGCGAAAGACGATATAAAACCCGGTCAGGATTTTTTCCCTCTGACGGTGGATTATATTGAAAAAAGTTATGCGGCCGGCCGTATTCCCGGCAGTTTCTTCAAACGTGAAGGTCGTCCGTCCGAAAAGGAAACGCTGACCTCACGCCTGATTGATCGTCCGATTCGTCCTCTTTTCCCGGATGGTTATTTCAACGAGGTTCAGGTCATCATTCACGTTTTGTCGGTCAATCCGGAAATCGATCCGGATATTCCTTCCATGATTGCAGCATCCGCCGCTCTGTGCGTTTCCGGGATTCCTTTCAATGGACCGCTGGGTGCCGCCCGGGTAGGCTATATTGACGGACAGTATGTGTTGAATCCAACCGCTTCGCAATTGCCTTTGTCGCAGCTTGATCTGGTTGTGGCAGGAACAGAACAGGCCGTCCTGATGGTAGAGTCCGAAGCGAAAGAGCTGCCGGAGGACGTCATGCTGGGCGCTGTCGTATTCGGCCATGAACAGATGAAAGTGGTTATCGATGCCATTGACGAGCTGGTGCGCGATGGCGGCAAACCGGAAGTGGAATGGGAACCACCGGCCAAAAACGAGGAACTGATTGCCGCCGTTACCCGGATTGCGGAACCGGAACTGCGCAAAGCTTACCAGATCCGCCAGAAACAGGCACGTTCGAGCGAGTTGCGCCATATTTATGAAAGAGTGAACCAGGCTTTGGCGGAAGAGGCGCAAGGCCGGGGAGAAACGGCACCGGATACCGTTGAAGTCGGCAATATCCTGTTCGATCTGGAGGCCAGGATCGTCCGTTCGCAGATTCTGGACGGCGAACCGCGTATTGATGGACGCGATACCCGTACGGTTCGTCCGATTACCATTCGTACCGGTGTTTTGCCGAGAACGCATGGTTCGGCGCTTTTCACTCGTGGCGAAACACAGGCACTGGTTGTCGCGACGCTAGGAACCTCACGTGACAACCAGAAAATCGACGGATTGATGGGCGAGTACAGCGATGCTTTCATGATGCACTACAATATGCCTCCTTTTGCCACCGGTGAAACCGGTCGTGTCGGAACACCGAAGCGTCGTGAGATCGGGCATGGCCGTCTGGCAAAACGTGCTCTCGTCGCCTGTTTGCCGTCACAGGACGAATTCAGTTATTCCATCCGTCTGGTTTCCGAAATCATGGAGTCGAACGGTTCCTCGTCAATGGCTTCCGTATGCGGAGGATCCCTGGCGTTGATGGATGCCGGTGTGCCGGTCAAAACGCATGTCGCCGGGATTGCCATGGGACTGATCAAGGAAGGCAACAAATTTGCCGTACTGACGGATATTCTGGGGGATGAGGATCATCTGGGGGATATGGATTTCAAGGTGGCGGGAACGGCTAATGGTGTGACGGCCTTGCAGATGGATATCAAGATCCAGGGCATTACCAAGGAAATCATGCAGGTCGCACTGGCGCAAGCAAAAGAAGGCCGTATCCATATTCTTGGCAAGATGCAGGAAGCCATGCCTCACTTCAAGACGGAATTGTCCAATTTTGCCCCTCGTCTGATAACCATGCGTATCAATCCGGAAAAAATCCGTGATGTAATCGGCAAGGGCGGTGCCGTTATCCGTGCCTTGACCGAAGAAACAGGTGCTCAGATCGATATCAGCGACGATGGAGTGGTTACCATTGCATCGGTCGATGCCGCTGCAGGGCAGGAAGCCAAACGTCGTATCGAGGAATTGACCGCTTCGGTTGAAGTCGGAAAAATCTATGACGGCACGGTCTTGAAATTGCTGGATTTCGGCGCTATTGTTCAGATATTGCCGGGCAAGGATGGCCTGTTGCATATCAGCCAGATTGCCAGTGAACGAGTCAATGCCGTTTCCGATTATCTGGAAGAAGGGCAGTCGGTTCGGGTCAAGGTTCTTGAAACCGATGAACGTGGCCGTATCAAACTGTCCATGAAGGCGGCGGTTGCCGAAGAAAATCCCGTACCTGCCGAATGATAGTTCGGCTGTTCTGGCCGGATGACCTGAAACGGTAACGGAGAAATCCTCCCGGTATCGTCCGGGAGGATTTTTGTTTGATTTGAAATGACGGTTCCGGTCGAAAGCCGGTCTGTCCATAGTATATTGATATAAAAGAACCTTTCTTGAAGGGCGGGCCTTATTATCGTAATGGCCGGCATGCTCATGTGGCGTACAAAGCCATGGAGTTGACTTCAATAAATCGTTCCCTTTTAACACCATCCCAAAGGGGGGAATTGACATATGAAAGCGATTGAAATTATCAACCAGGGGTCGGCAGGTTTTCTACAGCTGACGGAAAGGCCAATTCCGGTTGCCAAAGAAGGTGAAGTGCTGATCAGGGTCCATGCGGCAGGGATCAACAGGCCGGATGTATTGCAGCGTATCGGCCGTTATGTGGTTCCGAAAGGGGCACCGGATATTCCGGGGCTGGAAATAGCCGGTGAGATAGTCGGCGGGGATGTTTCCGGCAGTGATTTCAAAATAGGCGATATGGTGTGCGCCCTGGTTCAGGGCGGTGGATATGCCGAATACTGTACTGCCTGTACAAAATTGTGTCTTCCCATTCCGGAAGGAATGACGCCGGTAGAGGCGGCCTCATTGCCGGAAACCTATTTCACGGTCTGGAGCAACGTATTTGACTTCGGACGCCTGAAAGGCAAGGAAAATCTGCTGGTTCAGGCGGGTGCTTCCGGGATCGGCGTGGCAGCCATTCAAATGGCAAGTGCAATGGGCCATCGTGTTTTTGCTACGGCGTTGACCGAAGACAATTGCCGTGCCTGTGAAAAATTGGGAGCCGAACGTTGCATCAACTCTACCACGGAGAACTTCGCGGAATATATTAAGGAGGCGACGGGAGGAAAAGGCGTAGATGTTATTCTGGATATTATCGGTGCGGCGGTTCTGGACAAGGAAATCGACTGTCTGGCCGATGGAGGAAGGCTCGTCCTGATCGCTTATCTGGGAGGACGTCAGGGAACGGTCGATCTGGCGCAGATTGTTCACAGACAACTGACAGTGACCGGTTCCACCCTGCGACCCCGTTCGAACGAATTCAAGGCGGAAATCGCGCGGAATCTGAAAGAACATATCTGGCCATTGATCGGCGCAGGAAAAATCAAATCGGTTATTTACAGGGTGTTCCCGCTCGCCGAAGCCATGCAGGCCCAGAAACTGATGCAGTCAAATACCCACTTCGGCAAGATCGTGCTTCAGGTAATCTGATCAGGGAGCCCTGTTTTTCAGGAAACATGGCGTTTCCGGAATACCAGATCCCAAACGCCATGTCCTAACCTCAACCCTCTTTTTTCGAATTTCGTGACGGGACGGTAATCCGGCCTTTCCGCATATCCGGTTGCCGTATTCATTAAAGAGGATTCACTGCTTAACACGTCAAGCATCTGTTCGGCATAATTCTGCCAGTCGGTCGCACAGTGCAAATAGCCGTCATTTTGCAATCGTGTCGTCAAAAAACGGACGAAAGCGGGCTGGATCAGGCGACGTTTGTGATGTCGGGCCTTGTGCCAGGGATCAGGGAAAAAAATATGGACGCCATCCAGTGAATTTTCCGGAATCATTTCTTCAAGCACTTCGACAGCGTCATGCTGGATGATCCGGATATTGGATAACTGTTTTTCGCCGATCAGCTTCAACAGGCTGCCTACTCCGGGGGTGTGCACTTCGACACCGATAAAATTCAGTTTCGGCAAGTTTTCAGCAATCGTCGCGGTAGTTTCTCCCATACCGAAACCGATTTCGAGAATCGTTTTGGCTTCACGTCCGAACAGTTTCTTGTAATCGAGAACCGTTTTGTCAAACGGTATGCAGAATTTCGGGCCATGTTCGTTAATAGCCCGTTCCTGACCGGTTGACAATCGTCCCGCACGTGTGACAAAACTGCGGATCCGACGGACTTCCGGATTGAAAAACATCGGTTTCCCGGATTTATGGTTGACAGGCTTGTCTGGCATGATCTGAAAAAAGTAAAAGAAGAACAAAAGCGAGCGTCATTTTACGCAGGTTTGGAAAACTTGGAAACAAAAGTACCGTGAAGTTTTTACATCGCCAAAATAGCTACGGCAAAGACATGTATCCATGAAAGAATCGGACAATAAATAAAGAGAAATATCTCTGGTGTTTTCATGATCCGGGAATTAACCTCACAATGTTTTGCAGGAGAAACCATAATCGGGAATAAGTGGCCGGCATGGCCCATACCGGGAGATATGACGTCGAGCGCATGAAGCGAAAACTGAAAATAATGACAATCGTTTTTCTTTTTATCGGTATCGGTCTGATATTGGCTGTTTGCATTTTTCTGAACCAGACGCAATTCGGAAAGAATCCTGACAGGGTTTATTTTGAAGTTGCCCGGAATTCTCCGAATTTTATTGACGGGGAATTCAGAAATCAGATACCGACTCCGCTGTTTACCGATGACAGTTCGGTTTTCTCCGTCATCATGAAAAGCCTGTTCACGAAACCGGACAGACTCGTTCCGGCAATGCCTCTTCCTTCGGTCAAGACCGATTTGCGTTCGCTTGTGCGTGATAAGGATATCGTCATATGGCTGGGCCATTCATCCTATTATCTGCAACTTGCCGGCAAGAGGATACTGATTGATCCGGTATTGAGTCCATATGCCAGTCCGTTTTTTCTGTTCAACCGGGCATTTGAAGGAACCAGTGTCTATCAGGTATCCGATATGCCGGATATCGATTATCTGCTGATCACTCACGATCATTGGGATCATCTTGATTATCCGACCGTCAAAATGCTGGAATCCCGCGTCGGAAAAGTCATATGCGGACTGGGTGTCGGTTTCCATCTGCTTGAATGGGGATATCCAGCGGACAAGATTGTTGAGGCTGACTGGTTTACCAGGCTGAAAAATCCTGAGGGAGTGGATATTCATGTTCTTCCTGCCCGTCATTTCTCCGGCAGGGGGCTGGTACGTAACCGGACATTGTGGGTCAGCTATGCATTGGTATCACCCAAACGTCGTGTTTTCGTGAGTGGTGATACCGGTTACGGACCGCATCTGAAACAGATCGGAGAGACATTGGGCCGTTTCGATCTGGCCATTCTGGAAAATGGCCAGTATGACAAGCGTTGGGCATATATTCATATGATGCCGGAAGAAACAGCTCAGGCTGCGGTGGAAATTGGTGCAAAGGCGCTTTTGCCGGCTCATTCGGGAAAATTCGCCATATCGAACCATGCCTGGAAAGACCCGTTTATCCGGTTGGCCAAAGCCAGTTACGACAAGCCTTACAAACTTCTGACGCCAGTCATTGGCGAACCGGTATATCTGGAAGATGAAAAACAAATATTTTCCCATTGGTGGGAAAAATGCGAATAGTAGTTATTGTCGGAACAGTGCCTGATACGGGTATATCTTTTCTTCTTTCAGTATGGAACCGATATCTCCCTCGATAATCCGGATTGCCGATCCGTATGCAAGCGGTTGAAAAAATCTTTCAGGATTTCAGGTTCTTTTTCGTGTTAAAGAAGCGTAACCAGCAGACTGATGCAATGACCAGTATGGCGATGGAAACGAACCATATCATCATTCCTTTTCCCAACATAACGAGAGGGACAGCCAGCGATGTCCAGAAACCACCTCCCATGACAGGTTCGTGCAAGAGCTGTTTGTAACCGAAGGCTTCCATTGCCACCGTTTTGCTTTTCGGATCAACTGTCCGAAGGAGCATGAGTCCGGTAGCGGTAACACCCATGGCTTGTCCGAATTCGGCAATGGAACGTTCGAACCAGGCATTTTCAAAAATACGGGGGCCGATATACATGACAGCGAAAACATTCCAGACAATTCCTGCCAGGACAAGGAGGGAAAGAGGAGCCCAGTAAGCGATGACGAATTCAAGCCGGATGGATGCGATGGCGGCGACGACCAGAAAGTCCAGGGCGGCTCCGGTGATACGCTTCATCTGGCCATGATCGGCAAGCATATCGAGTCGGGTTTTCCGCAGGAACAACTGGAGGAGAACGCCTCCGATCATACAAAGGGGAAACAGGGGCAGACTTTGCATGATATGAAGTTCCCGGAAAGATGCAGGAGTCATGCCGTCTGTCAGGATCAATAGCTGCTTTATGCCATAGCCGATTAGAATCGCAATGCCAACCAGTGCAATGTGCAGGGCGAGGGAATCTACCGAATCCGGCGAAACGGTCTGTTTGCCGGCCAATGGCTGTTTTTCGCGACGAAAAAATCCGATACGTTCCAGAGTCTCCCTGTCATCGAATGTTCTGACATCCCTGACGTAACCCCGACGAACGGCAATGTTGATGAGAATCATGCCGATGACAATACCCAGGATCATTCCGCAGGTCGCGACGGTATAGCCGAGGTCTGCTCCTGCCTGCCAGCCCAGTTCACGGAAGGTTTCAGCCAAACCGCCTACAGTACCGTGACCGCCTTCGAAACCGATTTCCAGCAAATTGCCGAAAACGTCCGGTACGTTGAAGACAGGTGCCAGCAGGAAAAAAACCAGACCCAGACCGACAACGTATTGCCCCCATGCGATGATTTGTCCGAAGCAGAATTGAGGGGCGGCCAGATGCCAGATTTTTTTCAGGGAAGTGGGAGCGGTACCGAGAAAAAGGCCGGCAAATACAATGTTGATCAGAAATCCCGGCAATTTCCCGAAGGCGGCAAACCACTCCGGAGATAACAGATGTCCCAGGGTATTGATAACAATGAGACCGGCAAAGCCGGCGATGACGGAAGAAGGAATGAAAAAACGCTGAAAAAACCGGAAAACACGACCGGATGACGATCCCTGTTACCAGAAGGACACAAATGGCGCAAAGGGACATGATAGCGGTCATGGAAATCTTTCTTATGCAAAACAGTCCGGGACTGGATGCTTATCAGTAAAGGAACCTGCTGACGGAAAACAGGGAAATTCTAGGCCTTATTTGATCTGCTGTCAGTCACGGTCGTTATAAAAAAACAGGATACCGACGGATTTTTCTGATCCGGATCAGAAAAATTGCATCCGGGATGATATCTGTCATGTTTTGGAGAAATGAAATGACACTGATCCGGAAAACGGGCAGTTGAATCATCCGGAATCAGGACGGTAAAAAACATCTGGCTGGCGAATCGGTCTTTTTGGGAATATCCGGTACCACAGGAATAAAGCTGTCTCACAAATCAATAATGCTTGTAAAAACCTAATTATATGGTGGCAGGGACTGGATAGTTCAAGTTGGCAGAGTTGTATATTCCGGATATCCAGTGGCATGTTTTTTTTATTCATATCATCGAGTTGCCTTCTTTGTCGGGTTTTCTGGCAAGGCCCTGAAAAATGGTTGTCATTTTTCCGCCTGTAATATCTTTGATATGTTTTTTCCAGTGATCGGGAATGAATTTCATATTCCCTTGGCGTCCTGTATGCCAGGTTTCAGTCGTTTTGCCAGCTTTGTTGGTATGAAGACATAAGACACTCTGGTGAAAGGAATTTTCGTTGTAGAGTTTTTTCTGTTTTGCTTCTAGTTTCTTGATCAATTTTTTGTTTTTTCCCGCCATTTTCTTCCATTCTGCAATATAACAGGGCTGAACAGGAACCATTGGAGAGCATGATGTATTGTTTATCGGATCAAGGTTTCGTGCTTCAGGGTTTTGAACCATTTGGTGTGGTTTCCATAAAAAGAGCATCACCATTGTGAAGAGAATAGGTTTTGTCTTCGGGTTTTTCGTTCTCGATCCGATAGTGAGAGGAGAAACTTTTTTTTAGGTTTGATCCACCGTTTTGAAGATATGGAAAACGGTATTGAGAGGACATGCTCAAAAGTGGTGGATAGGAAAAGACTGTAAAAGACGGTAAAAAAACAAAAAACCGCATAAATCATCGAATTTATACGGTTCACTTTGAGAATCCTGACGAAATGGAACGTTATGAAACTAACGTTTGGTGCCCACGGAGGGATTTGAACCCCCACACCTCGCGGCACATGGACCTGAACCATGCGCGTCTACCAATTCCGCCACGTGGGCATTTTTCCAACTTCTGGTATTATATTTGCATTCGTCGAAGTTGAACAGACACAATTTGCTGATAACTTGTCTGAGCTGCAAAAGTAAGGTTGTCATTATAACGTGATAAACAGACATGTCAATCGTCTTGCCTAATTTGTCAAAAAAAAGGATGATGAGACTGTTGTGTAATCGCTATTGAATAATTTTAGACTAGAAATCTTTTGAAAAAGTATCCATATCCCATTCCCAGCCGGGAAGAAATCATTGAAACCCTGCGTGAGGCGAGCAGGGGGCGAAGCGTCAAAACCATCGCCAGAGACCTGCACGTCAAGAAAACGGAGATTGACGGCTTGCTGAAACGTCTGGATGCCATGGAACGGGATGGCCAGTTAATGTGCGATCCCAAAGGAAATTACAAGATCAATACGTCGGCCCAGTTCATTTCGGGGTATGTCCATTCCCATTCGGATGGCTATGGTTTCGTTATTCGTGACGATGGCGGGGAAGATATTTTCCTGTCGGAAAACGAAATGCAGAAGGTGATGCACAATGACCGGGTGCAGGTCCGTATTGTCGGTACGGACAAGAGAGGCCGCCCGGAAGGTGTGATCGTCTCGGTGACCAGTCGTGCCCATACCCATATTGTCGGTCGTCTGGTCAATGAAAACGGCGTCTGGCTGATCGCTCCGGAAGACAGACGTATCGTGCATGATATTCTTGTCGACGGTTCTCCCGGAAACGCCAAGGCCGGACAGATCGTCAATGCACAACTGGTATCCCAGCCATCGCGCTATACACAGCCCGTTGCAAGAATTGTTGAGGTGCTGGGCAGTATTGATGATCCGGGTATTGAAATCGAGATAGCCGTTCGCAAATTCGGCTTGCCTCATATTTTTTCACGGGAAGCTCTTCTGGAAGCGGACAAGTTGCCTGATCAGGTTGCTCCCGATGATTATGAAGACCGGGTGGACTTGCGCGATATCCCTCTGGTCACGATCGATGGTGAGGATGCCCGCGATTTCGATGATGCCGTTTATTGCGAGCCGGTCAAACTGGCTGATGGGGAGGGGTACCGTCTGATTGTGGCGATTGCCGATGTCAGTCACTATGTCAGGCCGAATACGCCTTTGGACAAGGATGCACTTCTGAGAGCGACATCGGTATATTTCCCGCGTCGGGTCATTCCCATGTTGCCGGAAAAACTGTCGAACGGACTTTGTTCGCTGAACCCCGGCGTGGACAGGCTGGTTCTGGTGTGTGATGTGCTGGTTTCGTTTGAAGGCAAGTTGCAGGCTTACCAGTTTTATCCTGCCGTCATGCATTCGGCTGCGCGACTGACCTATACCGAGGTGGCGGCTATTCTGAAGAACCAGCGTGGACCGGAAGCGGCCATTCATGCCGGTCTTGTTCCGCATCTCATGAATCTGTATGGTTTGTTCAAGGTTTTGGCCGGTGCGCGGGAAAAACGGGGAGCGATCGATTTTGAAACGATTGAAACATATATCGTCAGCAATGAAGCGGGAAAGATCGAAAAGATTTTGCCACGTGTACGCAATGATGCGCACAAACTGATCGAGGAATGCATGCTGGCGGCCAATGTCTGTGCGGCCGATTTCATCACGCGTCATCATCACCCCGGTACTTACCGTGTCCATGCACAACCGAACGAACAAAAACTCGAACAGGTCAGATCGTTTCTTGCACAGATCGGGTTGTCTTTGGGAGGAGGGGATTCGCCGGCACCTTCCGATTACGCAACGCTCATCAAACAGATCGAGCCGAGAACCGATGCACCGTTACTGCAGACCATGTTACTCCGTTCCATGCAACAGGCCATGTACAGCCCGGAGAATATCGGACATTTCGGTCTGGCCTACGAAGCGTATACTCACTATACCAGTCCGATACGGCGATACCCGGATTTGCTGATACATCGGATTATCAAGGCGATTCTGGAGGGAAAACGCTATGTTCCCCAGGGGATTGACCGCCGTTTGCTGAATTCGAATGTTCCCGGTTCGATACGCAGACAGATGCTCAAGGAAAAATCGGGCGGCAACAAAAAGGCAAATGCGGAAGAAGCGGTCTGGGAAGCGCTTGGATTGCACTGTTCAGCCAACGAAAGAAGGGCT
Organism: Oxalobacter aliiformigenes; assembly: GCF_027116575.1. GTDB lineage: Bacteria > Pseudomonadota > Gammaproteobacteria > Burkholderiales > Burkholderiaceae_D > Oxalobacter > Oxalobacter aliiformigenes. The sequence goes on along the minus strand of NZ_CP098252.1, from coordinate 2,073,640 downwards.
GACGATGCATCACGGGATGTCGAGGCATGGCTGAAATGTTATTTTGTACGTGACAAGCTTGGGGAACACTTTACCGGAACGATTTCCGGTGTGACCGGTTTCGGTATTTTCGTCCAGCTTGACGATCTTTTTATCGAAGGACTGGTACATGTTACCGATCTGGGCAATGACTATTACCATTTCGACGAAATCCGTCACGAGTTGCGTGGAGAGCGGACCGGTGTCCGTTATCAGTTGACTGATCGGGTGATTGTGCAGATAAGTCGGGTGGATATGGATGCACGCCAGATCGATTTGCTGGTTGTTGATGGACCGTTCAAGGCGGAAGACAGCAAGGAAGGCAAGGCTCCCGCCGCCCAACCCGGACAACATGTTTTATTTGATCGTTACAAGAAAAGAAATATCGCGACGATCACAGAAAAAGATGCCAAAGTTCAGCCGGTCAGTTCCGGACGGAAACAGCGGTCACATTGACAAGTATCTTTATAGCGACAAATACAAGAATGAAAAACAAGATCATATTCGGATTCCATGCCGTTACTTCCCGTTTGCGTCATGAAGCATCTTCGGTTGAAGAAATCTATGTGGATTCCGAACGGACAGACCGCCGTATGCAGGATTTGCTGAAAGTGGCCAAGGCCGCCGGAGTGCGCATCATCGTCGCGGAAAGCCTGCGGCTGGACAAGATGGCCGGGACACGCCGCCACCAGGGAGTTGTCGCCATGGCTGCACCGTTGTTGCTGGCACGCAATCTGGATGAACTGCTGGACGGTATTGAAGGAGCGCCGCTTCTGCTGATTCTGGACGGGATTACCGATCCGCACAATCTGGGGGCTTGTCTCCGGGTCGCTGACAGTGTAGGCGCCCATGCGGTGATCGCTCCGAAAGACCGTTCCGTCGGCATCAACGCGACAGTCGAGAAAGTGGCCAGCGGTGCGGCGGAAACGGTGCCTTATATAACCGTCACCAATCTGGCAAGAACCCTTCGTCAATTGAAAGAACGCGATATCTGGATAGTCGGTACGGCGGACGATTCCGAAAAAAGCCTGTATGAACCGGACTATTCCGGGGGGACGGCTTTTGTTATGGGATCGGAAGGTGAAGGTATGCGTCGTCTGACGAAAGAAACCTGTGACGAACTGGTTGCCATACCGATGTTCGGTTCGGTTGAGAGCCTGAATATTTCCGTCGCATCCGGAATCTGCCTGTATGAGGCACGGCGGCAGCGTCTGGTGAAAATACGGAATCGAGACCGATAGGAATCGTGCACATTTTTGCCGAAACGGTTATTATCTTGCTCCCGAATGGTTAATTCTTGTCTAGAAACATGTTTCGTCGTCTTCGCGAAGATATCAAAAGTATTATTGAACGTGATCCAGCCGCCCGCAATGCGTGGGAGGTGCTGACCTGTTATCCCGGATTTCAGGCCATTCTCGTTCACAGGGCTTCGCACTGGTGCTGGAATCACGGCCTGAAATGGTTCGCCCGGTTCTTTTCGCATCTGGCGAGAATTGCAACGGGTATTGAAATCCATCCCGCCGCGGTCATTGGCCGGAGGGTTTTCATTGATCATGGTTGCGGGGTCGTGATCGGCGAAACGGCGGAAGTCGGAGATGACTGCACCATTTATCAGGGAGTGACCTTGGGAGGGACATCGCTCAGTAAAGGCAAAAAGCGTCATCCCACTCTGGAACGGGGAGTCATTATCGGAGCCGGGGCGAAAGTGCTGGGCAGTTTTACCGTGGGGGAAATGGCGAAAGTCGGTTCCAATGCCGTTGTTGTCAAACCGGTTCCCGCCGGCGCAACGGCGGTCGGCAATCCCGCAAGAATAATCCAGAAAGATGAGAGCAAGATCAAAACCGATGCAGCCAGTGTCCTGTTTTCTTCCTATGGCATTACACCGAATGAAGATGATCCTCTTATCAAGGCATTGCGCGGATTGATCAATAATGCAGCGGCGCAAGAGCATCAGCTCAAAAATATTATTTCGGCACTGGAAGCGGCAAAAATTCCGTTGGAAACCTTGCCAGAGGATGAAACAGTCAGTCCGGAACAATTGAACAAGCTGGTCGAGTGACGTGAGGCGTTTTTGGGGAACTCAGCCGGAAATTTTCATAACATGGCGTACAGCGTTATCCCAGAGACACGAAATTTTACGCATTACCGATTCTGTCAAGGGTTGGGAACGTTTTGCCGAAGGTTTGGGAATGACCTTTTCCTGAAGAATCCGGTATATGCCTTCGCGTATCTTTCCGTTTTTCTGTCGGCGTACTATTTTGATCTTTTTTTTGCTGGAAAGCGATTTGACTGCACTGACAACGAATTTCCTTTCGAGCATCGTTTCTTCCGTCAGTTTGGTAACACTCCATTCCTCTCCGGAACCGAAAAGTGAAAGAATGATGTTGGTACACTCATTTTTCTTCAGTCTGTAATAAGGTGCCGGCGTACCCCGAACTTTGACGATTTTTTCGATTTCGACCAGATTTTGATCCACTAATCGTTTGAGACAGATATTGGTATGTTGCCGGGAAATACCCGACCTCTCGCAAATATCTCTCGACAATCCGGGCAAATATTTCAAAATGGTTTTTTCATCTATCCTTTCTTTCATATCGCCATTCCAGTTGTACGGATGTTGAGATCACCGGTTATTCGGCCTTTGTTGATGAATAATATGTATATTGTTTCTGTTCAGGTGAACTGGCAGGCCGATCAATACATCATTCGGACTCAAGATATTTCGTGCGGCGGATAAATATCCGGCAGGAAAAACAGGTTAGAATCAACTCTCAGCAAGAAAGCTTGTCTGTCTGGATGTCTGATGAGGCGCATTAGCGGATGTTTGTTTTTCTTCGCAAACCTTTTTTGTACTTGAGAACAATATTTCCGATTTTTTCTGGTACACAAATGCAGACTTTCACTGCGGGCCATGCAAAGCCCGCGAATTTGGTTATAGATGACCTTGAAGATTCTGTTCATGGTGTCTCATCGAAAATAAGTTCCGGATAATCACGAAATCCCGTTTTTTCCACACAGACATCCCGGTCGGATGCCACCCCTGTCCGGTCATCCACACAAAGGTTTGTTAATGCGTATTAAATGAATCAGAACAATCTTTAACTTGTTGATAATAAAAGGGTTTACCCCTCACTGCACATTTTTCCGCGTTTTTTCCCGTGCGCCCCCTTTTCAATCCATCCCCTTGTTTTATAATGCAAAAACTTTGTTTATCATCCGTTTTTCACCGCTTGCGAATTTCCACTAATACGCATTAGCGGATGTTACATTTATTCAACACGTCATCTTTCCCTCATCGGTTGCACGAAACCTGCCGGCCTGTGCGACAGGAAAGCGTTTTTTCTGTAAACGGAAAAAACGGACCGGCAAATCACGATGTTTCCGGGCCCGGATCAGCCAGATAGGGGACGGCTTGTCAAGCGGTCTTCGGGAAATGAGGAAAGAGGAAAGGTCTGTTTTGCCGGAAACAGTCTGTTTGTGGTGGCGATTTTGCAAGCAGACAGGGACAGTTCTTTTTTCCGTTGCGGTCGTTTTTGCAAAATGTAAATGTTTGCAATATGTCGACAAATTGCCGTATTGTATTCCTGTAGCCGGTTGTTCCGGTCAGGCGCAATACCTGATACGGTTTATCAAAACGCAAGACGTTTGGGATGACAAAGACGGATGAGGAGAAACAATGCAAAATCCTTTAAGTAAAATGAAAGTGAGCAGTTACTTTCGGAAACCGCTGTTCAAATGGATTGTCGCAGCCATTGTTTTTCTGATTGCCGTTTATGGTATTGCCGGTTTTTTTGTCGTTCCCGGCATCATTGGCGACAAGGCGCAGCAATTCGTTTCCGGGAAGTTTCAGAGAAAACTTGAATTCGAAAAAATTTCCCTCAATCCTTTTACATTGACGGCCACATTTGATGGCATGCGGTTGACTGAACCGGGATGTGAGGACGATTTCGCTTCTTTCGACAGTCTGATGGTGGATCTGTCGAGCCAGTCGCTTTTCAGGATGGCACCAGTCATAGAAGAGATCAGACTGGTCAATCCACGTGTCCATCTGGTCCGGACAGCGCGCAATCATTACAATGTGGATGATTTCATCGCTTTTGCCGCCGAGCCGAAAGAAGACGATTCTCCCGCACGGTTTTCCATCAATAACATTCAGGTCGAAAACGCCGTTATCGAGTTCGACGATTTTCCGCAAAACAAACATCATGTCGTCGATGAACTGAATGTTTCCATTCCATTCGTTTCGACCATTCCTTCACAAGTCGATATTTTTGTCGATTTGGCGATCAATGGGCGATTCAATCAGGAAAAAATCGAGCTGACGGGGAAAGCAAGACCCTTTTTCAAAGACAAGGATGGAACCGTCAATATCCGGCTGGACAAGATCAATTTGCCGGCTTATGCAGGTTATCTGCCGGTCAAGCCGGATTTCGACCTGAAAGACGGAAAGTTGTCCATCGACATGGAAGTCGGGTTCGGTCAGCGTGCAGAAGGTCAGCAAGGACTTACTCTTGAGGGAAATGTTGTCCTGGAATCGTTATTGTTGGCCGAACCGGATGGCAAACCGGTTCTGAAAATCCCGGAAATGACTGTCCGGATTGCCCATAGCGATGTGCTGTCAGGGAAATTCGACATCGGCCAGGTTCTGCTGAAAGGACCTGAAGTGTATCTTGACCGTAACAGGGCAGGACAATGGAATGTCGAACGGGTCGCGAGGTTCAGTCCTGCAGACAATACCGGAAAAAATCATGTCGGAGCGGCAGCAGATGCCAGTGCGGGAAAAAAGGATAGCCGGCCATTTTCCGTCAGTCTCGGAAAACTGTCTGTCGAAAACGGAGAGCTTCGGGTCAGTGATCAGATCCATGTCGTTCCCGCTGATTTTTCGGTCAGAAATTTCGCGCTGGATGTAGATGGCATTGTACTGGATGTTGCGGAGAAAAACGTGACGGTTGACAGGATGGTGTCTGCCGGAACTGAGGTGCGGTTCGTTCATGGCAAGCTGAAATTTCAGGAAAACGGCAAACCGACCCGGAAAACGGTACAGAAAGCGGCGAATGAAATTGGGGAACGGACCGGTTTCGGTTTTCGCGTGGGCCGGTTTGAGCTAAATGACTGGGCGGTACATTTCGAGAATCACGATGCAGGCAAACCTGTCGTGACCAAAGTGGATGGGTTGACGGTTGCGCTGGATAATCTTTCAAGTGATGATAAAGAACCGGTTCAGCTTTCCGTCAAAGCCAATGTCAATCAGAAAGGGACGATTGCCATCGGCGGCAGTATGAATCTGTCACCGTTTGGAACGGATCTTGATCTGGATATCCGGGATGTGGATGTCCGATTCGTCCAGCCATATATTGAAGATTTCGTCAATCTGTCACTCAAACAGGCGGAATTGACGGTAAAAGGGAAGTTCCATCTCGCACAGGCGAAAACGGGGATGAAAGGGCAGTTTGCCGGTGATGCGGGAATCAGTCGTTTGACGACGGTAGACCAGTTGAGCCGGCAACCGTTTGTCAGCTGGAAAGTGTTGTCTCTGAAAGGGATTCGTGCCGATCTGGCGCCGCTTTCCGTTGTCGTCGATCAGGTCAGACTCAACGATTTGATGGCAAGAGTTATCCTGAGCTCGCAGGGACGGCTGAACTTGCAGGATATTCTCAGAAGCGAATCGGGTGGCAGGAAAAGTCTGACCGAAAGTGAGGAAAAAAACATGGTATTGAATGCCGGTTCTTCCATTTCCTCACGCATACCGGAAAATGAAGGGGTGGCCAAGAAAAAGGGACGGCCGGATTATTCGATACAGATAAAGAAATGGTGGATCGGTAATGGAAAGATACGGTTTTCCGACAATTTCATCAAACCGCGTTATACGGCCAATCTGGTCGATCTTCGGGGAACGGTTTCCGGTCTGACGACGAATCCGGACAAACAGGCCGTTGTGGATGTGAAAGGTCGTGTCAATGGGGCGCCTCTGGTGATCGCGGGGTCAGTCAATCCGTTAAGTGAACGTCTGTCGCTGGATATCAGGGCGAATGTCAAGGGAATGGAGCTGGCCCAGTTCAGTGCCTATTCCGGGAAGTATATCGGGTATGGGATCGACAAGGGAAAACTGTCTTTTGATGTCGCATACAAGGTTGAGAATGACCAGTTGTCTGCCGAGAACGCGCTGGTTCTGGATCAGTTGACACTGGGCGAGAAAGTTGACAGTGAATCGGCTGTCAATTTGCCTGTTCAGCTTGCATTGTCGCTTTTGAAAGACAGAAACGGTGTTATCGATATCAATCTGCCGATTGGCGGATCGCTGAACGATCCCGAATTTTCCGTAGGCGGAATCATTTTCAAGGTATTCGTCAATCTCATTCAGAAAGCGGTGACGGCACCGTTTTCACTGCTTGCCTCGATCGTCGGCGATACGGAAGAATTGTCATGGGTGGCTTTCGATCCGGGCAGTTATACCTTGTCGGAGTCCGGACAGAGAAAACTCGAAACGCTTGCCAGGGCACTGGAAGATCGTCCGGGGTTAAGGCTGGAAATTGCGGGGAAGGCCGATCCGGATGCTGACAGTACCGGTCTGGGCAAGAAAATGATGATGAAAAAAATCCGGGAGATGAAAGCGCGCCGGTCGGGGCAGGATATCGGCAGTCAGCAAGTGACAGTCAGTGATGAGGAATACCCGGATTTGCTGAAGCGTCTGTATGGCAGTGAAGATTTCGACAAACCGAAAAACTGGATCGGATTCAGCAAATCCATGCCGGTTGCGGATATGGAAAAATTGTTGTCGCAACACTTTGCCGGCAAGAAAGACGATCTGATCCGGTTGGCGAACAGACGGGCGCAGGCAGTCAAGGACTGGCTGATCGAAAAAGGAAATATATCTGAAGAAAGACTTTTCCTGCTGGCAGGAGGTCTCCGGAAAACTGAAGGAACAGAATCCGGAAACAGGGTGGATTTCTCTCTGAAATGAAGAATCGGTTTTAAGGGAAAAATTTTAATGGCGGAACAGAAAACTTCAGGTATCGGAAAACATTCACGTTTCAGACTGGTCGCGGTCGGAGTCTTGTCGCTTGTCGTTTTGTCGCTGGTCGTTCTGGTCATTGCCGGTATTTATTTTCTTCCGGGATTCATTGAGTCGAGAGCGCGTGCGTTTGCTGCCGAAAATTTCAATCGCCATTTGACTATCCGGAAAATGGACCTGGATTTGTTCGGACTCACCGCCAGGCTGGAAGGGGTCCGCTTATCCAATCCGGGGCAGGAAACTGATTTCGCTTCGTTTGATCAGTTATATGTCGAGTTGGCTCCAGCCACTTTTACGGAATTCAGTCCCGTCATCAAGGAAATCCGGCTGGTCAATCCGGCTGTCCATATTGTCCGGGGGCAGGACAAGCGATCCAATATTCGGGATATCGTGGCCTATTTTTCGAAATCTGGTGGAAGCAATCGGGAGAAAATGCGTTTTTCCATCAACAATATCCAGATCGAAAACGGAACAATTCGCGTTGAGGATGAAGTACGTAAAAAGCGGTTGCTGATAGAGGAGTTGAATGTCGGTATCCCGTTTGTTGCCAATATGCCGTCCGAAGTCGACATATTCGTCCGGTTCGGAATCAGTGCAAGAATCAACAAGGACAAGATTGAACTGGTTGGTAAATCCAAACCTGCATTTGGCAAAAGAAGCGGTACGCTGGGCGTCAGACTCGACAAACTCGATTTGCCGACTTATCTGGGATATCTCCCGTTCGATCCCGGTTTCAAATTGAAGAGTGGCAAATTTTCTACGGATCTGGATATTGTCTTTGCACGGCGGGATGGAGACAGACGTCCGGTTTATATCCAGGGAAATATCACGCTTTCATCCATATGGCTGACCGAATCGGATAATCGTGATGTGCTTAAGATTCCGGAGATGAAAATCGAGGTCGGCAAAAGCGACATGGCATCGGGTGAGTTCAACATTGAGCGTATCGGATTGAAAAATCCACAGATATTTCTTGACCGGGACGGGAAGGGGAAATGGAATGTGGAACGTTTGCTGGCTGCCGGAAACTGGCCGACCGGAAAAGCGGAACAGGACGGGAAAAAGTCCTCCCGGCAGCGTGCATGGGCTGTTGGTCTCAAGCAACTGGTTGTCAGTGATGGCCAGTTCAGGTTGGTTGACCGTGTTTCGGGAATCCGTCTGGAAAACAGTAAATGGTCCACCCGGCTGGGGGCAAGCTGGAACAGGGATGAAGAAGGAAAAAATTCCTTGCTGGTGGAAGGCGGTGTCACGCTTCAATCACTGCATGTCTTTGATCCGGATAACAGGGATATGTTCAGAATCGGTACAGTGGCGATGGATGTCGGCAAAAGCGACATCCTGTCCGGCCGGATCGGAATTGCCCGTATTGCCCTGAACAGCCCGCAAGTGTTTCTTGACCGGAATGGAAAAGGCCAATGGAATTTTGAACGATTGCAGGATATGGGAAAACAGGGGGCTGCGAAGAAGACGGAATCAGTTGAAAACAAACCGGTATCCTCCAGTCTTGCAAAGGTGATCGATCTTTCGCAACTGATTGTCCGGGATGGCCGGTTTCAGTTTACGGATCGTGTTTTTGCAAAGCCCGTGAATGTGGAAGCGAAAAATATAGGACTGAATGTCGAAAGGCTTTCTCTGGATTTGTCCGGACGCAATCTGTCTGTTGACCGGATTGTTTCGGCGGGAGCACGTGTCCAGGTTGTGCATAGTATGCCTGAATTGCTGGAGCGGTACCGAAAAGAGAGCGGGGGTGTCATGCCACAGGAAACTCTGGACAAGGCAGCGGAAAAAACCGGTTTCCATTATCAGGTAAAACATGCGGGGATCAGGGATTGGGCGTTCCATTTTGAAAACAGAAATGTCAGGCGACCTGTTGTCACGCAGGTGTCGCAACTTGAAATAACGGTGGAGAATCTGTCCGATTCGATGGAAAAACCGGTTCCGTTATTGATGCGGGCGAAAGTCAATGCCCAAGGGAATGCGACTTTGAAAGGCAATGTGATGGTTTCACCGTTCAAGGCCGATCTGGATATCGACATGAGAAATATCGATATCCGTTTCATTCAGCCGTATGTTGACGATTATGTGAATTTGTCGTTGAGGCAGGCCGATTTGTCTGTTAAAGGGACATTGGCAATGAAGCAGGCACAGGACGGCAAATTGCACGGAAACTTCAGAGGTGGTGCGGCGATCGGGAGTCTGGCCGCTGTGGATCAGTTGACGGGAAGGCCCGTAATCAGCTGGAAAAATCTGTCACTTGAAGAGGTTGCCGTTAATCTGAATCCTCTTTCGGTTGCGATTGACAAGGCGAAAATGAATGATGTCGTCGCCAGAGTTATTTTATTGCAGGACGGGCGGTTGAATTTGCAGAATATTCTGCGCAGCAAGGCCGGTGGTCAGAAGAGCCTGACTGAAAGCGAGGAAGATGGTTTGGCCGTTGAAGTCGCCGATAAAACGGCTACAGTTGTCCGGCCGGTTCCTGTCGAGCGTTCTGTAACGGCAGCATCGGATCCGTCCGGAAATGACCGTTTCAGACTGTCCATTAAAAGATGGATAATCGGGAACGGGAATGTCCGGTTTTCCGACAACTTTATCAAGCCGCACTATACGGCCAATATACGCGATTTGCGTGGTGCTTTCGTCAATTTGTCCAATGATCCGAAGACGCAGTCGAGGCTGTGGCTGAAAGGGCAGGTCAATGGTGCTCCGCTGGTCATTTCAGGATATGTTAATCCGTTGAGCGACAAGCTGACGCTGAATATCAAGGCTCAGGTAAGAGGGATGGAGCTTGCCCAGTTCAGTGCCTATACCGGCAAGTATCTGGGGTACGGGATTGAAAAGGGAAAGCTTTCCTACAAGGCGACCTACAAGGTTGAAAATGGAGAATTGAAAGCCGAAAATGCGCTGGTTCTGGATCAGCTGACGCTGGGGGAGAAGGTGCAAAGTGAAGAAGCCCTGGACTTGTCCATTGAACTGGCGTTGGCCCTGTTAAAGGATAGCGATGGTGTTATCGATATCCATGTTCCGATTACAGGTTCTTTGAATGATCCGGAGTTTTCGTTAGGCAGTATTGTCGGAAAGGTCGTGTTCAATACATTGAAGAAAGTGATGACGGCGCCTTTCGCTTTTCTGGCCTCATTAAATGAAAACGAGAAATCCTTATCGGGAATGATTTTCGAACCGGGCCGTTCAACCCTGTCGAAGGAAAGTGAGCTGCGACTGGAGAAAATGGCGAAGGGGCTGGCGAAACGGCCCGGAATCAAATTGGAAATTACCGGGTTGTATGACGAGGTCGCCGATCGGGCTGGACTTGGCGAATTTGTGCTGCAAAGGAAAATCCGCGCACTAAAGCGCAGAAAACTGGGCATGCAGTCGTTTGAGGAAGTATCCATATCCCGGGAAGAATATCCTGAACTCATCAGGGAAGTGTATCGGAACGAGAAGTTTGACAAGCCCAGAAAGTTATTGCTTTTCGATCAGTCATTGTCTGTTTCCGAAATGGAAAAACTGCTGGTACAGCATTATGCATCGACAAAAGACGGTTTGATCCTTCTGGCCAACCGGCGAGCCGAGGCGGTCAAGAACTGGCTGGTTCTGAAGGGCAAACTTCCGGATGAAAGGATCTATCTGCTAGCCAGCAAGAAGGGAGAAGCGGGAAAAGATATGCCGGCACATCGGGTTGATTTCAATTTGCGCTGGAAAAGCTGATGAATCAGTCGCTTGTGAAAACCGGTGAGAATTTTGGAAAAGGCCTGCTCAGATAGGGCGATCCGGCCAGTCCGAATCGCCAGTGTGTTTCGGTCGCTTTTGTGATGCCGATTCTTGGCCCGGCGATGATATCAACCGGTTTGGTGCGAGGTTTCAGAAAACACGATTCCGACTGGAGGGACAAACCGTTTTCTTCCCGCGTAATACCCAGTGCCTGGGATACCCGTCCTGGTCCGGAGCACAATAACCGGATGTCGGATAACCTGCGTCGTTCACGCATGATATCGATTCCCTCAACCGGTTCGATCGCCCTGATCAGAACAGCAGAACCATGGTTTTCTTCTTGACAGACGAAATTGAAACACCAGTGGATACCATATGACCGGTAAACATAGATAAAACCCGGTGGCCCGAACATGACAGCATTACGATCGGTCGGGCCGCAAAAACTGTGAGAAGCGGGATCTGCCTGATCGTAGGCTTCGGTTTCGACGATGATACCGCCGATACCGCGATACAGGAAACGGGAGCCGATCAACTGTTGCGCGACGATTTCAGATGTACTCGAAAAATCGATTTCATTGCCGGAATGATTCATGGAAACAGAGAGGATATATCAGACCGGTTTCACGACGTGTCGCGATAATTCGCCATGCCGGTTCAGTTCGATCCAGTCTCCACGTGCAGGACCGTCATCCAGATTCCAGTCGGACAATACCAGACGGAGATATTCGCCATTTTCGATTTTGTGAATGTGCTGCCCGGGTTGGTGGGTATGACCATGAATCAGTACGGATGCGCCGGTCTGTTTGAACAGGTCTGCGATAACAGAAGCATTGACATCCATGATCCGGGCGGATTTTTCCTGATTGCCTTTCCGGCTGTCCTGGCGCATACCGGCAATAATGGCTTTTCGTTGCGCCAGCGGCATGGCCAGAAACTGTTTCTGCCAGACCGGATTACGGACCATGTTCCTGAACTGCATGTAGGCCTGATCATCCGTACACTGGGCATCACCATGTGCCAGAGCGATTTTTGTCTTTCCGGATTCGATGACCGAAAGTTCCGGAAGCGCTCTGGCGCCGGTTGCCTCCAGGAACCTCTCGCCTGTCAGAAAATCGCGATTGCCGCAAATCCAGAATATTGCGGTACCGCTATCCGCCGCTTCCCGGATAGAGCGGACAATCGTTTCGAGATAATCCGAATCCATATCGTCATCACCGGCCCAGTATTCGAAAAGGTCTCCCAAAATGTAGAGCTGTTCGGCCTGTTTGACCTGATTTTGCAGAAAGTCCAGAAATGCACGGGTCGTTTTCGGCAATGCCGGTTGCAGGTGCAAATCAGAAATGAAAAGTGCCTGGACAGGCATTTTCTGTTCGGCTGGCTGATTCATAAGGATTGCAGGGTGAAATAATCAGATTTCTTCGGCTTTTTCGATGATGACGTCTTCAAGCGGTACGTCTGCGTGCATACCGGCACGGCCCGTTGCCACTTTCCGGATGCGATCGACGACGTCTTTGCCTTCCGTCACTTTGCCGAAAACACAATAACCCCAGCCATCCTGCCCCGGATAGTCAAGAAAGTCGTTGTTGTTGACATTGATGAAAAACTGGGCGGTAGCGGAATGGGGATCAGGTGTTCTTGCCATCGCGATAGAGTAGGTTTCGTTGGATAAACCGTTGTTGGCTTCATTTTCTATCGGCGCATTGGTTTTTTTCTGCTTCATGCCCGGTTCGAAACCTCCTCCCTGGATCATGAACCCGTCAATGACACGATGGAAAATGGTGTTGTTGTAAAAACCGGAACGAACGTAAGAAAGAAAATTGTCGACGGTTTTTGGAGCATTTTCAGCATCCAGTTCAATCTTGATTGTACCGAAATTGGTTTGCAGGGAGACGGCCATATTATTCCTTTGTCAATTAAAAAATAGTCGATTTCTCTTGTGCTTTCAAACGGTTCGAAAACAATTTCACTGTCCGTTCATGAAAGATACATGAAAAACGCAAGAGACTTCCAGATGTTTGAAAGCATTCTAGCAAACTCTTGAACCATGCGATATTGCCTGAGGTTCAAAGATAGACAGTTTGGCCTGTTTATTGTTCATAATATTGTTTTTGCAAAGAATACGGGCATGTCAAAATGTCCGTTACAAAGTAAAATAACCGTTTATTCGTTTTTCAATTCAAAGTCGAAGATGGACAGTCTCCAGATATACAACAGTTTGACGAGAAGCAAGCAGGTTTTCAAACCGATTGAACCGGGCAAGGTCCGTATGTACGTATGCGGCATGACCATTTACGATTACTGCCATATCGGACATGCACGCATGATGATGTCGTTTGACGTCGTCTATCGCTGGCTGAAAGCACTGGGATATCAGGTGACCTATGTTCGCAACATTACGGACATCGATGACAAGATCATCAATCGGGCCGGTGAAAATGGCGAGACCATTTCCAGTCTGACGGAACGGTTCACACGGTATATGCATGAGGATACCGGTGCCCTGGGTATTTTGCCTCCCGATCATGAGCCACGGGCGACGGAATATGTTCCGGAAATGCTGGAATTGATCGGCAAGCTGGAAAAAAACGGTCTGGCGTACCAGTCGGAAGACGGAGACGTGAACTATTCCGTACGCGATTTCGAAGGATATGGAAAACTGTCCGGGAAATCACTTGATGACTTGCGGGCCGGTGAACGGGTCGATGTCAATACCGGCAAACGGGATCCACTGGATTTTGTGTTGTGGAAGTCGGCAAAGCCGACCGAACCGGATGAAGCCAAATGGCCTTCCAAATGGGGAGCCGGCCGTCCCGGATGGCATATTGAATGCTCGGCCATGTCGAGCAAGCTTTTGGGGGATCATTTTGATATTCATGGGGGCGGTGCCGATCTTCAGTTCCCGCATCATGAAAATGAGATTGCCCAGTCTGAAGGCGCTTCCCATCATCCTTTCGTCAATTACTGGATGCATAACGGTTTCGTACGGGTGGATAATGAAAAAATGTCGAAATCGCTCGGCAATTTCTTTACGATTCGTGATGTGCTGAAGAATTATGATGCGGAAGTCCTGCGTTTTTTCATCATCCGCTCGCATTATCGCAGTCCGCTGAACTATTCCGATGCCCATCTGGACGATGCCAAGGCGGCACTGACCCGTCTTTACACGGCACTGAAAGATATTGATGTCAGGGAAAGACCGGTTGACTGGAAGGAAAAACATGCGATCCGTTTCGCACAGGCCATGAATGACGATTTCAATACACCGGAGGCCGTAGCCGTATTGTTCGAACTGGCCAACGAGATCAACAGGACCGGTTCTGTTGAAATGGCTTCGCAACTGAAAGCACTTGCCGGTGTGCTCGGATTGCTGGGACGTGAACCGCGGCAGTTCCTCCAGGGAGACGGACGTGGCGACGGGAATGAGGAAAAGTGGATTGAGGAACGGATTGCCGCACGTGTCGAGGCCAAAAAGCTGAAAAATTTTGCGGAGGCTGACAGAATACGTAACGAGTTGCTTGAAAAGGGTATTGTCCTTGAAGACAGACCGGGCGGAAAGACCGAATGGCGTCGTTCATAGACGGAATGTCGCCTGTACGGGTTCATTGATTGACCCGGATACCTGGAATCAGGCCTGCCGGGAATTGTCCACCCGTGATCCGATCCTGGGCAAGCTGGTCCGGGAAACAGAAAAGGGGCGTCTTCTCAGCCGTGGCGAACCGTTCCAGACACTGGTTCGTTCCATTGTCGGGCAGCAGATTTCGGTTAAGGCCGCCGATTCCATCTGGGAACGGTTCCGGACAGTTTGTCCGGCCTGTACACCTTCCGAGATTATACAGGCCAGTGTTGATTCGCTTGGGGCAAGTGGCCTTTCGAGACGGAAGGTCGAATACCTGAAGGATTTGGCGTTTCATTTTCTCGAGCGTAAAATCCGGACCGACCGCTGGATTGTCATGGCAGATGAAGAAATCATTGCCGATCTGACCCGGATAAAAGGGATCGGGCGATGGACAGCGGAAATGTTTCTGATCTTCAATCTTTTAAGGCCCGATGTATTGCCTGTGGATGACGTGGGATTACAGAAAGGGGTCAGCAAATCCTATTTTTCCGGGAAACCGGTTTCCAGAGAGGATATTCGTGAACTGGCAAAAAACTGGAAACCCTGGTGTACAGTCGCTACCTGGTATTTATGGCGCAGTTTGACACCACTTCCGGTAGAATACTGAAAAATTGAATAGTTCGGTTGCAGGAATGCCATGCAGCCGGTTGGAAGGAGATAGTGTGGCTAAAACAACTTTTCTCAGTTTCGAACAGCCTATCGCAGAACTGGATGCCAAAATCGAGGAATTGCGTTGTGTCCAAGATGATTCAGCTGTCGATATTTCTGATGAAATCACCAAACTGGCACAGAAGAGCAAGCAGTTAACCAGAGAAATATATTCCAAACTGACACCCTGGCAGGTGTCCCAGATAGCGCGTCATCCCAACAGGCCCTATACCCTGGATTATATCAATGAAATATTTACCGATTTTCACGAATTGCATGGAGATCGTTCCTTCGCCGATGATCCTGCCATCGTGGGAGGACTGGCACGTTTCGACGGTATGCCCTGTGTTGTGATGGGGCATCAGAAAGGCCGGGATGTCAAGGAAAGGAGTTTCCGGAATTTCGGCATGCCACGTCCGGAAGGTTATCGCAAGGCACTCCGTTTGATGCGCATGGCTGAAAAATTCGGTTTGCCGATTTTCACGTTTGTCGATACACCGGGTGCGTTTCCCGGAATCGATGCCGAGGAACGGGGCCAGTCCGAGGCTATCGGACGCAATCTTTTTGTAATGGCCGATCTGAAAGTACCGATTATCGCCACGATCATTGGCGAAGGCGGATCGGGTGGCGCGCTTGCCATCGCCGTGGCGGATACGGTTCAGATGTTGCAGTATTCGGTTTATTCCGTCATTTCTCCGGAAGGATGTGCATCCATTCTCTGGAAGACGGCGGAACGTGCCAATGAAGCCGCCGAAGCGTTGGGACTGACCGCACAGCGCCTCAAGGAAATCGGTATGATCGACAAGATCATCGATGAGCCGCTCGGAGGTGCCCATCGTGATATGAAAGGGATGGCCGCCGTTTTGAAACGTGCATTGGCCGAATCGTATCGCCAGCTGGAGAACATCCCGCTTCCAGAACTTTTGGCCGCACGTCGTGAAAAATGGCTTAATTACGGTAAATTCAGGGATACGGCGCAATCCGAATAAAGGATGACGTTTTGAATTCCGCTGTCGAGATCGGATTTGAACGCGCATTGGAAGCTATTCTGATGCGCGTTTTTCATGAAGAGTGCCATGAAATTTTTTCGGTAAAAGAACAGGATATTCCTCTTTCTTTGGCCATCGCCTATAGCGGTGGATTGGACTCGACGGTTCTGCTTCATCTTGCACGCCGGTTTTCAGTGAAAAAGGATATTTCTCTTTTCGCATTTCATATTCATCATGGATTAAACCGTCAGGCTGACAAGTGGTGTGATCATTGCAGGGAGGTATGTGCGACTTTAGGCGTCCGGTTTGAAAGTCGCCGGGTCCAGGTCGATCGGCACAGTAAAAACGGTGTCGAGGCGGATGCCAGATCAAAACGGTATGCCGCATTAGGTGAAATGTGCCGGAAACATCAGGTAACCCTGTTACTGACAGCCCATCATCAGGACGATCAGGTCGAGACGGTTTTGTTCCATCTGATGCGTGGTACGGGTATGGCGGGATTGTCCGGCATGGATTCTGTTGCGTGTATCCCCGAGTTGAAAAAAGACAGTGTTATCTTTCTTGGTCGTCCTCTTTTGTCACTGTCGCGGAAAAGTCTTTCGCAATGGGCGAAAGAAAATGGTCTTTCCTATGTGGAGGATGATTCCAATTCCGATACAAAATATACACGGAACGCTATCCGCCATCATCTGGTACCGGTTATGTCGGATATCTTTCCCGGCTTTCAGAACAGACTGGCAAGGATGTCGGAACATGTCGGGACATCGCAGAAACTGTTGAATGAACTGGGAGAAGAAGATCTTCGGACTTGCCGTATATCCGGAAACAGACTCGATCTGGCGCAAGCACGAAGCCTGAGTGCTTCGCGTATGGAGAATCTGTTGCGTTGCTGGCTTATCGGAAATGGCATTCAAATACCATCGACAGCATGGTTTGTGCAGGCGAAAAAACAGATGCTGGAAGCCAGACGGGATGCACTGATCAATTTGCAGACAGATGGCTATGTTATCAGGAGATACAGAACGATCCTGTCTGTCGAGAGAAAAGAAAGTGAACGGACGAATCCTTCTGCTTCTGTTTTTTTGCGGTGGACAGGAGAACAGTCTGTATTGCTGAAATCATGGTATGGCAGGCTGGAATTTGAAAAATCTGAAACAGGTGTTGATGAGGATTGGTTAAGAAAGAACATCCTGAGGATTGATCCTTACCGGGGCAATGCGGAATTGAAATTGGTAAATCGGCCCACCAAGAAATTGAAGAACCTGTACCAGGAAGCGGGAATACCATCCTGGGAAAGACTTTTTCTGCCACTGGTTTTTGTCGGTAGTGACCTGATTTATGCCGGAAAGCTGGGACAATCGGCAAAATATATCCGGAAACAGGGAAAATGCATCCGTTTCAACTGGAAAGCGTTTCCGGTAATGTCTTTTAAATGACAATCGCCGGTGTTTCTCTTGTACATTTTTACCCTAAACGGTAAAGTTAAAAACTGAACTTTCATTTACATTTGATCATTAGAAAAATATATGGCTTTAGTCGTTCATAAATATGGCGGCACGTCGATGGGGTCGATTGATCGCATTAAAAACGTCGCGCGACGGGTTGCCAAGTGGCATGATGCCGGTTACCAGGTTGTCGTTGTTCCTTCCGCGATGGCGGGTGAAACCAATCGGCTGATCGGTCTGGCAAAGGAAATCATGCCGGAACCCGACCAGCGTGAACTGGATATGGTGACCTCTACCGGAGAACAGGTTTCGATCGGTTTGCTGTCGATGGCACTGATGCAGCTTGGAAAAGAAGCGGTATCGTTTACCGGATGGCAGGTCCCTGTCAAAACAGATACGTCCCATACCAAGGCGCGTATTCAATCTATCGACGATGAGCGGATCAGGGAAAATCTCGGGAAAGGAAAGATTGTCATCATTGCCGGTTTTCAGGGAATCAGCGAAGCAGGGAATATCACAACACTTGGCCGTGGCGGTTCCGATACCTCTGCCGTGGCAATGGCTGCGGCTCTCAAGGCTTCGGAATGTCTCATCTATACAGACGTGGATGGCGTATATACGACGGATCCGCGTGTGGTGACCGATGCAAGAAGACTCAGGAAAATCACTTTTGAAGAAATGCTGGAGATGGCTTCCCTGGGATCCAAGGTTTTGCAGACACGTTCAGTAGAGCTTGCCGGCAGTTACCATGTCCCAACGCGGGTATTGTCATCGCTGACCGATCCGGACATGCCTCTGGAGGAAGAATCCCGGTCCGGTACATTGATTACTTTTGAAGAAGAAAACACAGATATGGAACAAACTGTTATTTCCGGTATTGCATTCAGTCGGGATGAAGCGAAAATCACGGTGCTGGGTGTGCCTGACCGCCCGGGCGTCGCTTTCCAGATTCTCGGCGCTATAGCCGACGCCAATATTGAAGTCGATATGATCATCCAGAATCAGTCTGTTGGTGGAAAAACCGATTTTACTTTTACCGTACCGCGTCCGGATTATAACCGTGCAATGGATCTGTTAAACCACAAGGTCAAGGCAGAAGTCGGTGCCACCGATATCATCGGGGATGCGAAAGTCTCGAAAGTTTCCGCTATCGGGATCGGTATGCGAAGTCATGTCGGAGTCGCATCCAAGATGTTCGAAACGCTTTTTGAAGAAGGAATCAACATCCTGATGATTTCGACTTCTGAAATCAAGATTTCAGTCATTATCGATGAGAAATATATGGAGCTGGCTGTGAGGGCGTTGCATAAGGCATTCGGACTGGAAAAAGTGTAGAAAACATATTTTCCAGGCTTTTCGTCTGATGGTTTCTGACAGTCTCTTTCCGCTGAAAAAACAAACTCGGAGGCGTGTATGTCATATAAAACGATACTGGTTCATCTGGATAAAAAATCGATTGCAGAACACCGTGTGCGTATTGCTGCGAATCTTGCTATTGCGGAAGATGCCTGTCTGATTGGCGTCGCAATGATCGGTATTTCAACACTGACGTTTCAACAGGCTCACATAGATGAAAAGGATCCGGTTCTCGCTTCTCATCTGAAATTCCTCCACGAAAGGGCGGCCCGTTTTGTCCGGGAATTCGAGACGGAGGTCAAGAGAATGGATGCGCCTTCTTATGAGGGGAGAATTGTGGACGGAGAAGCCAATCAGGGAATCAGCCTGCTGGGACGTGTCGCTGATCTGATTGTCATCGGGCGGACCAATCTGGAGGAAAAATCACCTATTGTCGCTCCGGATTTTCCGGAATATGTCATGATGAACTCCGGAAGACCTGTTCTGATTATTCCACCCGGCTATGAAAAGGACACGGTCGGCAATCGGGTGATGATATGCTGGAACGCGAGCCGTGAATCGATACGGGCTGTGGCGGACGCCATACCGATTCTGAAAAGAGCCGAACTGGTGCAGGTCGTTATGTACAATGTCGATAATGAACCTGATGTGAATGCGGAACTTGCCGGAAGCGATATCGCCTTGTATCTGGCCCGGCATGGCATTAACGTGGAAGTATTGCCTCCGCAAAAAAACAAACATATCGGAACAGCATTGCTGGAACTGGGTAAACAGCAGTCAACGGATTTGCTGGTTATGGGAGGGTACGGTCATACACGGTTCAGAGAGTTCTTGCTGGGTGGTGTGACCCGAACCGTACTGGGTGAATCTGATATCCCCGTTTTGATGTCGCATTGATCAATCCATGATAAAAGTGCGGAACAGGAGCAGTACTGCAGGGATATTTCGATATGTTGTGTATTTCCGGTTCCGCTCTTGCATTATCGCAAGGTAAAATTATAATGGTGCAGTTTGGCTTGTCGGGCCTCGATCAGAAATAGTGGCTTGTGCTTGTTCAGAAAAAATAGAAGCGCATTTATCAGGATTTGGGACTATTTATGAACAAGTTCGACGCAATTACGTATTTTTGGCTCCCTTTGATCTAAAAGAAACAAAAATAGGCGCCTAACTTTAACAGTAGTCCAAGGATAGCAATGAAATGTGTTGATGATTTCCGGCTGGTTTTCAACGGAAAGGAATATGTACCGATCATTATCGGAGGGATGGGCGTCGACATCTCCACTCCGCAACTGGCTCTTGAGGCAGCCCGTCTGGGCGGTATTGGCCATATTTCCGATGCCATGTCGCTCGACACGGCTGACCGTTACTTCGGCACTCATTTCACCCGGGACAAAACACGCCAGTACAAGAATTACATCAAAATTCAGGATAAAAGCGAAATTCATTTCGATCTCGGGGCGATTGAGGAGTCGACGAAGCTGCATGTCCGTAACGTCATGGAAAAAAAGCGGGGCGATGGTCTGATTTTCACCAATTGCATGGAAAAACTGACCATGAATGCCTCGCGCGATACGCTGCGTGTCAGACTTCGTGCCGCTCTGGACGCCGGGATTGACGGGATAACACTTGCTGCCGGGCTGCATCCGAATTCGTTTCGGCTGATTGAGGATCATCCACGTTTCAGGGATGCCAAGCTGGGTATCATCGTTTCTTCCCTGCGGGCGTTGCAAATCTTTTTGCGTCGCAATGTCAAATTGAACCGCTTGCCTGATTATGTCGTTGTGGAGGGCCCGTTGGCCGGAGGCCATCTTGGGTTCGGTATGGATTGGGCGAAGTACGATTTGAAGACGATCGTTGCCGAAATTGCCCAATTTCTGAAAACGGAAAAACTGAATATTCCCCTGATTGCTGCCGGAGGGATATTCACCGGTTCCGATGCAGTTTCTTTTCTGGAAAACGGGGTGTCCGGTGTTCAGGTCGCAACCCGTTTTACTGTATCGAAAGAAAGCGGGTTGCCTGATGATGTCAAGCAGGAATATCTGAAAGCCAGCGCGGATGATATCGAGGTAAACCAGATTTCGCCCACAGGTTATCCGATGCGAATGCTGAAGCAGTCTCCGGCTATTGCCAAAGGCCTGCGGCCGAATTGCGAATCTTATGGGTACATACTTGAAAACGGGAAATGCGAATACCTGAAATCGTATTATCGTGAGCTGGAACGTCATCCTGACGGCAAGAATATCTGCATAGAAGACAAAACCTGTTTATGTACGCATATGCGGAATTATAATGTCTGGACTTGTGGTCATTATACTTATCGTTTGAAAGATACGACTCGCAAACTGGCAGATGGCACTTACCGGATCGTGAGTGCCGAGCATATTTTCCGTGATTACCAGTTCAGCAAGAATCAGGAAATTCTGCTTCCGGAAGAATAAACGGAATTGAAAAAACAACAGGCAGACATGTTTCGGACGTGTCTGCCTGTTTTGTTCTGAAAATGGGGCAGGGGGGTTAGTCGAGCAATATTTTCAGCGCTTCCTCGTATAATTTGGCTTCCATTCTTTCGGCTTTGGCCAGCGTCTCGAACCAGTTGGCGATATCTTCCAGATTTTCTTCACGGGCAGTTTCAGCCATTTTGGGATAGACATCGTGATAGAGCCGGGTGGCTTTTTCGATGGCCGATTGCAGGTTCAGGCGGGTGATATTGGTACGCAAACCGGTTACAGGATCTTTCTGCAACAGTTGCATGTTTCCCATCGCGTGCCCGCGCCGGATTGCCGCACTGGAACGCAGCTTTGTCGTGATTTCATTGTGACCTTCCACATCGGCGCGATATGCCGCGTAATCGTAAGTCATGGCAGACTGGGTTTCTTGTATGAAGGCCTCAATAATGTTTTTTTCGGTTTTCGTTCCTTTTAGATCCATATACTCACTCCCTGAACCGTTTTATTGTGATAAGGAAAATTACTGATCTCGACGAGATTGCTTTTTTGCAGTTATCGAACATTCTCTTTATTATCGGATATCTTTAAAACAGAGAAAACATTTATTACAAAAAATTCCGTGATCGGGAAAAACGGAAACCAGAATGATTTTTCCGGCTTTAAATCGGTGAGACGAATAAAAAACCATAACAAAAAACGGTTATCTGTTCTATTCGGGCAGATAACCGTTATCGATACGGCGGACTGTTTTTCCAGTCCGACTAGCCGCCACGACGCATCAGGTCGAAAAAATCGGCATTGTTTTTGGTCGCTTTCATTTTATCGAGAATGAATTCCATCGCTTCAATTTCATCCATGCCATAGAGCAGTTTGCGCAGAATCCATATTTTCTGCAACTGATCGGGCTTGATCAGCAGTTCCTCGCGACGGGTTCCGGACTTGTTCAGATTGATCGCCGGATAAACACGTTTTTCTGCCAGCCGGCGCTCAAGGTGAACTTCCATATTGCCGGTTCCCTTGAATTCTTCATAGATCACATCGTCCATCCGGCTGCCGGTCTCGACCAGTGCTGTGGCGATGATAGTCAGGGAACCGCCTTCTTCCACATTGCGGGCAGCACCGAAGAAGCGTTTCGGGCGCTGGAGAGCGTTGGCATCCACGCCGCCGGTCAGGACTTTGCCGGAGGCCGGAATGACGGTATTGT
Source organism: Oxalobacter aliiformigenes (assembly GCF_027116575.1). Lineage (GTDB taxonomy): Bacteria > Pseudomonadota > Gammaproteobacteria > Burkholderiales > Burkholderiaceae_D > Oxalobacter > Oxalobacter aliiformigenes. The sequence goes on along the minus strand of NZ_CP098252.1, from coordinate 2,051,194 downwards.
AGGCACGGGCCAGACGGGTAATCGAGTCTAAAAGAATAACCACATCCTTTTTCATTTCGACCAGTCGTTTCGCCTTTTCCAGTACCATTTCGGCAACCTGAACATGTCTGGTTGCCGGTTCGTCAAAAGTGGATGCAATCACTTCGCCACGGACAGAGCGCTGCATTTCCGTCACTTCTTCCGGGCGTTCATCAATCAGGAGCACGAAGAGAGTGACGTCCGGGTGATTGGCTGTAATGGCATGAGCCATATGTTGCAGCATGACGGTTTTACCGGATTTGGGAGAGGCAACCAGCAAACCGCGCTGGCCTTTGCCGATCGGAGCAATCATATCGATAATGCGACCGGTAATATTTTCCTGTGCGCTGATATCGCGTTCCAGTTTGAGCGGTTCATCCGGATGCAGCGGTGTCAGGTTTTCGAACAGCATCCGGTGTTTGGATGCTTCGGGAGGGGCGCCGTTGACTTTATCGACTTTGACCAATGCAAAATACCGCTCTCCATCCTTGGGCGTTCTGACTTCACCTTCAATGGAGTCACCCGTATGAAGATTGAAACGCCTGATCTGGGAAGGGGAAATATAGATATCGTCTGTCGATGCCATATAACTGGCATCCGGTGAGCGAAGGAAGCCGAAACCGTCGGGGAGTATTTCGAGTGCACCGTCACCATATACCTGTTCACCCGCTTTGGCCCGTTTTTTCAGAATGGCAAACATCAGTTCCTGTTTGCGCATACGTGCAGCGTTATCGATATCAAGGCTAAGCGCCATTTCCAGCAGTGCGGACACATGCAGAGACTTTAGTTCGGATAAATGCATAATTTAAAACTTAAGATTCACAACCAGAGAGAAACAAGAAGAGGTTTGCAGCTGATGATTGATGACGATGTATGAAAGGCGGTGTTTTCACCGCCGTTGATGATGATATCAGATATTGCTGTCAATAAAAGCCATTAGCTGGCTTTTGCTCAATGCCCCTACTTTTTGGGAAACAATAGCGCCATTCTTGAACAAAATCAATGTCGGAATACCGCGAATGCCGAACTTGGCCGGTGTAGCCTGGTTGGAATCGACATCCATTTTTGCAAAGTTGACTTTGCCGGCATATTCCTTTGCGACTTCGTCAATGACAGGAGCGACCATTTTGCACGGGCCGCACCATTCTGCCCAGAAATCAACGAGGACAGGTTTGTCGGAATGGAGTACGTCCGCTTCAAAAGAAGCGTCGCTGATGGTTTTGATATTGTCAGTCATGATGTCCTCGGAAAATGAGGGAAGAGTCTGTTAAAAAACAACCATACCAGATGCATTTAGCTGATGTTTCACAAACACATCAACTTACATAAGCATGATTCATCGTACGGTAGTATTGTAATCCACAATAGAAAATGTTGCGGTTATAGCCAATCATTTTTTAAAGACGGATTTTCTGAAAATCATGCCAGCATTTGCACAATACGAATTGATTATAACCAAAAAAACGGGACAATTTAATCACCGGATCCGTATTTTATCCAGACTATCGCAATTATCCCGTTATGCAGGCATTCCTGAAATTCTGCAAGAATCGAAAACGGTCATGTTACGCGTTTTCCTTGGGCTGTTGAACAGGCTGTTCTTTCTGAACGTCTGTTTTTGCCACACTTGAGTCGGTCAGTCCTCCTCCGAGAGAACGATACAGTTCGACCGCATTGATCAGGCGTGTAAGTCGTGCATCGACAAGAGACTGTTCCGCCGCAAACTGCTGTCTTTGAGCATCGAAAACCTCCAGGGAACTGGCTATACCGTTGTTATACCGCGCTTCAGACAGCTTCAGGCGTTCTGTTTCGGAATTCAGGACCGCTGCCTGTGCCTTCACCTGTTCGTTCAGCCAATCCCGTGCCGTCAGTGCATCGGCGACTTCCTTGAAGGCGGTCTGGATGGCTTTTTCATAATTGACGATAGCGATGTTTTTGCGGGCCTCGGCCAGATCGAGGTTCGCCATATTGCGACCGGCATCGAAAATCGGCAGCGTCAGCTGCGGAGTGAATGTCCATGCACCCGTCCCGGCATCGAACAGGCCGGACAAGCTTGAGCTGGCCGTTCCCGCAAAGGCGGTCAACGTGATTCGCGGGAAAAAAGCCGCTCTTGCCGCTCCGATATTGGCATTTGCCGCTTTCAGAAGCTGTTCATACTGTCGGATATCCGGCCTGTTTGCCAGCAAATCCGAAGGAAGACCCGCCGGAATGTCCTGCAGGATATCGTCTTCGGAGAGATCATGCGGTGGAGGCAGGTCCTTGATCTGTTTGCCTCCTATCAGAATGACCAGTGCGTTTTCGGTCTGGGCGCGTTGCCGTTCCAGTGTCGATAACGAGACAAGTGCGGATTGCATCAGCGTTTCATACTGTCTCAGTTCCAGGGCGGAAGATGCACCGACCTCGTAGCGCTTTTGCATCAACTCGTAGGAATGCTTGTATGATTCATACGATTTCTTTGCCAGCTCGATCTGTTTTGTTTGCGCGCGTTCGGTCAGATAGGTTTTGGCGACTTCCGAAACAAGACTGATATAGACGGAGCGTTGCGCTTCTTCCGTTGCCAGATACTGTGCCAGTGCGGCATCAGTCAGGCTTTTGACTCTTCCGAAGAAATCCAGCTCAAAGGCAGACAGGCCCAGTCCTACGGTGTAATTGCCTGACGTAACCATTCCGGGGGATGATGTGCTGACACTCCTCGCTCTTGACGTCTCGCCCTCAACCTGGAATGTCGGCAGGCGATCGGCCCACTGAACGTTATAGAGTGCCCGGGCTTCCTCAATATTCAATGCAGCCAGCCGCAGATCACGGTTGTTCTCAATAGCGGCAGCAATCAGTGCCTTGAGGCGCGGTTCACGAAAGAACTCATTCCATCCGATTTCGGATGCAGGTGTTTTTGTGGAAGAATCCGTATTGCCCGGGAATTGATTTTCGATCGGGGCATCCGGCCGGACATAAGTCGGAGCCATACTGCAACTGCTTAAAATACCGGCTGCCAGTAAAACCAGAGTACATTTTTTAATCATCAGTTTTGTCCTTCTTGCTTCCACGACTCAGAAATTCCCATGCGATTTTCCACGGTTTTTTGCGGTCCTGTGTGTTGTTCCGCGCATACATTGCCTGCTGGCGTTTGCTACCCGCGAAAAGGGAACGGACAACGATAAAGAATATCGGAACCAGATATACGGCCAGAATAGTCGCTGTAATCATGCCAAACAGGACGCCTGTTCCGATAGCCCGCTGTGCGGCGGAACCGGCGCCGGAAGCGATAGCCAGCGGTACGACACCGAGAATGAAGGCCAGCGAAGTCATGATAATCGGCCGGAAACGCAGGCGTACAGCTTCCAGGGTCGAACGGACGAGTCCTTTACCCTGAGCCTGAAGATCCTTGGCAAATTCAACGATCAGAATCGCATTCTTGGCGGACAGACCGATCGTGGCGATCAGACCGACCTTGAAGTACACGTCATTGGGCATGTCGCGCAGGAACACGCCGATGAGGGCGCCGATGACACCCAGCGGGACCACGAGGAGCACGGCAACCGGAATAGACGTACTTTCATAAAGAGCGGCCAGACAGAGAAAGACAGCCAGTAATGAAAGGGCGTATAACATCGGAGCCTGTGCGCCGGAAGACAGTTCTTCCAGGGATTGGCCTGTCCATTCGTACCCGAAACCTTCGGGCAGCTGTTGCATCAGGGCTGCCATCTCATTCATGGCATCACCTGTACTGTAGCCGTCAGCAGGAGAACCGGTAATACGCATGGATGGATATCCATTGTACCGGATCAGCTGGATTGGACCGTTTTTCCATTCGGTTGATATGAAGGCCGAGAATGGTACCATGGTTCCGGATGCATTGCGTACATACAGGTTCTTGAAATCTTCCGGAGTCATGCGTTCGCTTGCCTCCAGCTGGACGATGACGCGCTGTTGCCGTCCCTTGCTGTCAAAATCGTTGACGTAATTCGAACCAAAGGCGGTTGACAGGGTCGTATTGATGTCTTCGAACGAAACGCCCAATGCATTCGCCTTGTCGCGATCGATGACCAGCGACAATTGGGGAGAATTTTCCATCCCGTCGAATCGTACGTTCTTGAGAATCTTGCTTTCGCTGGCGAGTTGGAGCAGCTGGTTTCGTGCAGCGACCAGTGCATCGTTCCCCTTGCTGGAACGATCCTGCAAGCGGAATACAAATCCTGATTCATTACCCAATTCACGGATTGCGGGCGGATTCATGGGGAAAACGATAGCATCCCTTATCTGGGAAAAGCGACCGAAAGCTCTTTGTATGATCGAGCTGGCCGAATTGTCGGAATCCCTTTCACCCCAGTCTTTCAGCGTGACGAATGCCAGACCGCTGTTTTGTCCGTTTCCTGAGAAACCGTGACCGACAACGGTAATGACGCCTTCAACTCCCGGTTCTTTCGTGAACTGGTCTTCGACAATCTTCAGTGTCTCCAGAGTCCGGGCCTGTGTCGCTCCCGCAGGAAGCTGGATATTGGTGTAGACATATCCCTGGTCTTCATCCGGCAAAAATGACGTCGGCAATTTCCAGAACATGAACGCGGCACATAAAACGATAGCGCCGTAGATCGCCATATAACGCATGGTTTTGCTAAACATTCTGGAAACCTGGCGTTCATATGTCATCGTCATATTATGGAAGCGCCGATTGAACCAGCCGAAAAAGCCTTTCTTCTCGCCATGAGCGTCGGGATCGATCGGTTTCAGAATGGTCGCACACAGCGCGGGCGTTAACGACAGGGCCAGGAAAGCGGAAAAAACCATGGAAGCGACCATGGTGATCGAGAATTGCCGGTAAATGGCACCAACGGAACCGCTGAAGAAAGCCATCGGAATAAAAACAGCGGTCAAAACCAGCGAAATGCCGATGATGGCTCCGGTAATCTGTCCCATCGCCTTGTACGTGGCATCCCGGGGCGATAGCCCTTCTTCGGCCATGATACGCTCCACGTTTTCAACCACCACGATAGCATCGTCGATCAGGATACCGATGGATAGCACCATACCGAACATGGTCAGCATGTTGATCGAAAATCCCAGTGCCTTCATGACAGCAAATGTTCCCATCAGTGCAATTGGAACCACGATCGTCGGAATGATCGTATAACGGAAATTCTGCAGAAACAGATACATGATGACAAAGACAAGGAAAATACCCTCAAACAGGGTTTTGATCACTTCATGGATTGAGGCCTTGACGAATGTCGAGGTATCGTTCTGGATACTGTACGAGACCCCTTCGGGGAAATATTTGGACAGTTCTTCCATTTTGTTCCGGATCGATTGCATGGTCGCCATGGTATTGGCGGTTGCCGTCGGCTGGACACCGAAACCGGAAATCGGCTTGCCGTTCAGGCGGGCGTAAGTTTCATAAGTCTGTCCACCCAGTTCGACACGGGCAACGTCCTTGAGACGAACGACCGAACCATCGGTATTGGCACGCAAGACGATATTTTCGAATTCTTCTTTCGTCTGCAACTGGCCGTGGACATTGACGGTAGCCGTGAATGTTTCCGAGCCGGTGTTGGGCGGGTCGGCGATGGCACCGGAAGTTACCACCGCGTTCTGGTTCTTGATCGCATTGGCGACGTCGCCCGCGGTCAGTTTCAGACCGGTCAGCTTGATCGGATCGATCCAGATGCGCATCGCTTTTTCGGAACCGAACACAGTCGCATCCCCTACGCCGGGAAGACGTTTGATTTCATAAAGAACATTACGGTAGACATAATCGCCCAGATCGATTGGTGTCATGCTGCCGTCTGTGGAAATCAGGGAAATGATCGCCAGGAAATTGCTTCGGGATTTGTTGATATTGACCCCTTGCTGCATCACGGCTTCCGGCAGACGGGACTCCACCCGTTTGAGACGGTTCAGGACGTCAACAGAGGCCAGTTCGACGTCTGTTTCCGGGGTGAAAGACAAGGTGATGGTCCCGGCACCGGTACGGCTTTCAGACTCGAAATACTGGAGACCTGTTGCGCCGTTCATTTCCTGTTCGATGATCTGGATGACGCTGTCTTCAACCGTCTTGGCCGTTGCACCCGGATAGGTCACTGTAACCGTGACCTGGGGAGGTGCGACGTTCGGATATTGGGAAACCGGCAGATTGAATATGGACAAGATACCTGCCAGTGTGATGAAAATTGCGATAACCCACGCAAAAATAGGGCGGTCGATAAAAAACCTAGCCATAAGATATTCCTTCTTTTCGCTTATTCAGCTTTTGCCGGAGAGGAGGCGGGTTGTTGTGGGGCAGCCTGCGACGTTGCGCCAGATGTTTCCGTCGCTTCCTTCTGTTCGGTTGTCTCGGCTTTTTCAGCAGATTCTACGGGCACCTGCTGTTCTGTTGACCCGGTGTTGTTTGAAGTAGCTTCCCATGGTACGGCCCGGACAGGTGATCCCGGTCTGACTTTCTGGAGACCTTCCACCACTACCCTGTCACCGGCCTGCAATCCTTCGGTAACAAGCCAGCGGTTTCCTACGGCCGCTCCTGTTTTGACATTACGGGTCTCGATTTTGTCTTCCTGGTTAATGACCAAGACTGTCGAACCGTTATTGGAATGCTGGACAGCCTGTTGAGGAACGATAATGGCGTTTTCATCAACAGCCTGTTCCAGTCTCGCGCGCACGAACATGCCCGGAAGGATCATATTGTCCGGATTGGGGAATAACGCTCTGATCGTGACCTCACCGGTCGTGGGATCGACGGAGATATCGGAGAACAGCAGTTTGCCTGTTTGTGGGTAGATGGAACCGTCTTCCATGACCATGGTGACGTTCAGTCCCGTTTTGTCCGTACCTTTCAGCATGCCGTTTTGCATTTTCTGACGCAGCTTGAGCAATTCGGCACTGGATTGTGTCAGGTTGAGATAAATCGGATTGATTTGCTGGATGGTCGCCAGCAGGGTTGTTTCATTTTGTCCGACCAGCGCACCTTCCGTTACCATCTGGCGACCGATGCGTCCGGAAATCGGTGCTGTCACTGTCGCATACTCAAGATTGAGTTTTGCCTTGACCAGTTCCGCTTTCGCCGCATCGACATCGGCGGCGGCTTGTTTCTGGGCAGCGACAGCATCGTCATATTCCTGTTTGCTGACGGCATTGATTTCAACAAGCGGCGTGTACCGTTTCAGTTTCAGATCAGCCTGGACCTTGTTGGCTTCTGCACGGGCCAGCGAGGCTTTTGCGCTTTGGACGGAAGCCTTGTAATCGCGTGGATCGATCTGGAACAGAAGTTGTCCCTGTTTGACGTAGGAACCTTCTTCAAAAGCTCTTTTCAGAATAATGCCGGGGACACGGGCACGAACCTCGGCCGTACGATAGGATTCCAGACGTCCCGGCAATTCATTCTCGACCACCATCTTTTCCGGGGTGACAGTGACAAATGCAGCTTCCGGCAACTGGGCCGGGGGAGCGGCCTTGTCGCCGCACGCTGCAAGAAGGGAAGCCATAGCAAAAATGGCACCGGCATTTCTTAGTGAAAGAAAGGAGCTCATGAGTTTCTTTGAAGAAAAAGTGACCGGTTCCCCGGATCATCCGGGAAACCAAGGATATTCATTCATGTAAAAAACAAAATGTCATGTGGATGACTTGCACTGTAATCTAACATACAATCATGAATGTATGTTAGTCTTTTTTGAAAATTATCGATCAGATATAATTTTGATGCAACAGACTTGATAATTTGTTACATATTGTAAATGGGAAGAGTTATGGCGCGCGTCATGGAAAAAGATACTGCGAGCAGAAAAAAAACGCTGGATACCCGTGACCGTATTCTGGATGCAGCCGAAGACGTTTTTTACGACAAAGGTTATTCAAATACCACATTAAATGAGATCGCAGAGGCTGCCAGTGTAACCCGTGGCGCCATTTACTGGCATTTCAAGAACAAGGAAGATCTGTTTGAGGCCATGTGTTCCCGTGTGAGGCAACCCATGGGGGAAATGATCGAGGAGATTGTCGAAAAAGATGCCACGGATCCTATTGCTCAGTTGAGTAAAACACATGAATTCATCATGCTGGAAGTCATTGGAAATCCCCATTACCGGAAAGTACTGACTATTCTGTTTCACAAATGCGAGTTCACCAGCGAAACGGACCAGATTGTCATTCAGCAGAAAGCATGGCAGACCTATTCCAAGAAAATCATTCAGAGGATTCTGGTCAATGCGCAAATGAAGAACCAGTTGCCTGCCGATCTGGATATCGAACTGGCTAACAACTTGCTCGGTTTCGTCTTCAAGGGACTGTTGGCCGACTGGCTGTTCATGCCGGACAGTTTCGATTTGATCAAGAGTGCGCGTAAAGTGAACGATGCCATTTTCGACTTGATGAGGTCGAGTTCCCATCTGAAAAAATGATTTGAGTCCGTTTCGGAACATGCATTTCTTGTCTCTTTTTCCGGGCGTTTGGACATAAATTTCCTGTGATAAAACGGATGAAACGGCGAAATGCCGTAAAAATGTCCGCTAATCAATCCGGGCGGAAATGAAGTTTTTCTTCCGTTGAACAATAAATGTCCTTTTTTGCCGGAGATCAATTTTTGCTTTTGTTGGCAATTCCGGCAGTTTGGCCTTGCAAAGCGTGCCTTTTATAGGGATAGTCAATTCCGGCTATACCAACAGTATTTGGCCGAGTCAGGTTGCAATGATGAATGGTCTCCGGTTCTCGTTTGCCCCATTTTCTGTCTGCCGGGGAAAAAGACCCGCCATGTCAAGGCCAGCGGCTACTTTGGCGAACGGGAGGGTTATGCCGGGGAATTCGGGATTAAATACAAATTCTGAGAAAATGCCGATGGGTTCCATACTTTGATGGGCAAGGTATGGAATCGGCCGGACCGCTTGCGGACAGTACGATCGCCGGCCCTGATGGCGTATTTCATTCTAGGATGTCTGCACTTTTTTTTGCCTGAAAAAACGGATTGTCGACAACAATCCGGTAAAACAAAGAGTGGCACCGATAACAAGTATTGTATATGGCCAGTCAATCTGGCCGAAATGGAAAAGTTTCTGAACGGGATGCAGGAAAATTCCGGCCATCAGGACGGAAACGGTAATTGCCAGAACAGACCATAAGATGGTGTTTTTCTGCTTCAGCGATTCAAGGAGAGAGCGGCTCCATGAACGGTTGACAAGAATCAGCCATATATCCCCTGCGATCATGGCGGTAAAGGTTAACGTTCGGGCCTGTTCGGTATCGAAGCCGTGCTTCCGGGAGAACCCGTAAATGAAGATGACCCATGCCAGAAGAGCCAGTCCTTGTCTGACCCCGAGCCATAATATGGATTTGTCGAAGATTCTGGCGTTTGTCGGTCTGGGCGGACGTGTCATGACGTCGGTTTCTTCCGGTTCGTTTTCAAAGGCGACAGAACAAACCGGATCGACCATCAATTCGAAAAAAACTATATGGATGGGGAGAAGGATCAACGGCCAGCCCAGCATGACGGGAATGAGTGACAGGCCTGCAATAGGAATATGGGCCGCCACGATAAAAATCACGGCTTTGCGGATATTATCGAAGATTCGCCGTCCCAGACGGACAGCCGTGACAATCGAGGAGAAATCGTCATTGAGCAGAACCAGTGCGGCCGATTCACGTGCGACATCCGTTCCTCTTTCGCCCATGGCGATACCGATATGGGATGATTTCAATGCGGGGGCATCATTGACACCATCCCCGGTCATGGCGACAATTTCACCGTTTTCTTTCAGACTGTTGACCAGCCTCAATTTCTGTTCCGGCGTCGTACGGCAGAAAACGTTTCCTTTTTTTATTCTCTCACCCAATTCGGATGGAAGCATTGCTTCCATTTCCTGTCCGGTCAGAATGGGACCGCTTGTATCCAGACCTGCTTCCCGGGCAATTTTTTCCGCCGTTACCGGGTAATCGCCCGTGATCATGATGACCCGGATTCCCGCGGTACGGCACTCTTCGATTGCCGTTTTGACCGTCAGACGCAGTGGATCGGCCAGACCAATAATGCCAATGAACTCGAAATGGAAATCATGTTGTTGCGAGGGTAATTCGCCATGCCGGAATGTTGCTTTGGCTGTTGCCAATACTCTGAGTCCCTGTGCTGCCAGTGAATTGACCTGGGCTGAAATGATTTCCATTGTTCGCGCATCAAGATGGCAAAGATCCATAATCGCTTCAGGAGCGCCTTTCGCGGCAATAACATACCGGCTCATGTCGGGCGAGCGCCAGACACGGGAGATGGCCAGCAGTTCACGGGAGAGAGGGTATTCTTCTACCAGGTTCCAGCTGTCGTGTATATGTTCCGAACCGGCCAGTACCCGCCGTCCGGTTTGCTGGATGGCGCTTTCCATCGGGTCAAAAGGATCACGCTGGCTGGATAGCATGGCGAATTCCAGGGTTTCGTGAAACAGTTCAGGGAAACTGTCATGATCGGGTGATTCGTCGTGATCGAATGAGTACGTTTCACCGTTAACCATGATTTTTGAAAGGACCATCCGGTTTTGGGTCAGTGTACCTGTTTTGTCTGTACAGAGTACTGTGGCTGCACCCAGCATTTCGATTGCTGGAATCCGGCGAGTCAGTACCTCTTTTTTGGCCATTCGCCAGGCACCCAGCCCAAGGAATATTGCCAGAACCAGTGGAAATTCCGCCGGCATGATACTCATTGCCAGCGTCAGACCGGCGAGAAGGCCGTGTAGCCAATCGTGGCGTGACAGGCCATACCAGATCACCAGCAGAACGACCAGGATAGTACTGGTTATGGCGACTACCTTGACAGCATGGCGGGTTTCTGTCTGGACACGGCTTGTTTCCTCTTTTTGTGCGGAAAGCGCTTTTCCGACCTTGCCCAGTTCCGTTTTTTCACCTGTAGCGGTGACTCTTGCGATACCTTTTCCCTGAACGACGAGAGTGCCTGAAAAAAGATACGGCAAGTCGTCGCCGCCCGGTTTGTTTTCGGGAAAATTTCCCGGTTCCCATTTCTGTTTTCTGACAGGAACGGATTCACCTGTCAGCAGGGATTCATCGACAGACAGATTCTGTGCTTCGAGCACAATGGCGTCTGCGGGAATTCTGTCACCTTCGGAAAGAAAAACGATATCGTCCGACACGACGTCTTTTCCCGCTATTCGTTTCCGAATGCCATCCCTTAAAACAAGGGCCCTGGGACTGGTCAGTTCCCTTAGCGCTTCCAGTGTCCGTTCACTTTTTCTTTCTTGCAGAAAGCTCATGGTGACGATGAGGCATACTGATCCCAAAAGAATGAAAGCGTCTTCGGTATTGCCGATGATGAGGTACAGGATACCGCAAGATATCAGCAGCAGAAACATGGGTTCGGAGACGACTTCCCATGCCTTGGACAGAACGGAACGAGGCCTGGTGGACGATAGTTCATTGAGGCCATCTCTCAAAAGCCTTTCCTGTACCTGTTTTTCGTCCAGTCCGGGAAAATAGGCGGCTTGTGTATTTTCTTTCGTGTGCTGTTGACGAGACATCATGACAGAGAGCCTGTGTGGACCATGAAGAATGAGAACGAGTTTTAATCAGAATACCGTGTCCCGAAACCAAGAATGGTGTTTTCTTCTTTATGAAGAAAACACCATTCTGTGAAGGAGTCGTAACGCTGTATCAGCGAAGTTCGTCAATCATTTTTTCCAGTTTTATCGTATCGGCACAAAACAGCCGAATGCCTTCAGACAGTTTTTCCGTTGCCATGGCATCATTATTTAAAGCAAGCCGGAATCCCTTCTCGTCATAACTTGTTTTTTCGACAGGATCCTGTCTGGCATTTTCCTGGTTCAGTTTTCGTGTAACCGGCATATCCGAATCAGACAGTTTCTGTAACAGTTCAGGACTGATTGTCAAAAGATCGCAACCGGCAAGCTCGATGATTTGAGAGGTATTGCGGAAACTTGCTCCCATGACTTCTGTCGGATATCCGAATTTGCGATAGTAATTGTAGATTCTCTTTACGGATTGCACGCCGGGATCGTTTTCACCGGTGTATTCATTTCCGGTCTGTTTTTTATACCAGTCATATATTCGTCCGACAAAAGGAGAAATCAGCTGGACATTCGCTTCGGCACAGGCAACAGCCTGTGGCAGGGAAAACATGAGTGTCATGTTGCAGCGGATTCCTTCTTTCTGGAGAATTTCGGCGGCCCGGATTCCTTCCCAGGTCGAGGCGATCTTGATGAGAACGCGGTCGTTCGGAATCCCGGCCTTGTTGTAGAGCGCCATCAGTTCACGGCCTTTCTTTATGCTGCCTTCCGTATCGAATGACAATCGTGCATCGGTTTCCGTGGAAACACGGCCAGGAACGATTTTCAGAATTTCGATACCGAACGCAACAAGCAGACGATCCATGATCGCTTCGGTTGATTTGTCCCGGTTGTCCCGGACCGTTTTTTCGAGGAGTGCATGATAGGTGTCTTTCTGGACAGCCCTCAGAATCAGGGAAGGATTGGTTGTCGAATCCTGTGGCGAGTAGCGCTGGATGGATTGAAAATCGCCTGTATCGGCTACGACAGTCGTGAATTGTTTCAGTTGTTCCAGTTGGTTCATATCTTTACTCTCGCGGTGGTGGGGACAAAAAGACGATAAATATTAAAACATGTTATCGACACGCAAACGACGGATTCCGGAAAGATCAATATTCAATACAGACAAAAAGAGCAATATATCGGCCTGTGCCGGTAGAAATCCCTTTGGATGAAAGGAACCGATTGACGATGTCAGGATTCAGTATACGCGAAACAGCGGGAACATTTTATTGATATATCCAGTTACTGGCATAAATTTGTTCGGGTTGTCGGCAGGATTTTTCCGGTTTTGCTGATGGTGCCACTGACTTTGCATGCGGGATAATTCCATTTCATGGGTGTATGAAACTGATACATTTTTTGATGGGGTTGGTGACGGTATTGTTGCTTGTTGCGTGTCATCAGAAAAAGCCGCTTGACGAGGTGGAAATTACCCAGATCGCCAAGGAAGCCTATATCTACGGTTTTCCTGTCGTCGAGCTTTATCGCGATATGTATATTCATGCGATCGACAAGGATAACTCCCGTTTTCTTGCATCTTTTAACAAACTGGCCTGGAGAGCAGTTTCCAGCCCGGTTCGCGGATGTACAAAGGAGATAGCATCAGATTCTCGTGAGCAGACCTTTCGGATTGACGATACAGAAAAGGCGCAGCCAGAATCCGGAATGGCTTATGGCAGTGTATGGTTTGATTTGCGGGATGAACCGTATGTCCTGACTGTTCCCGCTACCATGGCCGGACGGTATTTTTCCATTCAGTTTATCGATCTTTTTTCAGAACCTTTCGAATACATCAGTAACCGCAGGGACGGAAACAACGGGGGACATTTTCTGATTGCGACATCAGAATGGAAAGGGAAAAATCCTTCCGGAATGACCCGAATCATCACGTCTTCCACATCTTTTGTTTCGGGACTTTTCCGCATCCGCATTGAAAATCAGGAGGATGTCGGCCAGGTGGAAAAATTGATACGCCAGTTCAGGATAATTCCTTTAAGCCGGTATAACGGGACGGCAACGGGTTCGCCTGCCGGAGATATCCATTATCCGGAGTTCAGTGCAGAAAAAACGATGACACCGGAATTTTTTACCTATCTGAATTTTTTGTTGCAGTTTTGTTCAATATCCGGTGATGAGAATGCAATGATGAGACGGTTTGCGAGGATCGGTATTGAACCCGGCAGACCGTTTGATCATTTGACGATGTCGGAACCGGAAAAAAGAGCGTTGATTGATGGAATGGCAGCGGGGCAGGCCGAACTGAAAATGCTGGCGCGATCCGGTGTCGGAAAATCGGTCGTCTTTCGCGAGACAGGGGAAGATACGGAAAAAAACTATTCTTACCGGGCTTATATGTCCGCAAGAAATCCTTTCGGCGGTTCATCAAGGGAAATCCTGACGCTGGTATACGAAACCGTGGAGCAGAATGTACTCGATGGACGTAACCGGTATGAGCTGCGATTTGACGCGAACCAGTTACCGCCGGTCGATGCGTTTTGGACATTGACGGCATATCCGTTCGTGAAGCGGCCGTCTTTCAAGCCGGACGATGCTTATGTGCTCAATTCCGCGTCAAGAATACTGGAACTGAATAATGATGGAAGTCTTGTCGTAACTCTTCAGCAGGAAGAACCCGGGCAGGAAAAAAGATCGAATTGGCTTCCCGTACCATCAGGTCCTTTCTATGTATTGTTGCAGTTGTATCAACCCCGTGAGGATGTGAATGAGGGATATTGGCTTCCGCCGGAAATGAACCGGCAATTTTCGCGGAACATCAAACACGTCACCAATCAGCCAATCCGATTTCCCGACATGTCATCAACCGATGCGGTATCTGCCTTGCCGGTCAGGAAAATAAACTGTTTGCAAAATCATGAAGGATTCACATTTGAATTCTTGAAACGCTTATTTGCGGGATGCTTTTGCCAGAGCAATCAAACCGCTGGTTGAACTGTCGTGTTCTTCGGAAATGTTGTTTTCCAGTTCTTTCTGAATGGTTTGCGCAAGCACTTTTCCCAGTTCGACTCCCCATTGGTCGAAGCTGTTGATGTTCCAGATGACACCTTGCACGAATGTCTTGTGTTCATATAGTGCCATCAGTGCGCCCAGCGTTTCGGGTCTGAGCACGTTCATAAGGATCGTATTGCTTGGACGGTTTCCCGGAAAAGTTCTTTGGGGTATCTGGGTTTCTATTTCCTGTGGACTCATGCCGGACGCTTCCAGATCGGCTCTGACCTGATCGGCGGTTTTGCCTTTCATCAGCGCTTCTGACTGGGCGAAACAGTTTGCCAGTAGGGCGGAATGATGTTTTGCGAGAGTATGGTGTGGAGACAGGGCGACGATGAAATCGACAGGGATGATTTCGGTTCCCTGATGCAGTAACTGAAAATAGGCATGTTGCCCATTGGTTCCGACATTTCCCCAGATGACAGGACAGCTTCCATAAGTGACGGGTTCGCCGTTTTTCTGTACCTGCTTGCCGTTGCTTTCCATCTCGAGCTGTTGCAGGTATCTTGGAAAACTGACGAGATCCTGCAAATAAGGAGCTACGGAAACAGAGGTGCATCCCAGGAAATTCCGGTTCCAGATACCTGTCAGGCCGAGAAGTACAGGCATGTTGGATGCCAGAGGTGCGTATCGGAAATGAACATCCATCGCATGGGCACCTGCCAGAAATTCCGTGAAATGGTTGTAGCCGATAGCCAGTACGACAGGCAGGCCGATAGCGGACCAGACGGAATAGCGACCACCTACCCAGTCCCAGAAGGGGAACAGGTTGTCATGATGAATGCCGAATTTTTCAACGGCTTCCCGGTTGGTTGAAATGGCGACGAAATGCTTTTGGATATCCCGGATGGTTCCATGGTTCAGAAACCAGCTGCGGGCTGAATGGGCATTCAGCATGGTTTCCAGTGTCGTAAAGGTTTTTGACGCAATGATGAAAAGAGTCGTTTCCGGACGGGCCCTGTTCAAAACCATATCCAGATCATGTCCATCGACATTTGCGACGAAATGAACGTTCAATTCTTTTATATGGAAAGGACGCATTGCCTGACAGACCATTCTCGGCCCTACGTCGGAACCCCCTATTCCGATATTGACGATATCGGTTATCGGCTTGCCGGTGAAACCCTTCCATTCCCCGGAGTGAATCTTCTCCGAGAAACGGCGCATTTGATCAAGAACGGCCTGAATGTCGGGAATGACATTTTTTCCATCGACCAGAACTTTCTCGTAACGGGGAGCCCTTAATGCCGTGTGCAAAACGGCACGGTGTTCTGTGGTATTGATTTTGTCTCCCTCAAACATTCGGTCCCGTATTTTTTCGAGATCACATTCTTTTGCAAGTTCCAGAAGCAGCAGCAATGTTTCTTTCGTCAGGAAGTTCTTCGAAAAATCCAGAAACAGGCCCCCGGCTGTCAATGTCATGGCGGGAAAACGGCCGGGATCATTCCGGAACAGTTCTTTCAGCGACCATTTTCCGGCTTTTTCAGCGTGTTTTTTGAGTTTTTGAAAAACGGCCGTATTGGCGAGATTGGTTGGATTCATGGCAAACCGTAAATAAAAAACAATCGACGGGAGAAAAGACTGAAACAGATTCAGAACGGAACAATTTTTCTGTCACTCAACACTATAAACCGGATTTCACCGAAAACGATTATGAATGCGCAAAATTTGATGTATCGTGAATTTTTCAGATCTGTAAAGGAGGGGGATTCATGCTGTCTCAATATGAGAGTAAATGGTCTTTCAATACAAACAGTGACATTGACCGGTCACGATCCGGAGCTGAATATCCGGGAGAAGCCCGAAAAAATTCTTGTCCCGCTGATTGAGGAAAATGGCGAAACTTGAAAGATAGCGACATCCGGAAGCCGTTACATGTTTTTTGAGAAATTGGCGATACCAATGTTTTCCGGCAGTGAGCTTTTGCAAAAACCTGATGCAAGTGATGAAATTCACGATGCAGTCAGAAAATTTTCCATGCTTTTCGTGACGTCTGTTATTCAGTGATTGTTCTGGCAACATCATCGGCAGCCGAATGTCGTTTGATCTGTCAGTTTTTGCACAGACTTGCTTTGACAGGATATTTTCGGGTATGAACCGGAGGGCCCGGGGACTGAGCTATTGCTGAAACGAGAAAACACGGGACTCATAAATTTTCCGTATAGTCGTGGTTTCATAGCGGTTTATGCCAGTGCCGATTCAAGGTGGCCTATATTGCCGCAGGAAAGAATTGCCCTGTGAGCAGAGAATCGATGAGGTGATCGAATGCAGGTTGATAAATCATGAGTCATTACAGGGAAAAGTCATAAACCTGCCACGATGTACACAATGCTCAAGGGAGCATCGACCGGTTTTCATCATTTGGAAATCCTGTCTGTTGGCGAGGTCTGTATCAAAAACAGGCATGCTGTCTGTCAGGATGTCATTTGTCGGGTTCGGTCTTGTTTCAGGAGATTGAAAGCGATTCTGAAAAATTGCTGACAGTTGCGACCGGAGCTGCGAATTCACTGTTCTGAATATCATGGTTATACGCCTGATTTTGCATGACTCTTGCATTCTCTGACGCCTGAAATGACGGGGCAGGCTGTATGATGAGTTGTTTTTTTGCTGTAGTTATATTGAAAATGTAGCCCAGTCTGATTTTTTTAGGTTATAATAACGTCTTTAGGCGCGTAGCTCAGCTGGTTAGAGCACTACCTTGACATGGTAGGGGTCGTTGGTTCGAGTCCAATCGTGCCTACCAGAATTCCTGTTGCCATTATCGAAATGGTATAGCATGAAAAAGCACACTTTTCAGTGTGCTTTTTTGTTTCTCATTTCCCGATCATCCCTTCAGCCTCCATGAAACATCAAGACAGCGGACTGGATAATTGACCTTGGCCCGAAAGGAGGAGGTGGAGGAGGGCGGATCATCGCCGCCGGGATACCGGAAGACATTGCCGTGAATCCGGTCAGCGTTACCGGGAAATACCCGGGCGCCATGCTGAAGCCGCGAAAGAAACGGCAATCCCCGTACATTCCGCTACCGGAAACGGACAGGGTCCCGTAAAAAGGGCGCCCCCTTTCGGGAGGCGCCCTTTTTATGCAAACCCACCCGCACCGGACGGAAATCCGTGCGTGTATGGTTTTTCAGAAGTGATGGCCGATATTCAGCATGAAGCCCGTGGAATTCATCGTGGCAGATCGCTGGTATCCTGCGGACAGGCCGACGCTGGTGGCGTCTTTCTGCATTTCCACGCCGACGATGCCTCTGAAGCTGACGCTGTCCATCATGTCGGCGCTGGCGTTGTCGGCCGCATTGACTCCCGGTACCCGTACCCGGGTTTCGGCTTCCGTGTCTCCGGCCGCTCCGATGACGCTGAAGTCGAATTTCGGTTTGATGGTCCAGCCGCTGGCGGACTTGTAGTCCTTGCTCAGGGTGACGCCAAGTGGCATCTGCCAGATGTTGTAGCTTTCGCTGTCTGTATTGAAGACGGTTCCCAGGGTGTTGCGGCTGCTGAAGCTGTCGGTCTTGAGGTGGGTGTACCGTACTCCCAGATGGGGGGAGATGTCCAGCGCACTGGTCCGGATACGGTATTCTCCCTTGATGCCGGCCGTCCACATTTCGGTGTCGACGTCGGCTTTCAGTTTGCCGCCGAGGTTTTGGGAGAGGTGCTGTTCGACTTCGTTGTCTCCTTTCATGTAACCGATGTCCGCCATGATATTGACGTTCCGGTTGTTCCAGCTGCCATAGAGGTTGATGCCGTAGGTGTCGTAGTCGTTTTTGCTGTAGTTGTAGTCTCCGTCGCTGTGGCTGTCGCCTTTGCCGATGGATAATGCGGCGCCGACGCGGGTTTGGGTGTCTCCGGCCAGTTTCCAGGTGTAGTCGCTGCCGACGATGAGGCCGCCGAAGTTGTTGTTGATGTCGGCGTTGAAGCTTCCCGATTTCATGCCGTCTCCGCTATCATGCCGGTAGAGCATGGCGGCCCACAGGTCGGCGCCTTCGTCATGCAGGCGTGGCGCATTGGCCTGCTGCGTGTTGGCGGTCAGGCTGACATGGTTTTCCAGGGCTTCGGTGACGCTGTCCAGCGCTTGCAGGTTGGAGAGCTGGACGCCGGCGGCAACGGCCATCTGGGCGGCGCCATTGATCGTACGGACGGCGTCCTGATGATTGAGGTACCGGTTGTCTGCCGCTCTGGAGAGGAAGGCGATGCCTCCGTTGGCAGAATCGACGTCGTTTTCGCCGTTTTGCCAGATGGCGTTCATGGTGCTGACGGGCATGGCTCCCGGGAAGATGTCGGCGGCGTTGTTGGCGGTTGCCGCAACGGTGACGTTGCCGTTGCTGCCGTCTTCTGTCACATTCAGGGAGATCATGGCGTCACTGGAGGTCAGGTTGTCTCCCTGCCAGCCATTGATGGCTTTATCGGAAGTAAAGCCTCTCAGGATGCCGATTTCCTGTCCGTTTCTGGCGTTGGCGATGTGCAGGGCGGCGCTGTCTGCCACTGTCGCTTGGCTTGTACCATTCCCGGTGATCGCGGCTTCACTGCCGATGCCGGCGGCATCGACGATGAGCATGGAGTTGTCGGCGAATCTGACGCTGTTTGGCGTAACAGTTTGCGAGGGTGCCGTCAGCGAACCATCCACGACGATGGCTCCATTATCGGCAGCACTCAGTGTCTGGGGTGCCTGGATGGCCAGGGCGGCGGTGATGTCGCCGGGGCCCCAGTTTCTTCCGCTCCGGGCGAATTCGTTTTGTGCCCAGTCTGTTGTGGTATCGCCCAGTACGGCCAGTGAGTTCCGTCCGACGACAAGGGAACCGTCAATCCCGTTTGGCAATGAACCGAATGCTGCCCGCGATGCACCTTCTATACCGATGCCCGGTCTCCAGTCCGGATCCAGAAACATCATGCCGCCGTTCAGACTCAGGGAACTTGCCGACAGGCTGCCTGCCGATGTGCTGTCGCCGACGTTGATGGTTGTTTCCTTTGCTGCTGTCAGGGTATCGGCCTTCATGGTGCCGGCTACATTGACGGTACCGCTGTTATTCAGGGTCACGGTATCGGTGTTCAGTGTTGCGCCATTGTTGACGTTGACAGTTCCGGATACGTCGAGCTTGCCATTGACGCCATATTCCGCACCATTGACATTGACCGTACCGGTTTCACTGACCGTCACCGTACCGCTCAATGTCCCGCCGTTGGCGGCGCTGTCGGTTCCCAGATTCAGAGTCCCGCTCTGGCCGTCATGCCCGATATCGACATTCACGCTGCCGTCGTCCGTCCTGATGAGATCGGTTCCGTCTCCGATCAGGGTCAGCGTTTTGCCACTTGTCACCAGTACTGCTTCGCCGCCATTTGCCAGTGTCAGGGTTTTGGCACCCAGATTGTTGTTGTGGGTTTCGGCGTCGGTGTAGTTGTTGCCGTTGATATTATCCAGTCCGGAGACATCTTTGATACCGATAACCAGACCAGTCTTGTTGTCTTCATTGGCGACGATATCTTCTGTCGCCAGTACCACTCCGGTATCCTCCAGATCGCTGACTGTGACCGGACCCGTCTGTCCGACCAGCTCACCCAGCATGGTTACGGCTGTCGCACCATCATTATTGATGTATCCGGCGACCGATTTGGCATAGTCCAGATTGTATTTCGCGTCGGTCAACGCCAGTTCGCCGCCGGTGTATGCTACTTTGGCATCTTCTTTCAGGCCGCTTGCATCGGTTATCGTTCCTTCCGCATTCAGACCGGTTTTCATGACCTGTTCCGAGCCGGTTTGCAAGGTGCCGGATTTCAGGTTGATGGCGTTGGCATTGGCGTGGATGGTCGGGGCGACCAGTTTGCCTCCGTCAATATCGACTGTACCGTCACCGGTAATGCCACCGTCCAGTGTGGTCGTCCCGGATGCGACTGTGATCGTGCCGGCATTGTGGATGTCGTTGGCAATGCCATTGGCGGTATTGCCACTGAATGTGTTGGTCCCGGTAAAGGTGATTTCGCTGTTGGCGGTATTGTAAATGGCACCGCCGTTGTTTCCGGCGACATTATGATCAAAACGGACATTCTCAATAGTTGCCGACGCTGCATATCCTGCTTCTTCACTACCGGTGATATGCAGTGCGCCGCCATCAATACCCGCCTTGTTATCGCTAAACACCGTATCTTTCACGTTCAGTACCGTGTATTGCGAAGCGATGGCGCCACCGTAATTTCCGGCTTCATTCCCGTTGAATTGCGAACCGGAAATCGTCACACTGTGATCGTTGAGTACAAAGTATTGGCCGGCAAACACGGCACCGCCCCAATTGCCCGCCTTGTTGTTTTCAAAAGTCGTTCCCGAGATTTCCGTTTTGGAATCTCCGGCATAAATCGCGCCACCCAGAGAGCCGGCTACATTGCCTGAAAAGCGGGTACCGGTACCGATGTTCATTTCCGTTACTTTGGTACCATCTGTATCCAGATAAATGGCGCCACCGGAGGCCCATGCAGCATTACCCGATGAATTATAGCCATTGTTTTCAAAGACGACGTTTTCACCGATTTCAAGAGAACCTGCATTCCATGAGGCAATCGCACCGCCTGCCGAACGCATCTCGCGATTATCTGAATCCGTTACTGGTTGGTTCAGCCCGTTCCCGACAAATTGCACATCGTTACCGATCGTGATATTGCCTCCGTTGTTGTAGATCGCACCGCCGCCGTAGTTTTGTGCAGTTGAGAAATTTTCTTGGAATTTGACGCCGTCTTGGACCACGAGTGTACCCTTGTCATTGTAGATGGCACCGCCGTTTTGAGCCGTATTGCCGGTAAAGGATGATTTCCCGCTGATGGTTGTGGTCGTATCCAGTGCATAGATTGCGCCACCTTGCGTATCGGCATGGTTCTTTTCAAACGTGCTGTTTTCCACGTTCAGTGCGTGGCTGAAATCGCTGTCCGGGTCACCCTTGGCGTAAATCGCGCCGCCTTTTGCATCCGCACTGCCTGTCGCCCTGTTTTCTGTGAACGTTGAATTCGAAACCGTCAACTGCGTGTTTTTTTCTCCGCCCCATATGCCGCTTCGGGTATATACCGCACCGCCATATACCGCTTCATCACTCACACTGACGTTTTCAATGGATGCGGTGTTGCCTTCAAAGCGCGCATTGTCAATCGTGCCGCTGACACCCCAGAGCGAAACGGCGCCTCCCGTGACGTTACCGCCAGCTGCCGAATTACCGGCATTGTTCACAAAATCCGAACCGGAGATATTGATTTGCCCGGCCGACTGATAAATGGCCGAACCTTGTGTCTGGCGTTTGCTGCTGGCGGTATTTCCCGTAAAGTTCGATCCCGTCACTGTCAGGTTGCCTGTATTGACACCTATCGCGGACCCGTAAATACCGTTGCCGTCACTGCCGCCCGCTGCCACCGACACGGCATTGTTTGTAAAGGTCGAGCCGCTGACCGTTACATCGATACCTGACGCCGCCACGGCCACAGCTGCCGGATTGCCACTGGTACTGTCCAGCGTCATCCGGTTGTTTTGAAATGTGGAGCCACTGACTGTCAAGGCGGAAGCATCCGCGTTTGTGGCAGATACTATCGCCTGTAATGGATAATTGGAGGTTTCTGTTTTATTGATGTTTTCAAAGGTTTCATTTTCGACCATTTTTTTCGTAACGGTCTGTTCCTGAGCCATTGCCATGCCGGACAATCCCATCATGGCCGCAACAGACGCTACCACAACGGCTGCCTTGACGCTTTTCGTCTTGCCCCGTGCTACCCGGTTCTCGTCGCATACCATCCAGGAACCACGTATTTCGTTCCACACTACCTTGAATATCCTGTTCATTTGCGTCCTCTTTAATTGTTTGGCCGGCTCTCTCCGGCAACCTGAGTCTGTTAAAAAGTATTAATGGACGTCATGTATTTGCAGGATGTTGTTTTTATTGTGTTTTTTCTTCAAGCTTTCTCGGGATGCGGGGGACGTTCATGGCGGGAGGCCGCCGGGACGTTTCTGTTTTTCCCTGATTTCTGATAGAGTTGGCGGTACTTTCTGTGGTATCGGCAGACAAGGTCAGGTCCGCTAATACTTTTTCCCGGATATTGGCCGGCTTCTGCCGGTGTGTTTTTCACACAACACTTCGAATGGTTCCGCCACCCGGGCTTTTTTCTGTCTTTTTCCACCACTCCTTGTGGGGGGGTGTCTCTTTTCCTTTCCGGCCGCAGGCGCACCATGCCGTTTTCTTCCGTGCTGTCTGTTGCCATTTATGGCCCATACACAATGGGTTGCGGGCAAAATTCCGGAAAGCGTTCCGGGTGAACCGGCTTTTTCTTGCCGTATTGCCGGAGACGGGGTCAGCCGGTTGTTTCAGGCTATCCTGAAATCCTGGATGCGGACTTGCGGTTCGTGATGGTTCGGTTGCACGGATCGTATCCCGGGGCGGTCCGGTTTCCCGTGCATGGCGGGTCGGGTGACGGTGCCATGCTTCGTGAACCAAACCATAGCCATAACCATAGCCATAGCCAGAGGGCATGCGGATGGGCGCGTGCGATGGATGTACGGGTTGGTGCATGTGTCGAATGGCGGGGCGGTGTGGATGGTTCCGTCATGGCGGTCATGTGTGTTTGCGGGGGATGGCCGGTGCGTATTCATCCATTCCGTTTTTCCGTCAGATGGTGTTTTTATCCGGTTTCGGTCCGGATTGTGGCGGGTTTCGGGCTTTTCGTTTCTCTTTGTGCTCCGTTTGGGGCCAAATGCGATAAAATATTATATTTCTCGCGGACGGGTGTCTTGTCTGTATCTCCGGATTGTCCGGATGTTGC
This sequence comes from Oxalobacter aliiformigenes, assembly GCF_027116575.1. Taxonomy (GTDB): domain Bacteria; phylum Pseudomonadota; class Gammaproteobacteria; order Burkholderiales; family Burkholderiaceae_D; genus Oxalobacter; species Oxalobacter aliiformigenes. Next base: position 2,027,850 of record NZ_CP098252.1, on the reverse strand, counting down.
CGTTCCGCGTTTTTTCTTTGTGAGCAGGCGGTCGTGGGCCGTCTTTTTGTGTTGGTTTTGGAGATCAAGATGATTTCAGTTCGGCTTCCCGACGGTTCGAAACGGGAATTCAGCAAGCCGGTAACGGTTGCGGAAGTGGCATCCTCTATCGGTAGCGGTTTGGCCAAGGCGGCCCTGGCAGGTAAGGTGGACAATAAACTGGTCGATACTTCCTATGTCATCGACAGGGATGCCGATCTGTCGATCATTACCGATCGGGATTCCGATGGAGTCGATATTTTGCGTCACTCGACGGCCCATTTGCTGGCTTATGCAGTCAAACAGTTGTTCCCGGATGCCCAGGTGACGATCGGGCCGGTCATTGAAAACGGTTTTTACTACGATTTTTCCTATAAACGTCCCTTTACTCCGGAAGATTTGCAGGCGATCGAAAAGAAAATGACGGAGCTTGCCCGCAAGAATGAAACCGTCATCCGCAAGGTGTTGCCGAGAGATGAGGCAGTGGCCTACTTCAAGTCGATCGGAGAAGATTACAAGGCGGAAATCATCGAATCGATTCCCCAAAATGAGGAGGTCTCTCTTTATACAAGCGGTGATTTCACCGATCTGTGTCGGGGCCCTCATGTACCGGCGAACGGCAAGCTGAAAGTGTTCAAGCTGATGCGGGTTGCCGGAGCGTACTGGCGGGGTGACTCCAAAAATGAAATGCTTCAGCGTATTTATGGCACTGCCTGGGCGAAGAAGGAAGATCAGGATGCTTATCTTCACATGCTTGAAGAAGCCGAAAAACGTGATCACCGTCGTCTGGGGCGTGCTCTTGATCTGTTCCATTTTCAGGATGAAGCTCCCGGACTTGTTTTCTGGCACGCCAAGGGATGGACGATCTGGCAGCAAGTCGAACAATATATGCGCAAGGTCTATCGGGATAATGGCTATCAGGAAGTGAAAGGCCCGCAAATTCTGGATCGTTCCCTGTGGGAAAAATCGGGGCACTGGGACAATTACAAGGAAAACATGTTTACGACGGAGTCGGAAAATCGTGTTTATGCCATCAAGCCGATGAATTGTCCGGGACATGTCCAGATTTATCGTTCCAGCCTGCATTCCTATCGTGAATTGCCGCTCCGGTATGGAGAATTCGGCCAGTGCCATCGCAATGAACCTTCCGGATCTCTTCATGGCATGATGCGTGTCAGGGGATTCACGCAGGATGACGGGCATATTTTCTGTACGGAAGACCAGATTCTGGATGAGTGTGTCGCATTCACCGATCTGTTGAAAAAGGTCTATAAGGATTTCGGGTTCACCGATATCATTTACAAGGTCGCGACCCGTCCGGAAAAACGGGTGGGATCGGACGAAGCCTGGGACAAGGCGGAAAACGCACTGATCGAGTCGCTGAGACGTTCCGGATGTGAATTCGAACTGTCTCCGGGGGATGGTGCCTTTTACGGGCCGAAAATCGAGTATACCTTGAGAGATGCCATTGGCCGGATGTGGCAATGCGGTACCATTCAGGTCGATTTTTCCATGCCGACAAGACTTGGGGCCGAATATGTCGCTGAAGACAATACCCGCAAGATTCCGGTTATGATTCACCGGGCCATTCTGGGCTCGCTGGAGCGGTTCATCGGCATTCTGATTGAAAATCATGCCGGTGCGATGCCCTTGTGGCTGGCTCCGGTACATGCCGTCGTCCTGAATATTTCGGATGGTCAGGCAGAATATGCAAGAAGTGTTGTCGAAACGATGAAAAAGGCCGGTTTCCGGGTTGAAGCCGATTTGCGAAACGAAAAGATTACCTATAAAATACGCGATCATTCTGTAAATAAAGTGCCTTATCTGCTGATCGTGGGAGATAAGGAGAAAAATGGAAATACTGTCGCTGTTCGTGCCCGTGGCGGTGTCGATCTGGGCGCCATGGCTTTGGATGAATTGATGGTCCGAATGGAAAACGAGATCAGGGCCAGGCAGTAAATCCGTTATGAACAGCATAACTTGATAAGCAGGGAGTCAACATAGCTACTGATAAGTCTCATCGCATCAATGGCGAAATTACGGCTCAGGAAGTACGTCTGTTGGGCGTGGATAATGAGCAGATTGGTATTGTCAGTCTTCAGGAAGCTTTCCGGCTGGCTGAAGAAGCGGATGTGGATCTGGTTGAAATTGCACCGAATGCGCGTCCGCCGGTGTGTCGTCTCATGGATTACGGCAAGTTCAAATATGCCGAACAGAAGAAAGCTCATGAGGCGAAGCTGAAACAGAAGGTGATTTCCGTCAAGGAAATCAAATTCCGTCCGGGAACGGATGAGGGAGATTACAATATCAAGCTGCGCAATCTGGTCAAATTCCTGGAAGACGGTGACAAATGCAAGATCACGTTGCGTTTCCGGGGTCGTGAAATGGCTCATCAGGATATTGGTTTCCGGATGCTGGAACGGTTGAAGCAGGATCTGGAGCCTTATGGCCAGGTTGAGCAGTTCCCGAAAATGGAAGGGCGCCAGATGGTGATGGTGCTGGCGCCGAAAAAGAAAAAATAGGATCTGTTCCTGTCGTCGTCAGGCGACGGGAAAAGAGCAGCGGGTCTCCGCTGTAAAACAAGTGTGAGCAGGCATACAAGTGCAGCAGGAGTGCTGTCACCTGCGATCATATTAAAAAGGAGCTGTCCGAAAGGACGGAAAGTTATATGCCAAAAATGAAAACCAAAAGCAGCGCGAAAAAACGTTTTCGCGTTCGTCCGGGTGGTACGGTGAAGTGCGCACAAGCCTTCAAGCGTCATATCCTGACCAAGAAAACCACCAAAGTCAAACGCCAGTTGCGCGGAATGACCAATGTCAATGCAAGCGATGTCGCATCCGTATTGCGTATGATGCCAAGCGCCTGATCCTTCAACACGAATAACAAGGAAAGAATATGTCCAGAGTAAAACGTGGGGTCACCGCACGGGCCCGTCATAAAAAACTGCTTGCTGAAGCCAAAGGTTATCGTGGTCGTCGCAGCTCGGTTTATCGTGTAGCAAAAGAAGCCGTCATGAAGGCGGGCCAGTACGCCTATCGTGACCGTCGTAACAAAAAACGGGTATTTCGCGCTTTGTGGATCACCCGTATCAACGCTGCGACCCGTGAACTGGGAATGTCTTACAGCGTGTTTATGAATGGTCTGAAGAAAGCCGCTATCGAACTGGACCGCAAGGTACTGGCCGATATGGCTGTCGCAGACAAACCTGCTTTCGCTGCAATCGTCAATCAGGTTAAGGCTGCTATCGCGGCTTGATCGTCTTGCAGTATGCATGGAGCGGAGCGGGGCAAGGATTAGACTTGCCCCGCTTTTTTATTTTTTCTGTTGTCTGACAGGAACAAGTGGCATGGATTCGTTAGAACAGTTGATTTCTTTGGCAAAGCAGGATTTCCTGGGGGCTACCGACCCGGTTTCGCTTGAAAATGCCAAAGCGAAATATCTCGGCAAGACAGGGTTGATTACCGCACAGATGAAAATGCTCGGGAAAATGGAACCCGACCAACGGAAAACGCAGGGCGCCATGATCAATGCGGCTAAAACCCAGATTGAAGGTGCCTTGAATGCAAGGCGACAGGAGCTGGCGAATGAAAAACTTCAGGCGAGACTGAATGCCGAGGCAATTGACGTGACATTGCCCGGACGTGGAAGGCGCCGGGGGGGGATTCATCCTGTCATGAGAACCTGGGAGCGTATTGAAAGAATTTTCGGTTCCATCGGTTTTGATGTTGCTGACGGGCCTGAGATCGAAACGGACTGGACCAATTTCACTGCCTTGAACAGCCCGGAAAACCACCCGGCCCGTTCCATGCAGGACACTTTCTATATCGAGGGCAATGATTCCCGGGGCAAACCGTTGTTGTTGCGCACACATACCAGTCCGATGCAGGTCCGTTATGCCCGTTCTCATGAATTGCCCGTGAAGGTTATCGCTCCGGGACGGACGTATCGTGTGGACAGCGACGCAACCCATTCACCGATGTTTCATCAGGTGGAAGGTCTGTGGATTGATAAAAATATCAGTTTCGCCGATCTCAAGGGCGTCTATCTGAATTTCGTGCGTGCCTTTTTCGAAACAGACAATCTTCAGGTCCGTTTCCGGCCCTCCTATTTTCCGTTTACCGAGCCGTCTGCCGAGATCGATATCGCTTTCGGCTCCGGTCCCCTGAAAGGAAAGTGGCTGGAAGTTTCCGGTTCAGGCCAGGTTCATCCCAATGTACTGAAAAACATGGGGATTGATTCGGAACAATATATCGGTTTCGCATTCGGTTCCGGTCTGGAAAGACTGACGATGTTACGTTATGGCATTAACGATCTGAGACTGTTTTATGAAGGCGATTTGCGCTTCCTGAAACAATTCAATTAAGTGTTTTTCTGTCACTGTTTTTTTGTGTTGAAAGCTGATCATGCAATTTTCTGAAAACTGGCTTCGAACGATGGTTGATCCGGACATGACGACGGATGAACTGGCGCATCTGATGACAATGTCCGGACTTGAAGTGGAAGAGGTTATTCCTGTCGCGAAACCTTTTTCGAAAATCGTTGTTGCAGAAGTTATTGAAGTGGCCAAACACCCGAATGCCGACCGGTTGAGTGTTTGTCAGGTCGATGCCGGTACCGGAACGATCCTGAATATCGTGTGTGGCGCACCGAATGTGCGGCCCGGTATGAAAACGGGGTGTGCATTGGTAGGGGCTGTCCTGCCTCCGGGTGAAGACGGCAAACCCTTTTCGATCAAAAAAGGAAAATTGCGCGGTGTGGAATCGAATGGCATGTTGTGTTCGTTCAGGGAACTGCAATTGTCCGAGGATCATTCCGGGATTATGGATCTGCCGGAAGATGCGCCTGTCGGCAGCGACTTGCGGGAATATCTGCAACTGGAAGATTCGATTTTCGACATCAAGCTGACGCCGAACAAGGCGGATTGCCTGTCGCTTCTGGGGGTCGCACGTGAAGTTTCTGCACTGACAGGCACACCTTTGGCGTTTCATGAGGCCGCCAAGGCAAAAGTCACGTCTGATGCCAGACAGGAAGTGAATATTCTTGCTCCTGATTTGTGTGGCCGTTTTTCGGGCAGGGTGATCAGAAATATCAATGCGAAAGCGGCTACCCCGGAATGGATGAAACAACGTCTTGAAAGAAGTGGTCAGCGTTCCGTATCGGCATTGGTCGACATTTCCAATTATGTCATGCTGGAATGCGGGCAACCGAATCACATTTATGATCTCGACAGGATTGCCGGTCCATTGAATGTCCGTTGGGGCGAAAAAGGTGAAACCGTCGAACTTCTCAACGGAATGACGGTTGAAGTCGATGACTGGGTAGGAGTCATCGTCGATGAAAATGGAGTGGAGTCGCTGGGGGGGGGTCATGGGGGGAGACCGGACCGCCATTTCCCTGGATACGGAAAACATTTTCATTGAAGCCGCTTTCTGGTGGCCGGATGCCATTCGTGGCCGTGCCCGCCGGTTCAATTTCACAACGGATGCCGCCCATCGCTTTGAGCGGGGTGTCGATTTTGCAAGAACAGTGGAAACCATTGAACGGATTACCGAACTGGTTCTTCAGATTTGCGGGACAGAAGGAAAGACAGTGGTCGGACCTGTGGATGACCAGATTGTGAATCTGCCTGTGCGCAAACCCGTTACGCTTCGCCGTTTCAGGGCGGAGAAAGTCATCGGTATTGCATTGAACAACGAACAGATAGCGGATATTTTCAGCCGTCTGAAACTGCCATTCGTACAGAATGGCGATGAGTTTACGGTGACTCCGCCGTCTTACCGTTTCGATATCGAAATAGAAGAAGATCTGATTGAAGAAATTGCCCGTGTCTATGGGTTTGAAAATATTCCGGCACTCCCTCCCGTTGCATCGAATGTCATGCGAATCAAACCGGAAAATTTCCGGTCGCTGTTTTCTGTCCGCCAGCAAATGGCCGATCTGGATTATCAGGAAGTCGTCAATTACAGTTTTGTTGAAGAGGCATGGGAGAAAGATTTTGCCGGCAATGAAGATCCTATACGCTTGCTGAATCCGATTGCCAGCCAGATGAGTGTCATGCGTTCCACCATGATCGGGAATCTTGTAGCCAATGTCCGGTACAACCTGAATCGCAAATTTTCAAGAATCCGTCTGTTTGAAATTGGTGCGGTGTTTCTGAAAAACAGTGAAGTAAAGGATGGTCCGGCAAGCGTTGCAGGATATGACCAGCCTAAAAGGCTTGCTGCCATTGCCTATGGTCTGGCGGATGAGGAACAGTGGGGATTGCCTGACCGGCAGGTTGATTTTTATGATGTCAAGGCCGATCTTGAGGCTTTGTTCGCTCCTGTGTCGCTCCGGTTTGTCAAGACCAGTCATCCGGCATTGCATCCCGGTCGCTGTGCACGCCTAGAACTGAACGGTCGGGAAATCGGGATAATCGGTGAATTGCATCCGTCATGGCAACACAAATATGATTTGCCGCATGCTCCTGTATTGTTTGAAGTGGATGTGAGCGCGCTTTGCGCAGTCAATGTTCCTGTCTATCAGGAAATATCGCGTTATCAGCCGGTCATCCGGGATATCGCGCTGGTTGTGGATTCTTCCATGCCGGTTCAAGAAATCATTGACAGATTTTACGGGGAAAAAGATAATAACCCTCTCTGCCATATCATGCAAACCGTTGTTTTGTTTGATGATTATCGTGGAAAAGGCCTTGGGGTCAATGAAAAGAGTCTTGCATTCCGGTTCACTCTGCAAGATATCAATGGAACTCTGCAGGATGAAGTTGTGGAAGCTGCCATCAGTGCATTTGTCGCTGCAGTCGAAAAAGATTTGGGTGCAAAATTGCGTACCTGAATTCCCGAATAGACGTTTGTTTTTTTACAATAACAATGACACGATCCACCGATTCTCAATTAACAGGAAAGACAGAATCCGTTTCCGCCAAAAAAGACGTTTTGCCGGATTCCGGGAAAAGCACTTCGACTTTGACCAAGGCCGAGCTGACGGAATTGTTGTATGAACAGGTCGGTCTGAACAAACGCGAGGCCAAGGAAATGGTTGAAACGTTTTTTGAAGAAATCTGTTGTGCGCTTGAACGGGGTGAAATGGTCAAATTATCCGGATTTGGCAATTTCCAGTTGAGAGACAAACCTCAGCGTCCCGGACGTAATCCGAGGACAGGAGAGGAAATTCCCATTACGGCCAGACGGGTAGTGACTTTTCATGCCAGTCAGAAATTGAAGTCGATGGTTGAATCAGCGGAATAATTTGACGAGTATTGTATCTTTTCCCATGAACGAACGAGTCCACAAATCCGAGGCTGTTGTCTTGCCGCCCATACCGGCCAAGCGTTATTTCACCATTGGCGAGGTCAGTGAATTATGCGGAGTGAAACCGCATGTATTGCGGTACTGGGAACAGGAATTCACCCAGCTCAAACCGGTCAAACGCAGAGGCAACCGGCGTTATTATCAACATCATGAAGTATTGTTGATAAGGCGGATCAGGGAACTTCTCTACGAGCAGGGGTTTACGATCAGTGGTGCCCGTAACAAACTTAATGAACGCGGGGCACGCAACGTGATTGTGGCAGAAACGGTTCCTGAGGTAGAAAGCGGTGTCATGACGCCTCCGATTGATATTGAGAGCATCCGTTCGGAACTGGAAGAAATACGGTCTTTGCTCACTATCGTGAAAAAGGAGTGAGCCTGTTGCATCTCGTGTCTGCACATGAAAAATTCATGATGCCCGCACGTATGGATTAATCTGTCTGGAAGGGTGTTTGGTTCCGATGCGTATATTGATCAGTAATGATGACGGTTATCTGGCGCCCGGGATCAGTGCGCTTGCAAAGGCATTGGAACCGATTGCCGAGGTTGCTGTGGTCGCTCCGGACAGCAATCGTTCAGGTGCATCCAGTTCATTGACACTGGAGCGTCCCATTTCGGTTTACGAAGGCAAAAACGGGTTTCTGTATACCACCGGAACGCCTTCCGATTGCGTTCATATTGCGGTAACGGGAGTTTTGCCCTGGCGTCCCGATCTTGTCGTCGCCGGAATCAATCATGGCCAGAACATGGGAGAAGATACCATTTATTCCGGAACGGTAGCGGCGGCAATGGAAGGATATCTTTTCGATATTCCTTCCATTGCCTTTTCACAGGTTGACAAAGGGTGGGCGGAACTGGAGAGTGCCGCCCTGATTGCCAGAGATGTGATTTTGCGTGTGTACGACAATTTGCCGAAACCGTTTCTGCTGAACGTGAATATTCCCAACAAACCCTATGCCGAGCTGAAGAAAATATGTGCGACCCGTCTTGGACGCCGTCATGAATCGGAGGCCGTCATTCGTGAAAAGGATCCGTTTGATCGGGAAATTTTCTGGATCGGGCCTTCGGGACCTGTCAGGGACGCCGGAGAAGGCACGGATTTCCATGCCATCAGAAACGGTCATGTGTCGGTTACTCCACTTCAGCTGGATTGGACACATACTTCCGTTTTGAGTGATCTGAAAAAAATACTCGAATGAGCAAGAAAACGAAAACGTTTCCTTTACCGTTATCCAGTGTGATGGGGCGGTCTTCGTTTGAGAAACCGGATTATTTCGGTAACAGAAGCAGGTTTGACAGTGTAACGGTGGATGGGAGGCCGGGAAAGCGGAAGACAGATGTCCCTGAATCAAAACCCGTCCGGTTTCAGGGGGCAGGCCTGAACGGACCGGTCGCTTCGAAGACCTTGCGTTCCATGACGGAACGTCTTGCCAGGGCCGGTATAGCAGATACGGTCGTCCTGAATGCGATCGGGCAGATCCCGCGACATCTTTTTGTCGAACCTGGTTTGTCCGGTCAGGCTTATGAGGATGTCGCATTGCCGATCGGCGCACATCAGACGATTTCGAAACCTTCTACCATTGCCAAGATGCTGGAAGCGTTGCGGGCGGGGAGCAGGCAACCATGCATGAAAAAGATTCTGGAAATCGGTACCGGATGCGGTTATCAGGCAGCTATTCTCGCTAAAATAGCGAATGAGGTTTATTCTGTTGAACGCATAAAGAGCTTGCATGAACTGGCACGTCGGAATCTCAGGTCATTGAGAATTGCCAATTTGCGATTGCATTACGGCGATGGAATGCTCGGATTGCCACAGGTAGCCCCTTTTGACGGTATTATCGTCGCTGCGGCAGGTGTCCAGGTTCCTGATGCCTTACTGGATCAATTGGCGATAGGAGGTAGACTGGTTGCCCCGATCGGCCTAGAACGGCAGACATTGCAGCTGGTTGAAAGAGTATCGGAAAATAAATGGGAAAGCACGGTTCTGGATGATTGCCACTTCGTACCGTTACGGCGGGGGACGGTCTGAAACCGGAGTACCTATAGAAACTGGAACAATTTAAATGAAAAAGACAGGTTATCCTTTACTGATGATTATTTGCGCTGGCTTGTGTGCGTGCAGCAGTCCGCAAAGGACCGCACCGATTACCGACCGGTCGGTCATTACCAGTTCTTCGATTGAGGCCCCTATCGACAGGAACGTCGTTCATTATACGGTTAAAAGTGGCGATACGCTTTCACAGATTTCCCGTCGTTCCGGCCATAGTGTCGCCGAACTGGCATCCTGGAATCACCTGGAAGATCTGAATGACCTGAAAGTGGGACAGGTTCTTCGGGTAAAGCCATCGGATGACGGTCAGTCATCAGCAGTCCAGACTGCCAGTGTCGGAACCGCTTCGTATGTGGAAGTCAGATCAATTGACACGGCCAGAAAGGAAACACAGGCGGCCTCTGCAACGCCGAAAAGTACCCGGAAAACCGAAACAGTTTCTTCCTCTGCTGTTCCGGCATCGGCCAGTGACATAAAAGAAGTGGATGGTATCGGCTGGAGCTGGCCAGCTCAGGGCAAGGTCATTGCGGCTTTTGCCGCAGGAAAAAACAGAGGGATCGATATTGCCGGAACCAGAGGCCAGAAAGTATTGTCGGCAGCTGATGGAACCGTTCTGCATAAAGGCAGCATGAACGGTTATGGAAATCTTGTCATTATCAAACATAGTGACAATGTCCTTTCCGCCTATGCACATAACGACAAAATTCTCGTCAAGGAAAAACAGCAAATCAGGCGAGGGCAGCAAATTGCCGAAATGGGCAGTACAGACAGCGATCGGGTGAAACTGCATTTCGAGATCCGTTATCAGGGTAAGCCGGTGGATCCGGTAAAGTATTTGCCAGCACAATAATTATCTCCCGATACTCATGATGAATAACGCATATTGAAACAATATGCGTTGTTTGTTTTTCAAATATTTTTTATGTCTACACATATTATTTCAATCAAGGCACTCGATGCGGAAGGTCGAGGTATCGGACATTTGCCGAACGATGACGGAACACCGGGGAAAGTGGTATTTGTCGAAGGCGCTTTGCCGGGAGAGACGGTTCAGTGTGAATCCTGGAAAAGAAAAAGCAAATGGGAACTGGCAAGAACGGTATCTTTTCTCAGGGAATCATCCCTGCGTGTCAAACCGGAATGTCCGTATTTCGGAATTTGTGGAGGATGTTCCATGCAACATCTTGATCCGGCTGCCCAGGTCGCGATCAAGCAACGTGTGCTGGAAGACAATCTCTGGCATATCGGAAGGATCAGGGCTGAAAATGTATTGAGGCCGATTCACGGTCCTTATTGGCGTTATCGGTACCGGGCCCGTCTCTCGGTCAATTACGTTCCCAAAAAGGGAGGAATACTGGTCGGTTTCAGGGAAAAGCAGTCCAGATATGTTGTGGACATGAAACAGTGTCCGGTTTTGCCGGAACATGTTTCGGACATGCTGGCTCCATTGCGTGAATTGATCGGTTCGCTGTCCGTTTTTCAGCAGGTCCCTCAAATTGAGGTTGCGGTCGGCAATGATGAAAATGGACCAGTTACCGCATTGTTGTTGCGAATCATGGCTCCGTTGACGTCTGAAGATGAAGGCAAGCTGAAAAAATTTGCGGATGAACGTCATGTTCAATGGTGGTTGCAGTCGAAAGGACCGGATACCATTTCTCTTTTTTATCCGGCCGTCAATACGCTGAAATATGTTTTGCCTGAGTTTGCCGTTGAAATGCCCTTCAAACCCGGGGATTTTACACAGGTCAATCCTCACATCAATCAGGTTCTGGTGTCACGTGCCATCCGCATGCTGGGCATTGAACGTCATGAACGGGTAGCGGATCTGTTTTGTGGGCTGGGCAATTTCTCGTTGCCGATTGCACGGCAAGCCAGGGAAGTCGTCGGTATCGAAGGGAGCAAAACACTGACGCAGCGTGCGAAAGAGGGAGCGTTGTTGAACGGGGTACATGAGAAGACCCGTTTCGAGACGCGTAATCTGTTTGAAATGACAGTAGGCGACTGGGTCGCTCTGGGGCCTTTTGACAGGGTGTTGATCGATCCGCCGAGAGATGGTGCGGCGGCAGTCTGCCAGACAATTGCCGATCTGGGCGACGATCAAGATGCTTTTCGCCCGAAACGGATTGTTTACGTGTCGTGCAATCCGTCCACTTTGGCCAGAGATGCGGGAATTCTTGTAACGCAAGGACGATACCGGCTCGCGTTTGCCGGAGTTGTCAATATGTTCCCTCATACGTCGCACGTGGAATCAATGGCTGTTTTTGAACGGATAAGTTAGCTTGTGCCGTACCCGTTTTTCAAAAATGGTGTATGTTATTGAACTCATGTCCTTTTAATAAATCTGAAAATAGACTGACGATCCGGATCTGGCTGTATTTCCGTCAACTGTGTGAAAATGATTGAGGAGTGTATTATGGGTTCGCGAAATAAAGTTCAGAAAACAGATGCCGAATGGAAAGCGCAGCTGTCTCCATTGGCCTATGAAGTGACCCGTCAGGGGGGAACCGAATATCCTTTTACAGGAGAGTACTGGAACCATCATGAAACAGGTGTATATTATTGTGTCAGCTGTGGGACTCCGCTTTTTTTGTCGGATGCCAAGTTTGATTCCGGTTGTGGCTGGCCCAGTTTTTTTACCCCTGTCGATCCTCAAAATGTAAAAGAAAGAATCGATACCCGGCTGGGTATGGTTCGCACGGAAATTATTTGTGCCATATGTGATGCCCATCTCGGACACGTATTCGATGACGGGCCGCCACCAACGGGATTGCGTTATTGCATTAATTCGGTCGCCTTGCGTTTCGAGCCTTTGCCGGAAACGATGCATCCTTCTGATAAGTGATTGAATAAAATGAAGTTTCTTTTTGATTTGTTTCCTGTCATCCTGTTTTTCGGTTCCTTTTCCTGGGCCAAGAACAATATTGGAACAGCACAATCCATAGCGGACAAATATCTGTCTGCTTTTGTTGCCGGGCCGGGTATTCCGGAGTCGTCGGTGCCAATTTTGCTTGCGACCGCGTTTGCCATTGTCGCCAGTGTCTTGCAGATTGTTTACCTGTTTCTGCGAAGAAAGAAAATCGAGGCGACATTATGGATATCATTGATAGTCATCACGATTTTCGGCGGTGCGACCATTTATTTCGGCAGTGAGGAATTCATCAAATGGAAACCGACCGTACTGTACTGGCTGTTTGGTGGAGCGTTGTTGATTGCCCATGTTGTTTTCAGGAAAAATCTTGTTCGTGCCATGATGGAAAAGAAAATCCGTTTGCCGGATTCCATATGGCAGAAACTGAATGTGGCATGGATAGTTTTTTTTGTACTGATGGGGGTTGTCAACCTGTATGTCGCATTCTGGGGAGGCTTTGAAACGTCCACATGGGTCAGTTTCAAACTGTTCGGAGGTATGGGACTCATGCTTGTTTTCATCGTCGGGCAAAGTATCTATCTGTCCCGGTATCTCAAGAATGCATGAAATGACGGTCGGATATAAAAAAGCGTGATTTTTTATCGCGCTTTTTTTATTTGCCCTTGAAGACCGGATGAATATGCCGGAGAAAGGACCGGCATCCTGTTCTGAAGTCTTCCGTATCGAAGCAGTCGAAACATTCGTCGTACTCTTCTGGTGTGATGGGTGAAATATCGGTTGTCAGCCGTCTGATGAATTTTTTGTGCCAGCGTGCGGCAAGCGGTGCGCCGGATACGATATTTGAAACTGTCCTGGCGACGGTATCGGCAAGCTGATCGTCAGGCACGACACGGGTGAGCAGCCGTTTTTGCAAGGCTTCGTCCGCATTGAAAATTTTCCCTTCCAGCAACATTTCCAGTACGACATCTTTTCCTGCAAGCTGGAGAAGCGGTTCCAGTTCCGGATAGGCCATGACCAGACCAAGATTTTTGACAGGTGCTCCCAACCGGCATGTTTCGCTGGCGATGCGGAAATCGCAGGTTGATGCGATTTCCAGACCGGCACCTATACAGATTCCGCGGATTTCCGCGACAACAGGAATCGGACAATGCCAGAACGCGTTGAGCGTGTCGTGCATCAGCCGGCCATATGCCTGTGCCTGCGATTTGTCGGATCGGCATTTTGCAAATTCATCGATATCGCAGCCGGGAGAAAAAGCTTTTGCACACGAACTTCTGATGACGATGCAGCGCAATGAATCGTCTCCGGAAAGGGTGGTTATGGCCTGATGCAGACGTTTCCACATACTGGATGTGATGGCATTCAGTTTTTCCGGACGATTCAGGACAATAGTGGCGATGTGATCCTGATGGACAGAGTACACCGGCTCGCTTTCGTCTTGCAACGAATGAGAGCCGGTGGAGGAAAAGACGGACATGTGTGGATATGGAAAGGATCAGCCGGTATTGCGCATTCCGGCAGAAATACCGTTGATCGTCAAATGGATTCCTCGTGTTGCACGTGCATCAAGATTTTCGGGGTTATTGCCCGGGTTGCGGTGCCGCTTGATCAGTTCCACCTGCAAATGGTTCAGCGGGTCGATATAGGCCAGACGGTCCCGCAATGCACGGGCAAGAGCCGGGTTGTTGACCAGACGTTCCTTTTCATGGGTGATGATTTCGAAACTGTCCAATGTGCGTTGGTGCTCGGCACAGATTTGCGAGAAAACACTGTCCCGCAGATTGGGATCGGTAACCAGTTCCGAGTAACGGTATGCAATCGCCAGATCGGCCTTGGCCAGAACCATATCCATATTGGAAAGCATGGATTCAAAGAACGGCCATTCCTTGTACATGGATTGCAGCAAGGCAATTTTCCGTTTCTTGATATCGGGATTTTTTTCATCCAGCCATTGGGTAATGGCGGAACCGAAACCATACCAGCCCGGAAGCAGAACGCGACACTGCCCCCATGAGAAGCTCCAGGGAATAGCCCTCAGATCTTCAATCCGTCGGGAAGATTTGCGTGAAGCCGGGCGGGAACCGATATTCAGTTCCGCAATTTCGGCAATCGGCGTCGATTGGAAGAAATAGTCGGTGAATCCGGGTGTTTCGTAAACCAGATGACGATAGGCCTTGTAGGCCAGTGTCGAAATTTCTTCAAGCGCCGTTTCGAAATCATGCATCTTGTCTGCATATTTCTTGTTTTTGTCTTCCGGCATCAGGCTGGCTTCCAGCGTTGATGCTACCAGCAGCTCAAGGTTCCGGCTGCCGATTTCAGCATGTGCGAACTTGGAAGCGATCATTTCTCCCTGCTCGGTCAGACGGATCTGGCCGTTCACGGTACCATGCGGTTGTGCCAGAATGGCTTCGTAAGTCGGACCGCCACCGCGACCGACTGTACCTCCGCGTCCGTGGAACAGGCGCAACTTGACGCCCATCTGGTTGAACAGGGCGACAAGCTGTTTTTCCGCCTTGTAGAGTTCCCAGTTCGATGTCGTGTAACCGCCATCCTTGTTTGAATCGGAATAACCGAGCATGACTTCCTGAAGGTCACCCTGTTTTCTGATCAGTTCACGGATAAAGGGAATGCTCATGGCTTCCTTCATGATCGTGGCGGCCAGTCGCAAATCGGGAATAGTCTCGAATAACGGAATGGCCATCAGGTCAAGTTCCGCATCTTTCCACTGGTGACTGATTTCGGAATTGCCGTTTCGTCTGGGATGAAGCAGACCGGATTCCTTTTGCAGAAGATAGACTTCCAGCAGATCCGAAACCGTTTCCGTATGCGAGATAATGTAATTGGTAATCGCACGTTTTCCGTATTGTTCGCGGATGTAACGCGCGGTTCGCATGATCTTGAGCTCGGATGTGGTTTCTTCCGAATATTCGGCAAACGGGGAATAAAGCAGACGGGGCTTGCTCAACTCGCTGATCAACAGTTCGGCCTTTTTCTCTTCGGGAAGAGCCGCATAGTTCGGTTCGACCTGGGCGGCCGCGAAAATTTCGGTCAATACCCGTTCATGAACGTCTGAACTCTGACGCATGTCGAGAGTTGCCAGATGAAAACCGAAGATATCGACAGCGGCTTTCAGTGAACCCAACCGGATTCTGACAATGAGTTCTCCGGCGTTCTGGTTCAGCGAATCGATCATGATTTGCAGATCGGCACCGAATTCATCAGGCGATGCATAAGGTTCTCCGACACCGATTTCACTGCGTGCCAGACTGGTCATGCCGTAATCCCGCGCTGTGGCCGCCAGTCTGGAATAAATGGCGATCAGAGCGCGCCGATAAGGTTCGTCAACCCGGTGCAGGGAAGTATCCGATGATGTATTGGCCAGTTCCTGCAATTCCGGACTGACATGGTTCAGCAGGGATGAAATCGACAGTTCAGCGCCCAGATTGTGGATTTCTTCCAGATAGAATTCCATGATCAGATGGGATTGTCTTTCCAGCGCATGCAACATGGTATCGGCATTGACATTCGGGTTGCCGTCACGATCGCCTCCGATCCAGCTGCCCATTTGCAGATATTTGCTTTCCGAACCCGGGGCAGGAATGCCGTCGGCACTTTCCGGATAACGTTCGCCGATCTCTTCCTGTATGGAGTGGTAAAGCTCTGGCAATTCGCGCAGGAACGTAATGCGGTAATAGGAAAGCGCATTGTTGATTTCGTCGGCGACAGACAAACGGGTATAACGCAGCAGGCGGGTTTGCCAGAGCGCGGCGATGCGCGCATAAAGCATTTCCGTATTGTGTTTGCGTTCTTTCGGTGTCAGAGCGGTGCCATGTTCTGCCAGCAGGCGGGCTATTTCCCGTTCGCTGTCCAAAGTGCTTTTGCGCTGGACTTCGGTCGGGTGCGCTGTCAGAACCGGTGAAATGAACGTTTCGCTCAACAGTTTCTTGATTTCCGCACCGGATACGCCTGCCTGGTCGAGCATGTTCAGTGCATAATTCAGACTGCCTTTTTCGGGAGCCTCGCCCGCTATTCTGGCTGCCCTGTATCCAAGGTTGGCATGTTTGTCGACCGCAATATTGGCAAGGTGTGAAAAGTAGGAAAAAGCCCTGACGACGGAAATAGCATGATTGCGGCTCAGGTTCTTGAGCAGGTTGTTCAGGGTATCTGCGGAACAGAGATTGGGATTACGCCTGAAGCTGACAGCTGTCCTGCGGACTTTTTCGACCAGATTGAAAATATCGATGCCTTCTTTTTCGCGAATCACGTCGCCAAGCATACGGCCAAGCATACGGATGTCTTCTTTTTCAGGGGCTTCCTGTTGGGGGTGATACTGATCTGCCATGGTGATGTATAGGGTCAGGTAAAACGAATTAACCGGCCACTTTCAATGGCTGGTTTTGAAATTGCTGAAAGATTTTGTTTGTTGTTACGTTAAACATTCCAACAGACATGCGCAGCTTTTGAATGTAAACGGGACAGATTGTGTTTGTTGCTGCATCGACTGATATTCAAAAGGAAAACAACCGGAAAGATTGTTTCTGCACAAAATGTAAAAAAACGGAATCGACTGTTTTTGTATGTCGTTGCACAAACGAAAGAGTATACCTTTTTTTATCAGTTATCCTAGCATTCTTGTATTTTTTCTTTGAAAAATGGCCAGTATGTTCAATTTGACCAATTCGTTTGTCTGAAAACACGATGAAATATCCGGATCGCGAAGTCGGTCTGGGGTAAACAGATGGTATTGAACGCA
Source organism: Oxalobacter aliiformigenes (assembly GCF_027116575.1). GTDB lineage: Bacteria > Pseudomonadota > Gammaproteobacteria > Burkholderiales > Burkholderiaceae_D > Oxalobacter > Oxalobacter aliiformigenes. Next base: position 2,010,850 of record NZ_CP098252.1, on the reverse strand, counting down.
TTTGTTGTGGCGAGCCGACAACGGATAATGATCACGTCGGTTTGCATTACAGTGCCTTATCCCGATCTCAGAGGTGAATTTCTTTATTGGACCGATGTCCAGCCAACACTGGCGGATTGTAAGGCTATAATGTGTCGAAAATAATGATCCCTTTCCCGTCCGTTCAATGAATTCTTCCACTGATCCCGTACCGCAGGATAGTCATGAGTTGCTGATAAAAATGCAGCGACGGTTGCATTTTCTGGCCTGGATTTCCGGGGTGATCGGAATATTGTTCATCGTTCATCTTGTGTATTCCCATACTGAAATAAACGGCTTGCGCTCCGAGTTGGCACGCCGTTTGCGAACAGGGGATGACATCAGTAAGGAAGCGAAGATGGTGGCGGAAACGACACAGGAGATGGTGGCAGGCTTGCAGTCGAAAGTTGATGCCCTGGAAAATCTGCAGATGGAGACGCAGAGCCAACAGGTGTCTCTTTCACAGATGTACCAGGAACTTTCACGCAGCAGGGATGACTGGTCTCTCATCGAAATCGAACAGATTCTGACTACAGCAAACCGGCAATTGCAATTGACCGGGAATATCCGTGGCGCTTTGATCGCGCTGGAAAATGCTGACCGGACGCTGGCACGTTCAGGAAAGCCCCGGTTTGGTGCGATACGGAGGGCTATCGAAAAAGATATTGAACGCTTGAGATCTGTTCCGGATGTCGATGTGTCAGAGCAGGTGTTGAAACTGGATGCCATTATTGAAAAGGTGGACAGTCTGCCTCTGGTTTCCGATAGCCGGCCACCAGACTGTCCGGAAAAGGCGAAACAGAATACTTTATACCGGTATGAATTCTCCGCTTCCCCTTCGGATTGGGGGCCGGCAACAGTAACGGCATGGAACAGCTGGGTTGACGATATAAGGCGTGAATTGCAAACGCTGGTCCGGGTTCAAAAAATCGCGAATCCCGATGCCTTGATGCTTTCTCCGTCGCAAACTGTTTATGTGAGAGAAAATCTGAAATTTCGTCTTTTAAGTTCACGTCTGTCGCTTCTTTCCCGTTCTGCCTATTCCCTGAAAGAAGATATTGAAACCATGATTGTCATGCTGGATCGTTATTTCGATGCTTCTTCAGAACAGGTGCAAACTGTCAAGGTTGCCTTGAAAGAAATCGAGGCCAGCGATATTTCTGTTGATATTCCTGAATTGACGGAAAGCCTTGCGGCGATACAAGGTTATCGGCAGGAAAACTGAATATCATGCGTTTTCTTCTCTGGATACTGGGTCTTTTCGTTTCTGCTGTCGGTCTGGCAGTTGTTGTGCGTTCCAGCTATGGAAATGTCGTTTTTTTCTGGCCGCCCTATCGTATCGATTTATCGCTGAATTTTTTTCTGTTGCTGTTGTTGTTTTTTTACGTTCTTCTGTTTCTCGTCATCAAGGCAATTCATCTGGCCTGTAAATTTCCATCGGAAATAACGGCTTACCGTAACCGGAAAAAGGAAAGTGAAAGTAATCAGGCGTTGAAGGAATCGCTTAAGGCATTTTTTGAAGGTCAGTTCATACAGTCCGGGAAAATGGCCGAAAAAGCGATGGAATGGGAATATAACAGGGCTTGTGCCGCAATGATTGCTGCGTATGCCTTTCACGCCTTGCGGCTTCCCGGTCGACGCGATATGTTTCTGGAAACAGCTGAACGTGACCCATTATTTGGGACAGCTTGTCGGGTTACGCAGGCGAAATGGCTGATTGATGACCATAAACCGCTTGATGCTTTGAAGGTAATAGACCGATTGAATGCTGAAGGGATACAGTATTTGTATCTGCAACAGATGTCGTTGGAAGCGAACCGGTTGGCAGGGAACTGGAGTGCAGTCGTGGAACTTGTCCATTCACTTGAACCCGGTCGGATATTGCCGGAAACGGTCGCCGGACTGTTGGAAAAACAGGCCTGTGAAAACATTCTTTCAGTGTCTGCACAGGATATCGAAACGGTCAAGACAATCTGGAAAGCTGTTCCGGCGGACTGGCAAAAGAAGCCATCAATTGCTCTTCGTGCAGCCAGGATCTTTTATCATGCAGGATTGCTCGATGAGAGCAGAAACATAATGACCCGGGCGCTGCATGCAGACTGGGATGCAGATCTGATGTGTGCCTACAGCGAATTTTCTTCAGAAAAAAATCCAGTTGATCTGGAAAAAAGAATTGAATGTTGCCTGCAGTGGGAAGAAAATTATTCCATCCATCCGCAGTGGATGCTTGCGCTTGGCGAGTTGTATTACAGACAGAACGATTTTGAACGGGCACGATTTTATTTTGAAAGGACATTGGAGAAACAGCCGGAATCATTCTTGTTGTCGAGAACCCATTTTTTGCTGGCGCAGCTTTGTGAAAAAAGCGGGCAGTCTGAACAGGCAGCTTATCATTACAGGGAATCCTCTCTGGTCATTCAGACCGAATCGGTTCTGATAGCCGGACAGCAGGAATGACTTCCGGTATCAGGATCTTCCACGCAGCGTTTTCAGTTTTTTCTGGGCATTGCTGTTTCCTTGGGCTGCTGCTTTGCGGAACCAGTCAATTGCTCTGGCTTCATCAGCTTTCGTTCCCTTTCCGCTTTCATACATGATGCCCAGATTGTATTGGGCCTTGTCGTATCCTTTTTCCGCGGCACGCGTGAACCAGTGAACAGCCTTGGCATCATTTTTCTCGACACCTGTGCCTTCAGTATAAAGAACACCCATTTTATTTTCGGCTTTCAGATATCCCTGTCTGGCAGCCTTGCCAAACCAGTAGGCGGATTGTTCATCGTTTTTGACGACGCCGAGACCTCTGCTGTACATGACACCCAAACCGTATTGGGCTTCAGGCAGTTGATGCATGGCCGCCTTGCGGAGCCATTTGATCGCTTCGCTGAAATCCTGTCGTGTTCCCTTTCCCTGAGCGTACATCACGCCCAGATTGTATTCGGCATCAGGAAGGTTCTGTACAGCCGCCTTACCGTACCATTTAAAAGCGGTTTCCGGGTTCTGTTCGACACCATTTCCTTCAAAATAAAGAACTCCCAGATAATTTTGAGCCCTGGCGAAACCATGATTTGCCGCTTTTGTGATAAGTTCGAGTCCATGTCGGGTGTCTTTTTTGACGATGACACCGTTTTGATAGAGGAGTCCGAGAGCATATTCCGAACGGGGATCCTGTTTGCTGGCGCCTTCTTCAAATAAAGAGAGCGCCTGCCGGTATTGCTGGTTTTTAAAGGAACGGACAGCATCGGTGAAGTCGTCTGCAAATGAATCACCCGCAAAACAGGCTATGGCGAAAGAAAAAACGATCGATACAAAGGCTCGTGTTATGGAATGCAAGGGAATGTCCGGATCCTTGATAACAGTCGGGATGTTCATTGGATGACCTCTTGTAGAAATTGCAGGCGGATACCATTACTTTAATATAAAAGTTGTCTGGATATGCACCTGTTTTGATCCGGCAATGAGGTTTCCGTTTCGGAAGAACCGGAAACGGACATCGAAAAAATCATGACAGGTGAAAAAATGAAACAGGTAAGCGCTTCCTGTTTCACGGGGATGTATTGCAGGTTGTTCATTTCATGACAGGAGATTCCTGACAGAATATAACAGGATGTAAAAAAAGGCAGCGTCAGGCTGCCTTTTCCAGGATTTCAGTTCGCCAGCAATTGCCTTAAAACATAGGGCAGAATACCGCCATGGCGGAAATAGTCCACTTCAATCGGTGTGTCGATACGAAGCAGCAACGGGACATTCCGGGTACTGCCATCGGCCCGGTGAATGACCAGTGTCACATTTTGCAAAGGCTGGATGTCATCCAGTCCCAACAGGTCGAATGTCTCATCGCCGCGCAATTCCAGAGTAGCGGCACTGTCGTTACCGGTGAACTGGAGTGGCAACACAGCCATACCGACGAGATTGGATCGGTGGATCCGCTCGAATGATCGTGCGATGACGGCCCTGACTCCCAGCAACTGGGTTCCTTTGGCCGCCCAGTCACGGGAAGAACCTGTACCGTATTCTTCGCCGCCGATCACGATGGTCGGGATTTTCTCCTGCTGATAGCGCATGGCGGCATCGAAAATCGGCATTACCTCACCTCCGGGCTGATAGAGGGTAAAACCGCCTTCCCTGCGACTGCCGTCTGCCGCAATCGGTAACATCAGGTTTTTGATACGGACATTACCGAAAGTACCCCGCATCATGACTTCGTGGTTCCCGCGACGGGAACCGAATGAGTTGAAATCCTGCCTGGAGATACCATGTTCAAGCAGCCATTGTCCGGCAGGACTTTTTTCCTGAATGGATCCGGCCGGGGAGATATGGTCCGTCGTGATCGAGTCGCCGAAAATGGCCAGAGCTCGCGCTCCGTTGATGTGAGCCGAGGCCGGGCCCGCTTCCATGACGAAATCATTGAAGAATGGTGGTTCCGCAATGTAGGTCGACTGTGGCCAATCGTATACATCACCGGTAGCGAAACCGGAAATTTTCTGCCACAGTTCACCGGGTGCTGTTTTGATGTCACCGTAATTCTTGCGGAATGAAGTGGCGTCAAGCGCAAGCGAAACCAGTTCCGCCACCTCGTGGGAGGTCGGCCAGATATCCTTGAGATAAATATCCTTGCCGTTGCTGCCTTTGCCAAGTGGCTCTGTTGTCAGATCGCGCATTACGTTTCCGGCAATTGCATAGGCGACGACCAGAGGCGGAGAAGCCAGGAAATTGGCGCGAATATTGGGATGGATACGGGCTTCGAAATTCCGGTTTCCGGACAGGACTGCTGCGGCAACGACATCGTTTTTGACGATGGCTTCATTCATTGCCGGAGTCAGATCGCCCGCATTACCGATACAGGTTGTGCATCCATAAGCGGCAACATTGAATCCGAGTTTTTCCAGATAAGGCAGCAAACCGGCTTTTTCCAGATAACCTGTTACGATTCTCGATCCCGGAGCGAGTGATGTCTTGATATGCGGTGAAACGCCGAGACCTGCCTCGACCGCTTTCTTGGCCAAAAGACCGGCAGCCAGCAAAACAGCGGGGTTACTGGTATTGGTACAGGAAGTAATCGCGGCGATCAGAATGTCACCGTTATGCAATTCGACATTGTCGGATGTTTTATAGGTATTGGGTAGATCGGACGGTTTCTTGTTGAAACCTCCGTCGGATACAGGAAGACTGAAAAGCTCCGTGAAGCGGCTTTTCAGGTTGCCGAGTTCTATACGGTCTTGCGGCCGTCTTGGACCGGCGACAGAAGCGGTGACACTTCCCAGATCAAGTTCGACAACACGGGTGTAATCGATCTGGCCCGCTTTCGGTATGCCGAACATTTCCTGTGCCCTGAAATAGGATTCCAGCGCGGAGACTTCTTCGTCGGTACGGCCGGTATTGCGGAAGTAACTGATGGTCGCTTCATCGACAGGGAAAAAGCCGATGGTCGCTCCATATTCAGGAGCCATATTGGCGATCGTTGCGCGATCGGTGGCCGAAAGCGATGCCGCGCCTTCACCGAAAAATTCGACGAATTTACCGACGACTTTTTCCTTGCGAAGCCGCTCGGTAATGGTCAGTACGAGGTCGGTTGCCGTGCAGCCCTCCTTCAGTTTTCCGGTCAGGTGCATACCGATAACATCAGGTGTCAGGAAATAGACCGGCTGTCCAAGCATACCTGCTTCCGCTTCGATACCGCCGACTCCCCAGCCGACGACACCGACGCCATTGATCATGGTCGTATGGGAATCCGTACCGACCAGTGTGTCCGGATAGTAGATTTCGCCCAGCTCCGGACAGTCCCGTCTGTGGACGCCACGTGCAAGGTATTCCATGTTCACCTGATGCACGATACCGAATCCCGGAGGCACGACACCGAAAGTATCGAAGGCCTGCATTCCCCATTTCATGAACTGGTAACGTTCCCGATTACGATCGAATTCCAGTTTCATGTTGAGGTCAAGAGCGTCTTCGCGGCGGAAATAATCGATCTGGACAGAGTGATCGACGACCAGATCAACAGGAACCAGCGGTTCAATTTTTTTCGGATTTTTTCCGGTACGAACCGCCACATTTCTCATGGCTGCCAGATCGACAAGCAGTGGAATTCCCGTAAAGTCTTGCAGGATGACGCGGGCAACGACAAAAGGAATTTCATTACTGCGTTCTTCTTCGGGTTTCCAGTTCGCAAGCTGACGAACGTGTTCTTCCGTGATTTTCTTGCCGTCACAATTGCGGAGAACTGATTCAAGAACGATACGGATGGAAACAGGTAAACGGGACAAATCCAGTCCCAGTTCCTTGCCCAAGGCAGGGATGGAATAAAAATGGCCTTGTTTCTGATTGAGGACGGGGAATGTTTTAACGGTATTCTTGAAGACGTGAGACATGGAAACTCCAAAACGAATGGCCCGTCACGGGCCATTCGTTATTCATACTGAGACAAAAAACGTTTATAAAATAACAAGTTAGTTCGGTTTTGCTGCTGCCAGCGCTTTTCTTTGTTCTGGGTTGCGGCATTCGTTGGCCAGTTGGCTTCCCTTTTTGATATCCAGCAGCATGCTCTTTGCCGGGATATTGATCCATACCAGTCCGGTCTGCCGGTCTTCGTAACGGTCGGCACCGGTCGTGGTTGCGGTACGAAGCATACGGTGCATCTTGTTGCGCCATTGCAGATTGATGTAACTCGGATCGTCGGACTTTTTGTAAACGGTAAACTGATTGCCAAGCTCGCAGTTATAGTGCGAACCTGTCAATCCTGCGACGTTGACAACTTCTGTTTCCTTCTGGGAATTTTCGGAAACCGGTGTTTTCTTAACGGTTTTTTTGACAGGTTTTTTGACCGTTTTTGTCTTGCTTGCAGGTGTTGCCTGGGCGACTCCATACGTTAACGGAACGCTGAAACCCGCGATAACGAAAAAGGCAGCCAGAAATTTTTGCATGATGTAGCCTCGTTCAAAGAATGGATATGCGTCTTGGCGCACATACGTATGATAATAGGCATCCGGCTTCAATCGCAAGCGCTGATAATGCGATTTCCGGATTTTTTTGTCTGCTTAAGCGCAAATAAGTTCAAATAAATCAAAAAGAAACGAATCTGGCACGAGATGAAACGGTATCGATTCAGGTCAATGCCTTGTAAATGTGAAAGGAATCTTCCGTTCCGCTTTCATCCGGAAGATTCCTGTACGATTGATGGTATCAGTAAAGACCGGCCTGTCTGCCTCTTTCCTGAACGAGTGCCAGGAGAATATCGACGGTTGGTGTCGGTACATCAGTCAAACGTCCCAATTCCTGTACTGCTGTGACGAGTGCGTCAATTTCCATGGAACGATGTCTTTCAAGATCCTGCAGCATCGACATTTTGTGACCGATTGCCTTGCCCGCGACATTTAGCCGTCTTTCTATCATTTCCTCCGGAATGAAAACATTCAGTGCTTCTGTTACCGCTTTGGTTTCGTAAATTGCCTTTTTGCAGATTTCGCGCAAGGCGCCGGAGGTGATCTGGTCCAGTGTGGCATGAGTCAATGCGCTGATTGGATTGAAACAGACGTTTCCCCACAGTTTGAGCCAGACGTTCCAGCGGATGGCATTACGGATCGGGGCATCGAAATGGGCGGCTTTCATGATTTCCGATAATGTCTTGACGCGGTCCGATTCGCTTCCGTCCGGTTCACCGAGAATGAAACGGTTGAATTCATGGTGTTCAATAATGCCCGGTGCAATGACTTCACAGGCCGGATCAACGACGCAACCGATCGCACGTTCAGGTCCGATCAGATTCCATTGTCTGGCACCGGCATCGACGGATTCAAGATGCCGTCCTTCGAATTTGCCGCCTTCTTTGTAAAAGTACCACCAGGGAATCCCGTTCATTGCTGTCACCATTGCGGTATCCGGTCCGAGAAGCGGGGCGAATTGAGCGGCTGATTCATATGACTGGTGTGCTTTCAAGGCGCAAATGACGTAATCCTGCGGGCCGAAATCGGCCGGGTTGTCGCTTGCGGGAATTCTAGCGTTTTTTTCCTGGCCGTTGATCAGAAGTGTCAATCCGTTTTTCCGGATGGCATCCAGATGGGCGCCACGTGCGATGACGCAGACATCGTTTCCTGCCAGAGCCAGTTCAACAGCCAGATAACCACCAATTGCACCTGCACCGAATATACAGATTTTCATGACTCCATCTCCTTGTATTTCCTGCCGAAAATATTGAAAAAGAAAAGTGTTAATGACAGTATACACAGTCAATATTTATATAAAAAATACTTTATTTGTTTGGAATAAATACAATTTGAATATATATGGTGAAGTAAATGGACATTCGTCAGCTCAGGTATTTTTGTGCTATTGCGGAAGAAGGGCAGATCAGTCGGGCGGCACAAAGATTGCACATTGCGCAGCCACCGTTGAGTTATCAGCTGAAGCTGCTTGAAGAAGAACTGGGGGTCAGGCTGATTGACCGGAATACACGAAGTCTGTCTCTGACCCGGGCCGGACATATTTTTTATCAACGGGCCGAACAGATATTGGGAATGTTGCATGCGGCAGCAGATGAAGTAAAGGATATTGAATTCGGTGTTAACGGAGTATTGGCGATCGGCAGTCCGCCGGCGATCGGAAATTTGTATATGCCGGAAAAAATCAGGCGTTTCCATGAAGATTATCCTCATGTCCGTTTCCAATGGCGGGAAGGAAATACTTTCAGGATACTCGAACTTCTGGAGTCCGATCTTATTGAGTTTGGTATTGTCAGGTTGCCTGTTCCGGCAGGCTCTTACGAAATGAAGCCGTTGCTGACGGAGTCGTGGGTTGTCGTTACCCGTAAAGACGATCCGAAATGGCAGGATAAAAGCAGTCTGGTTCTGGAGGAACTTTCCGATGTTCCATTGATATTGATGCATCGCCAGGCCGGTATCTATTGTCATGATATGGTTGTCGATGAAATGAAAGCCAAGGGTATTTCCGTCGATATTGTTTGTGAGAGTGACAATATTTCGGCCATTCTGGCACTTGTCGAGAAAGAACTCGGCATCGCCATATTGCCGGAGTCAACCCTGTCGGTACGACCTTCGGAAGATTTTCACAAGATGTCGATTGCCGGGTGTCTGCTTCAGTCAGCCTCGGCCATTATCTGGAAAAAAGAAAAGCGTCTGTCCAGAGCGGCCAAACTTTTTCTGGAACTGTTTTAGAAACAGGTTCGTCGAAATGAAAGAACGTTACAATACCGTTTTTTCAATCTGTTCAAACAAGGGCTTTTATGTTCAGTTATCGACACGCTTTTCATGCCGGCAATCATGCCGATGTTTTGAAACACGTCGTGCTGATACAGGTTTTGCTTTATACCTGTCAGAAAGAAACCCCTTTTTTTTATATCGATACCCATGCAGGTGGCGGAATATATTCCTTGCGGGGGCATGAAGCGAAAAAACATGCCGAGTTTCAGTCCGGGATCGGCAAATTGTGGAAAGAAAAAGCCGCTCCGAAACCCGTTGAGGATTATCTGCGACTGATCCGGTCGATGAATCCGGACGGGGCGCTGAATGTTTATCCCGGGTCGCCTTGTATTGCCGATATCATTTTGCGCCATCATGACAAGTTGCGTCTGTTTGAATTGCATCCGTCAGAAATACAGATACTGGAGAGGAATATTTTGCAGCTGGCCAGAAAAAAACAGGCTGGAGGATATTCATTGCCGGTTCGTGGAAAAAGAACGATTGTTGAAAAAAAAGACGGATTTTCCGCATTGAAATCGTTGTTGCCACCTCCTTCGAGAAGGGCGGTGATTCTGATGGATCCTCCTTATGAAGACAAATCGGACTATCAGAAGGTAACCGATGCGCTGAAAGATGCACTGAAACGTTTTTCAACGGGCACTTACCTGATATGGTATCCGCTGCTTCAGAGGATGGAATCACAACGGTTTGCCGGCAGGCTCAAGCGTGCGATATCACAGGAATGGCTGAATGTCACATTGAGTACAGGGGCTCCGGTGCCGGATGGTTCGGGTTTCGTCTCAAGTGGCATGTTTGTGGTCAATCCGCCCTGGAAACTGGCGGAGACCCTGAGGGAGACATTGCCATATCTTGTCACTTTGCTGCACAAGGATCAGGGAGCGTGTTTCACTGTTGAAACCGGAGAGAATAACTCGTGACAATCGTGAATTCTGACGGAGTCGTCCGGATGAATTCAAAAAACATGCGGTCCGTTCATTTATCTGCCAGAAACAGAAAAACAGAGGGTTTTCTCTGAAAATCCGGTATTTGTCCCTTTTCAAGCCGTTTCTTCCATGACGAGACCGGTAACGTCCGTACTGATTCGCCTGCCAGGGTCAGGTCGGTTGCGATACAGAGCAGGGTTCCGGGGCGACACGCCGTGCAGAATGCTTTTAAAAGCGCCTCGTTCCGATAGGGAGTTTCAATGAATATCTGAGTCTGTTTTTCATGCCGTGACCGCTCTTCCAGTGAACGTATCCGCCGCTGGCGCTGTTCACTGTCGGTTGGCAGATAACCGTTAAAGGCGAAACTTTGCCCGTTCAGTCCACTGGCCATCAAGGCAAGCAGTAATGAGGAAGGGCCGACAAGTGGCTTGACCGCAATGCCTTTTTCATGAGCCAGTCTGACAAGACCGGCTCCTGGATCGGCGACAGCGGGTACGCCTGCTTCCGAGATCAGGCCTGCATCTTGTCCTTCCAGAAGAGGGGCCAACAATTCAGGAAAAGCGGCTTTATCTGTTCTGACGTTCAGTTCGGCCATTCTTATTTGCTGAAGCGGTTTCTTCAAAGGATGGATTTCCGATATTCTTTTCAGATGGGCGCGTGCGGATTTTGCATTTTCAGCGATGAAATAATCCAGCGAAGCCGTTATTTGCCCCGATGATTCCGGAATGATACAGGATAACGGTGTTGTGTCGGAGGATCCTCCGAGTGTGTTCGGAATCAGGTAAAGGGTGCCTTTATTCATGTTTGTTTGCCGGAAAAAAATTGATGCCGCAACGGCGCAACATGGTTGTCAGGGTGATCAGAGGCAATCCGGTCAATGCCGTGGGATCGTCGCTTTCGATTTTTTCAAGTAAAACAATGCCAAGCGCTTCGTTTTTCGCGCTGCCTGCACAGTCGTATGGTTCCTCGATCTTCAGATATGCTGAAAGTTCGTCATCTGGCAGATCACGAAAAACGACCGTTGTTTTCACAATATCTTTTTGTATCGTATCATCCGGATTTCTGTCATGTCCGTTCCGGACACAAAGAGCGGTATGGAAAATCACTTTTTTCCCGCGCATTTTTTTCAGTTGTTCCAGGGCTTTTCCGAACGAGCCGGGTTTTCCGATTTGCTCTCCCTCACATTCGGCCACCTGGTCAGAACCGATGACGATTGCATCGGGAAATTGTTTCCCGACTGTAACGGCTTTCAGGCAAGCCAGTCTCAAACCTGTTTCGCCAGGTGTTTCGTCAGGCAGGGGGGATTCATCGATATCCGGACTGCACGTGATGAAAGGCAGACCAAGCCGGGCAAGCAATTCCTTGCGGTATTGTGATGAAGAAGCGAGAACAATCGGGACGGAAGTGTCGGAAAACATATGGATTTTGAAGTATCTAAAATACAAATAGTGTACTAAAGCTTTGACGTATAAGGAATATTGTTGCTAAAATTATGAATTTTACGCTCATGCCGAGCTATGAATTCTTATCTGATTGATCCATTCGGGTTTTGCAAAAACAGTGAAAGCATTGGTGGACATACGCCGGTATCGGAACTGGAAAGACTGGCTTCTGTTTGTGCGGATCGGTCCGGAGAGCTGATATGGAAGGTATCGGGATCTCTGGACAATCATCAAAGGCCGTGTCTTTTGTTAAAGGTGGCCGGAAGTGTCAATCTGGTTTGCCAGCGGTGTCTGGATTCACTGGTTTACGAGCTGGATTCCACAACGACTGTCATGGTCGCGAAAACGGAAGAAGAAGCGGACGAGATAGAAGAATCGCTTGAAGATGAAGAAGCTGTCGAAGTCATCGTTTCGGACGGGAAGGTCGAAGTGATGGATCTGGTGGAAGATGAAGCGCTTCTGGCGTTGCCGCTGTCGGCCAGGCATGGGATTTGTCCGGATTCATCGATGGACGGGTGGAAAGAAAAACGGGAGTCGCCTTTTGCCGCTCTGAAAGAGCTGGCAAAAAAGGTTGACGGTCAAAAAAATGAATGACGTTCCATTTTGTAGCAATATAACGGAATGGATGTGTTAGAATTTCCGAAATTTTGATTCAGGAGTAATTATGGCAGTCCAACAAAATAAAAAATCGCCTTCGAAACGCGGCATGCACCGTTCGCATGACGGGCTGGAAGCAGTCCAGCTGTCTGTCGAGCCGACTTCCGGTGAAAAACACCGTCGCCATCATATCAGCCCGAGCGGTTTTTATCGTGGCAAGAAAGTGCTGAATACCAAAAACGATCAGTAAGCATCCAGAATGCTGATGAAATCAATGGCGCAATAGGTTTTGTACCTGGCGCCTTTTTTATTGCTATTTTTTTTGCGTGACTGGGTATCGTAGGGAGGCGGACAAAAAATCCGGTTTGAGCGTGCTTGAGAACGAAACAAAAACTGTAAGAATTTCAATTGATTGCATGGGGGGAGATCACGGGTTGAGTGTTACGATTCCCGCTTCTCTTTCTTTTCTTGGACAGGAACCGGCTGTACAACTTGTTCTGGTCGGTCAGAAGGATCTGATTGAAGCTGAGCTGAAAAAAAACAGGGTTGAAAATCACCCGCGTATCCTGGTAAAGCATGCGTCAGAAGTCGTTCGCATGGATGATCCGATCGAAATAGCCATGCGCCGGAAAAAAGATTCATCCATGAGAGTCGCCATTCAGCTGGTGAAAGACGGTGAGGCGGATGTATGTGTTTCGGCCGGCAATACCGGTGCCTTGATGGCGATTTCCCGCTATCTCCTGAAAACGATGCCCGGAGTGGATCGTCCGGCGATTTGCGCCATTTTGCCCAATCAGAAAAACGGGCCGACTTACGTTCTTGATCTTGGAGCCAACGTCGATTGTGAGGCGGAACATCTGCATCAGTTTGCTTTGATGGGATCGGCCCTGTTTGCCAATATCGAAGGAAATTCCCGTCCGAGAATCGGATTGCTGAACGTCGGAACGGAGTCCATCAAGGGCAATGATGTGGTGAAAAAAGCCGGTGAATTGCTCCATGCCGAACATGACAATGGTACACTTAATTTTTGTGGGAACGTCGAGGGCAACGATATTTTCGAAGGCACGTGTGATGTCGTCGTCTGCGACGGTTTTACCGGTAATGTCACACTCAAGGCGATTGAAGGACTTGGGCGTTTTTTCCGTAATGTCCTCGTTTCGGAATTCAAGAGCAGCCTGTTGAGTGGACTGGGAGCGCTTTTGGCTGGCAAGGCACTCAAGACCATTCGTCAGCGTCTGAATCCGTCGCGGTTCAATGGCGCATGCATGCTTGGGTTGCGCGGGCTGGTATTCAAGAGTCATGGCGGTGCGGATGCCTATGCCTATGAGTGCGCGATCAAGCGTGCGCATGAGGCTGTCAGGCGTGCGGTCCTGTTGAGGATATCGACTACTATGGCAGAGTTGCTTCAAAAAACAAAAGATCATCAGGCAGCAGAAAAAATCAGAAAAGCAAACGGGATACAGGAACAAGAAACAGTATGACCATCTACGGCAAAATAATCGGTACTGGCAGTTACTTGCCCCCAAAACGTATAACTAATGATGAACTGGCAGGCATTCTCGCCGAAAAGGGGGTTGAAACCTCCGATGAATGGATCAGGACCCGGAGCGGTATTCTTGCACGTCATTATGCGGATCAGGGTGTCGTATCAAGCGATCTGGGAGCCAGAGCAGCCGAAAAAGCTCTGGAAATGGCAAATTGCCAGGCCAATGATATCGAATTGATCATTGTGGCGACATCAACATCCGATTTTTTTGGCGGTTTCCCGAGTACGGCGTGCATGGTACAGAAAAAACTGGGTATCACCAGCAATTGCGCCGCGTTCGACGTGCAGGCCGTATGCAGCGGTTTTCTGTATGCGTTGTCAGTGGCCGACAGTTTCATCCGGGCCGGTGTCTACAGGAAAGTGCTTGTGGTCGGCGCGGAAACCTATTCCCGCATTATTGATTATAACGACAGAACGACCTGCGTGCTGTTCGGCGATGGGGCGGGTGCTGTCGTACTGTCGGCATCGGATGAACCCGGTATTCTGTCCACTGCCTTGCATGCAGACGGCCATTATGGCGATATTCTGAGTCTTCCCGGCCATCTGAATAATGGTGCCATTGAAGGCAAGGCTTTTGTTTATATGGATGGCAAGGCAGTTTTCAAGCTGGCTGTAACCTGGCTCGACAAAGTGGGTATGGAAGCATTGGATAAAGCCGGATTGAAAAATACAGATATCGACTGGATGGTACCGCATCAGGCCAATCTCAGGATCATGCAGAGTTCGGCAAAAAAACTGGATATCCCGTCGGAAAAAATTATTGTGACGGTTGACCAGCATGGCAATACATCGGCTGCGTCCATCCCTCTTGCCATTGATGCGGGTGTTCGTGATGGACGTATCAAATCTGGCCAGAACATTTTGCTGGCCGCAATTGGCGGCGGTCTGACGTGGGGTGCCGTAGTAATAAGAATGTGATATTTGTTGTTTGATGATTGATAGAAGAGACGGATCTATGCCTAAATTTGCCTTTGTTTTTCCGGGACAGGGGTCCCAGGCCGTGGGAATGTTGAACGGCTTCGCTGATAATGCCGTTGTACAGGAAACGGTTTCCGAGGCGTCTGAAGCGCTTGGTTTCGATCTGGGAAAACTGATAGCCGATGGTCCCAAAGAGGAACTGGATTTGACGACCAATACCCAACCGGTCATGTTGACATCATCGGTTGCTTTTTATCGGGCATGGATTGCGGCAGGCGGTACGGTTCCTGAAGTTATTGCCGGTCATAGCCTTGGAGAGTTTTCCGCTCTGGTCGCTGCCGGCGTCATTCCTTTCAAGGATGCGGTAAAGTTGGTCCGCTTCCGTGCGCAAGCCATGCAGGAAGCCGTCCCTGTCGGTGTGGGCGGCATGGCCGCTATTATAGGTCTTGACAGTACTGCCTTGAAACAGGCCTGCCAGGAAGCGGCACAAGACGAAGTGGTCGAGCCGGCCAATTTCAATTCACCCACGCAGATTGTGATTGCTGGCCACAAAACGGCACTGGCCCGTGCGTGTGAAGCGGCCAAGGCGAAGGGAGCAAAACGTGCATTGATGTTGCCTGTTTCTGCTCCATTCCATTCTTCTTTGCTAAAACCTGCATCCGATCGTCTTGCTGAATATATGGCTGATCTGACCTTTTCGGTTCCGCAGATACCATTGATCAATAATGTGGATGTGGCTATCCTGAACGATCCGCAAGCGATCAAGGATGCGCTGGTCCGTCAGGCGGCAAGCCCTGTCCGCTGGGTTGAAACCATTGAAAAAATGGCGGGGATGGGTATTACCCATATTGTGGAATGCGGTCCTGGCAAGGTGTTGGCCGGTTTGTGCAAACGAATCAATAATTCATTGACAGGGGAAGCCATTGTCGATCAGGCTTCGCTTGATAAGGTACTGGAGGCGTTGAAATGAATGAACAGGATCTGAGTGGCAAGATCGCTTTGGTAACAGGGGCGTCTCGTGGAATCGGTCATGCTATCGCAATGGAGCTGGCCACTCGTGGCGCAACCGTAATCGGTACGGCAACATCGGATTCCGGTGCTGAGCGTATCACCCGGGATCTTGATATGATCCGTTCAGGGGCCGGTAAAGGCATTGTCCTGGATGTCAGTGATGCTGACCGCTCCCGCCAGGTCGTCGATGAAATACAGAAAGAATTTGGCGCCATCCATATTCTCGTGAATAACGCCGGAATTACCCAGGATCAGCTTGCCATGCGTATGAAAGATGAAGAATGGGACAAGGTTATTGCTGTCAATCTGACCGCAGTTGCCCGTTTGTCGCGAGCAGTCTTGCGTGGCATGATGAGGGCCAAGGAAGGACGTATTATCAATATTACGTCGGTTGTCGGCTCTATCGGGAATGCAGGCCAGATGAATTATGCCGCATCCAAGGCCGGAGTTGAAAGCATGAGCCGTGCTCTGGCACGTGAAGTCGGCAGTCGCAATATCACCGTGAACTGTATTGCACCCGGATTTATCGATACCGATATGACGAAATCGCTGAGCGATGAGGTGACGGCCAATCTTTTGAAACAGATTCCGCTGGCCCGTTTCGGACGTCCTGAAGATATTGCCGCCGCTGCCGCTTTTCTGGCCTCACCACAGGCAGCTTACATTACAGGAACCGTGTTGCATGTAAACGGCGGCATGTTTATGAACTGAACGGGAAAGATCGTTTGTAACGGGATTTTTGACTATAATTATTTTCACTTGAGCCGGAACTTAACCTGTGCAGTGAATTTTTTTGCGCAAACCTGCTAAAATGCGCGCACTTTTTCTGAAAATTTGTGTTTTTTAAATAACTGGAGCCAAGAAATGTCCGATATCGAACAACGTGTGAAAAAAATCGTTGCTGAGCAATTGGGAGTTGCTGAAGATGAAATCAAGCTGGAATCGTCTTTCGTAGATGATCTGGGTGCCGATTCGCTTGATACTGTAGAACTCGTCATGGCACTTGAAGACGAATTCGAAATTGAAATTCCGGACGAACAGGCTGAAAAAATCACGACCGTTCAGCAGGCCGTTGATTATGCCAAAGCCAATATGCAGTCCTGATAAACATACTGAGACAGGGAGAACAGCTTGAGCCGTATGGGACAACGCCGGGTCGTTATTACCGGACTGGGATGTATTTCGCCTGTAGGCAATAATGTAGCTGATATGTGGAATGCAGTAACATCGGGTAAATCCGGTATTGGACCCATTACCCGGTTTGATGCTTCCGCTTTTAGCACAACTTTTGCCGGTGAGGTTAAAAACTTCCAGCTGGAAGATTATATTCCAGGCAAAGAATCTCGCCACATGGATACTTTCATTCATTATGGAATGGCAGCAGGTATTCAGGCAATTGAAGACAGTGGTCTGGTCGTGACCGAAGACAATGCAGACCGTATCGGTGTCAATATCGGATCGGGTATTGGTGGTCTGCCCATGATCGAAAGGACACATGCGGAACTGGAAAAACGCGGTCCGCGCCGAATCAGTCCGTTTTTCGTGCCGTCTTCGATTATCAACATGATTTCGGGTTTTCTTTCGATCCGTTACGGATTCAAGGGACCCAATCTGTCGATCGTCACGGCATGTTCGACAGGGTTGCATTCCATCGGCTTTGCTGCACGCATTATTGCTTATGGTGATGCGGATGTTATGGTGGCAGGGGGAGCCGAATCGACTGTTTCTCCATTGGGTATTGGAGGCTTTGCTTCCGCACGGGCCCTTTCTTCAAGAAACGATGATCCTGCCACTGCTTCCAGACCTTGGGACAAAGACAGGGATGGATTCGTTCTGGGTGAAGGTGCCGGCGTGCTTGTATTGGAAGAATATGAGCATGCCAAGGCTCGCGGAGCGAAAATTTACGCTGAAATTGTCGGTTTCGGCATGAGCGCGGATGCCAACCATATGACCGCTCCTCTGGAAGACGGTAGCGGAGCAAGCAAATGCATGAGCGCTGCAATCAATGACGCGCAAATAAATCCGGACCAGATCGATTATATCAATGCGCATGGCACTTCGACTCCATTGGGTGATAAGGCCGAAACGGTTGCGGTCAAGAGATCGCTGGGGGCTCATGCGAAAAATATAGTGATGAGTTCGTCGAAATCGATGGTAGGCCATTTGCTGGGTGGCGCCGGAGGTTTGGAATCGGTTATTACCGCTCTTGCCATTTACAATCAGGTCGCTCCTCCTACGATCAATATCTTCAATCAGGATCCTGAATGTGATCTGGACTATTGTGCCAATACCGCAAGAGATATGCGTATCAATTATGCGTTGAAAAACTCATTTGGTTTTGGTGGTACCAATGGTTCACTGATATTCGGCAAGATTTAAGACTTCAGCGTTTTGGCAGAGCCACATTCACGCAGGTGAATGTGGCTTTTGTTTTTTATCGATAAACCTTGAATCCTATGTCAATAGCAGTATCTGTACTTGTCAGACCTTCCAGATGTCATGCTTTTCTTGTGATGGGGTTTGCCCTTTTTTTTCTGATGACGGGCATATTGGTTCTTGAAAATTGTGTTGGCTCATTCACTTTCTACGGAAAATGGGGATTGGTGGCGGTTTTTCTGTCGGCCGGCATCCTTCTGGCTTTCAGCTATTTCAGGGGGAGAAAAACGCTTCGGATTGATATTTCTGGTAACGGACAAATACGCTTGAAGGAATATAAAGGGTATGAGTATGGGACATCTGGAAAAAGTTTCAACACCGATGAGGATGACACATTGACAATGGCGGAAAATTCAACAATCTGGCCATGGCTGGTGATTTTATGTCTTGAGTCTGATTCGGGAAATACTTTCAGGGTTCTGATTTTCTTCGATTCGATGGAACGCGATGAATTCAGGACATTGTATGCCACTTGCAGATGGATCGACGCTCATGGAAAAAAGATGATCATTCGTTGAACTTATTGCGCTAAAGTAACTCTGGACAGGAGTTATGGACAGTTGCTTGAGATGAGGTATCCAATTTTGACAACTGAACGTGACATAGATAAGCGACTCGTCGAACGTGTTCAACAGGGAGACAAAATGGCGTTCGACTTACTGGTTACCAAATACCAGCGCAAGCTGTTCAGGCTGGTGTTGCGACTCGTAACCAACCAGACAGAGGCTGAAGACGTGGTTCAGGAGACGTTTATCAAGGCATACAGGGCTTTGAATCAGTTCCGTGGAGATTCGGCTTTTTATACCTGGTTATACAGAATAGGTATCAATACAGCGAAAAATTTCCTGGATAATCAGGGACGTCGGGTTCCTACGTCGACTGATACCAGTGCCGAACAGATGGAATCCTATGAAGAAGGAGAAAATTTGCGGGATATTGATACACCTGAATCGATGCTGGCATCCAAGCAGATTGCATTGACGGTCAACACCGCCATGGATGAATTGCCGGAAGATTTGAGAATGGCATTGTCGTTGAGAGAAATCGAGGGATTGAGTTATGATGAGATCGCTTCTGTGATGGATTGTCCGATTGGTACTGTCCGAAGTCGGATTTTCAGAGCTCGTGAGTCGATTGCGACAAAATTGAGACCCCTGTTGGGTACAACGCTGGATAAAAGGTGGTAGAAAGGCAAAAAAGAGGTATATGAGGTCAGGAACATGGAAAAAGAATTGATTTCAGCGTTTTATGACAATGAAACAGGGCCGGAAGAATTCTCCTGGCTGAAGGAAAGATTGGGTCGGAAAGAAACGGCAGATTTACTGAAAGTATATGACGAGATAGGAAAGCATTTACGTTCCGGAAATGTCGATGTAAAGCTTGCCAAGTCTTTTCAGGCAAGGTTGAGAACAAGTTTGCAGTCCGAATATGACCGATCGTGTAGACAGGGTGAGTCATATACGGATGAAGTGGATCGAAAACAGGTATCGAAAGACAAAGCGGAAGCGGCCTGATTTTTATCGCCTGAGAAACGCTGTTTCTGTTTTGTTTGTCAGCCGGATCGAATGTCTGTGTATTGATTTCCCTTTCGGCGTGGCGTGAAGGCCGGTTACGTATTGGTACGTTTCTTTTTTTATGACTATTGGCAGATTTCCGACTGCTATAATCCCCTTTGTTGTCAAAAGGTTAAGGCTTATTCATTTGCCTTTCATTCGAAAACGGAGTGAGGATGGTTCGGGATCGGCAGTCAGATGAAAGGACATGGCTGTTTGCTTTCTGGATGGCAAGCTCCTGAGTTTTCCTGTAAATGCCTTATTTTCCGTTGTGAGTCAATATATTATCCGCATGATCAACTTTTTTAATTCGGTCAGTGAAGAACGAATACGAATGGATTGCCGGAAAATGGAGAGACAGCGGATGGTAATTGAAATGGGTTCCGGAACTTGTTTACAATACTTTCGAATTTTTTATCGTCAGGATGATCCTGGATGAAACGGTATTTCAAAAATTATTCGATTACTTCCTGAAAGTCTGAGTCATGAAACAACAAGCCAAGAATTCTCTTCAAAAACTGTTTTTTCTGTTTTTAAGTGTTTTCTTAATAGCGGTTCCCGCAGGGAAAGTTTTTTGTTCATCTGCCAGTATGGCAGGGAGCTTGCCGGATTTGACCGTTCTGGTCGAAAAAGTCGGACCGGCTGTCGTCAATATCAGAACAGTTGAAAAAATACAGGCAAGACGTAATCCGGTTTATGAAATGGATGAAAATTTCCAGGAATATTTGTTCCGTTTCTTCGGTGTTCCACGTCCTGACAGTTCCCAGGCACAACCTCAGCAAAAAGAACAGATAAGGCGGGGACTCGGTTCCGGATTTATCATCACGCCA
Source organism: Oxalobacter aliiformigenes (assembly GCF_027116575.1). Lineage (GTDB taxonomy): Bacteria > Pseudomonadota > Gammaproteobacteria > Burkholderiales > Burkholderiaceae_D > Oxalobacter > Oxalobacter aliiformigenes. The sequence goes on along the minus strand of NZ_CP098252.1, from coordinate 1,990,367 downwards.
AATGGTTATGTTCTGACAAATCATCATGTTATTGACAATGCGGATGAGGTTTTCGTCAGATTGACCGATAACAGGGAATTCAAGGCAAAAGTGATTGGTTCGGACAAACGGACAGATGTTGCACTGTTGAAAATTGACGGTGATGCCTTGCCTTATCTGAAGACAGGCAAGTCAGCCAATATCAAGGCTGGTGAGTGGGTGCTTGCAATCGGTTCGCCATTCGCCTTGGAAAATACGGTAACGGCAGGGATTGTTTCTGCCAAAGCGAGAGATACCGGCGATTATTTGCCGTTGATCCAGACGGATGTGGCTGTCAACCCGGGAAACTCGGGCGGTCCGTTGATTAATATGGCTGGAGAGGCCATCGGGATCAATTCCCAGATTTACAGCCGTTCCGGAGGATATATGGGAATTTCTTTTGCCATTCCGATTGATGAAGCCCTTCGGGTGACGGAGCAGTTGAAAAAGAACGGAAAAGTGACTCGGGGCCAGATAGGAATACAGGTCGGTGAGATAACGGATGAAACAGCTACAGCACTGAATCTGCCAAATAAACAGGGAGCGCTGGTTGTACGTGTCGAAGGTGGTTCCGCAGCAGAAAAAGCGGGGCTGGAGGCTGGGGACATTATTCTGAAATTCAATGATCAGACGATTGACAAAATTTCGGAACTTCCGAGACTTGTCGGCGATACTTCACCGGGGACGACAGTGAGACTGTCTGTTTGGCGGAAAGGAAAGACAATCTCTTTGCCGGTGACGGTTTCCACGATGAATGCAGAGACACGGGCAGCCGGATCATCGGGCAAGGACAACGTAAAAGGAATGGACATGTCATCCAGGGTGCTTGGGCTGACTGTCGCTGATCTGGATGCTGACCAGAAAAAACATTATGGAATAAAACAGGGGGTACTGGTAACCGTTTCCGAAAATCCCGCGGCGGCAAGTGGCATTCGCAAGGGAGATATCATTTTGCGTATCAATAATACCGATGTTGCCAGCCGGAGTGATTTTCAGCGTCTGGTTTCAAAAGTCGACAGGAAAAAGGTCGTCGTATTGCTGAGGTTGAGAAACAACATGATTTCTTATGTCACTGTTTGGCCTGTCGGCAGTAAATGATGTCGTCATCACTGGTGCCGACCGGGAAAAGAGGCGGTAAAGGCGGCTTCGTTGTTTTGATGGTCATCCATGTTAAAATGAAAAGCTCGTCTTTTTTCCAGTTTTTTTATTTTTATATTGGAGTTTTATCAAAATGGCAGTCGAACGTACCTTATCAATCGTTAAGCCGGATGCAGTTGCAAAAAATGTAATCGGCAAGATTTATTCCCGCTTTGAAGATGCAGGCCTGAAAATCGTCGCCGCACGCATGGTTCAGTTATCCCGCCCTGAAGCGGAAGGTTTTTATGCTGTACATAAGGAACGTCCTTTCTTCAATGATCTGGTAGAGTTCATGATTTCCGGTCCGGTCATGGTTCAGGTTCTTGAAGGTGAAAATGCCATTGCGAAAAACCGCGAACTGATGGGGGCGACAGATCCCAAGAAAGCAGAAAAGGGAACAATTCGTGCCGATTTTGCCGATTCGATCGATGCCAATGCGGTTCATGGTTCGGATGCACCGGAAACGGCAGCTGTAGAAATCGCCTACTTTTTCCCTTCCATGCAAATCTGCGTTCGCTGATTTCCGTTTTTTCCTGTATCCGCTGAAGTCTGAAACGGATACAGGAAGTTCCTCTGAGTACTTTCATGACTGGTGCACGAACTAATTTATTGGGGTTCAGTCCCGTTCAACTGATCGAATACTGCAAGACACTGGATGAAAAAGCGTTTCGTGCGAAGCAGCTTCAGCGATGGATTCATCAATTCGGAGTGAGTGACTTTGAAAAGATGACGGATCTGGCAAAATCATTGCGTGGCAAGCTGGAAAAGTGTGCGGAAATCAGGGCGCCGAAGGTACTCAAAGACCATACATCCGCGGATGGCACGCGCAAGTGGCTGCTGGATGTCGGTCAGGGCAATGCTATCGAGACGGTCTATATTCCTGAGGAAAACCGGGGTACCTTATGTGTTTCCACACAAGCCGGGTGTGCAGTCAATTGTCTTTTCTGTTCGACGGGCAAACAGGGATTCAGCCGTAATCTGACGACAGATGAGATCATCGGTCAGCTCTGGATGGCCGAGTTTGCTGTTCGGCAGTCCAGAGACATCGCGGAAGGCAAACCGGAAAGACAGATTTCCAATGTTGTCATGATGGGGATGGGCGAACCGCTTTTCAATTTTGAAGCCAGTGTCAATGCCCTGAAACTGATGCTGGATGATAATGCTTATGGGCTGTCGAGAAGAAGAGTGACGGTTTCTACCTGCGGTGTCGTTCCCATGATCGACCGGCTTGCAAAAGAATGTCCGGTCGCACTGGCGGTTTCATTGCATGCACCCAATGACAGATTGCGTGACAGGCTGGTTCCGTTGAACCGGAAACATCCGTTGTCTGAATTGATGGCGGCCTGCCGACGCTATCTCGAATATGCTCCACGCGATTTTATTACGTTTGAATATTGCATGTTGGATGGTATAAATGATACGGATGAGCATGCCAGAGAATTGATCAGGCTGGTTAAATCCGGTTCCGATCCGGTATCATGCAAGCTGAATCTGATCCCTTTCAATTCCATTCCCATGCCCGGGTTGAAACGATCCAGTGATGCAAGGATAACCGCATTTGCAAAATTTCTTCTGGATGCTGGTATCGTCACTACCGTCAGAAAGACAAGGGGCGAAGATATCGACGCGGCCTGCGGCTTGCTGGCAGGAGAAATCAAGGACAGGACACGGGTTCGGGAACGGATGGCGGAAAGCGGAATTTTTCCGGTATCGGTCGTTGAAAATTACCGGTTTCAGAATAACTGCTGAAGCGGTTGAAAGTACCTGGTGACTGACGGCAGGATGACAGTTTGAACTTTCTCACGGCTGACGCGAGTGCTTTTTTCTATGATGGGGTTTTGAATGAACGACGAACATGGCAATGGTATGGAAAAAAATTCTCTCCCAACCGGAAAAGATGCGTCATCGGAAAATATCCGTCAGGAAATGCCGGTGGATGGAAATGACAGTATCCGGGATGATGTTACCGAGAAAAAACCGGGCGCCATATTGGCAGCCAGACGAATCGAAGCCGGTATTAGTGAGGAGCAGATAGCGACTCGTCTCAAAATGACTTTGCGTCAGGTTCATTATCTCGAAACCGACAATTATGACGCCTTGCATGGTATTGCCATTTCACGGGGATTCGTCAGGGCGTATGCCCGGGTCCTGAAAATTGATCCTGAACCTCTTGTCGCTCTGTTCGGTGACCGGACGATTCCATCCCCGTCTTCCCGGAACAAGGTGTCATCACAAAAAACAAATGAGCGTTTTGTGCAGAACCGGGTACCTTTCCGGAAAAAAAGCAATATTGCGGGAAAACTGCTCATTGCATTGATCGTTCTGGTCGTTGCCGCCGTTGTCGCCTGGAATATGAAACTGTTTTCTTTCGAAAACAAACAGGGTAAAAAAGAGACAACGGAAATGAATTTGCCGAAGCCATTGTCCCAGCCTTTGCCGGCAGTCAGAATGTCCGCCGATGTCAAAGAACAGGGGGGGCAGGGCAATTTGCCTCAAAATTCGGATGTTCCGAAAACAGCACAGCCGGTTGATGCCAGTGCCGGAAATACGAGCACGAACAATCAGAATGAAGGTGTTGTCCAACCGGTTGTGGACAAAAATAACCAGACAGTACCTGTTTCCGGCATGACACAAAAGGAACCAGCTGGAAGTGTTGCAGCTGTTGCGGGAGACAAATCGTCTCTGTTGACGATGGATTTCAGGGAAAAGTCATGGATTAAGGTCCAGAAAAAAGACGGTTCCGTTATAGCCGAGTATATCGGCAAGCCGGGAGAACAACGTCAGCTTGAAATAAATGAACCCGTTACAATCATTGTCGGATTTGCGCCTGGCGTCACTATGGCATTCAGGGGAAATCCGGTTGATCTGGCACCGAATACCGTTAATTCCGTTGCGCGGATAAGCTTGAAGTAATATCGGCATGAATGCTCAGATGAAACCTGTGACAGCAGCTTCCATAATCCGGAAGCAGACATATGGCGTTGCGGTGAAAAACGGGAATAATGCGGTTTGCATTGGAAATAATGCACCGGTTGTCGTGCAATCCATGACCAATACCGATACATCCGATATTGAAGCGACGGTTGTTCAGGTGAGGGAATTGGCAAAGGCCGGGTCCGAGCTGGTACGCGTGACCGTCAATACACCTGAAGCAGCAAAAGCGATACCGGCAATTCGCGAGCAACTTGATCAATCCGGGTGTGATGTGCCTCTTGTCGGGGATTTTCATTACAATGGACACCTCCTGCTGACACAATTTCCGGAATGTGCCCAAGCGCTTTCGAAGTACCGGATAAATCCCGGTAATGTGGGACAAGGTGCGAAACGGGATGTGCATTTTGCCGAGATGATCTCCGTTGCCTGCCGATATGACAAACCGGTACGTATCGGTGTCAACTGGGGAAGTCTTGATCAGGGATTGCTTGAAAGACTCATGGATGAAAATTCCCGGCGTATGGATCCATGGCCTGTAAAAAGCGTCATGTATGAAGCGCTTGTTTCCTCGGCGATTGAAAGCGCCGACAAGGCTGTTGAGCTGGGGTTGCCGAAGGACCATATCGTTTTGTCCTGCAAGGTATCCGATGTGCAGGATCTGGTGGCAGTCTATCGGGAATTGTCCTGCCGGTGTCAGTATGCACTGCATCTCGGCCTGACCGAAGCTGGAGGTGGCAGCAAGGGGATTGTCGCATCGGTGGCGGCCCTGTCCGTGTTGTTGCAGGAAGGAATTGGCGATACAATCCGCATTTCACTGACACCCGGGCCCGGTGAAGCGAGAACGCGGGAAGTCATTGTCGCCCAGGAACTGTTGCAGACGATGGGCATGCGCAGTTTCGTTCCGCTTGTCGTATCGTGTCCGGGATGTGGCCGTACCTCTTCCGATTTGTTTCAGAAACTGGCCGCTCATACCCAGGATTTCCTTCGTGAGCAGATGCCGTTCTGGAAACGGCGTTTTCCGGGGGTTGAGAAAATGAGTGTGGCAGTTATGGGGTGTATCGTAAATGGGCCTGGAGAATCCCGTCATGCCAATATCGGCATCAGTTTGCCGGGGAGCGGGGAATCTCCTGCTGTTCCCGTTTTTGTAGATGGAAAAAAGGTCACGACTTTAAGAGGGGATAATATTGCCGGACAATTTCAGGAAATCATTCTGGAATATGTCGAAACCCGCTACGGTAACGGATATTGAATGAATTGATACGAAAGAGATAGATAAAAAGCATGTCTGAAGAAAACAAGACGAAAAGAATCAGGAAAATTCTGGGGATCAAGGGAATGAACGACATTCTTCCCGATGAATCGCCTGTTTGGGAATTGCTTGAGAATACCGTCGAGTCAGTATTGAAAAGCTATGGTTACCAGCGGATCAGGACACCTATTGTTGAGGAAACATCCCTGTTCGCCCGCGGTCTGGGAGCCGTGACCGATATCGTTGAAAAGGAAATGTATTCTTTCGAGGATTCGTTAAACGGTGACCAGCTGACGTTAAGACCGGAATGTACGGCAGGGGTCGTTCGTGCCGTTCTCGAGCATAATCTTACTTATAACGGACCGAAACGGTTGTGGTATACCGGGCCCATGTTCAGGCATGAACGGCCGCAGCGAGGGCGTTATCGACAGTTTCACCAGATCGGTGCGGAGGCTGTCGGTTATCCGGGGCCGGATATTGATGCGGAACTCATCCTGTTGTGCCGGCGTTTGTGGGATGATCTCGGACTTGACAATATCCGGCTGGAACTGAATTCGATCGGCAATGCTGAAGAACGGAATCGTCATCGGGCCGATCTGATCGCCTATTTCGAACAGTACAAGGATTTGCTGGATCAGGATGCACAAAGGCGACTGTACAGTAATCCGTTGCGTATACTGGATACCAAAAATCCGCATATGCAGGATATGGTCAATGCCGCGCCCAAGCTCCTTGATTATCTGAGTCAGGAATCACTTGAGCATTTTGAGGGGGTTCAGAAAATCCTGCGCAGAAACAATGTGCCATACACAGTCAATCCGAGACTGGTCAGAGGGATGGACTATTACAACCGGACCGTTTTTGAGTGGATCAGCGAAGAGTTGGGCGCTCAGGGAACCGTATGTGGCGGCGGTCGCTATGATCCACTGTTCGAGATGTTCGGGGGCAAATACACACCTTCTTGCGGATTTGCCATGGGTGTCGAGCGTCTGATCGAATTGCTCAAGGCCAAAGGCGATATCGACTCATCGAAAAGGGCGGATGTTTTCATTGCACACCAGGGGCAGGACGCACTGCTGGAAGCGACCGTTCTGGCAGAATCTCTCAGGAATACGGGACTCGATGTCATTCTCTACTGTTCAGCGGCAAATTCCGGGGGCAGTTTCAAGGCACAAATGAAACGTGCCGATGAAAGCGGTGCCGCGTTTGCCATTCTCGTCGGTGAGGATGAAATCAGAAACGGCCAGGCCAGTGTCAAGGCCTTGCGTTCTGAAACGGCAGGTAACAATCAGACAAGTGTACCGTTTGAAAAAGTGGCCGATTATCTGGTCGATCAGATTGTCGGCGAATGCGGGTGTGGAGACAGTCATTCTTCACACGATCATTGTATTCATTAATTAGTGCAGACATGGCTTACGATTTGGAAGAACAGGAACAACTGGAGTCGCTCAAAAGATGGTGGAAAAAACATGGTAACTGGATTACATGGGTTCTGATTGCCGTGCTGGGCTGTTATGCCGTTTATGCCTACTGGGGGTATTACCAGCGCAAGCAGACGGCGCAGGCTTCGCAGTTGTACTATGAGATGCAAAATGCCGTCATGTCGGACGATAACGAACGGGCATTGCGTGTCGCAAAGGATACGCAGGAAAAGTTCGAAAGAACGGCGTATGCACCGATGGTTACCCTGGTAGCTGCCAAAATGGCATATGAGGAAAACAAGGTCGATGTGGCGAAGACACAGTTGCAGTGGGTCGTCGATAATGCGAAACAGGATGGATACAAGGCAATAGCACGCCTCCGTCTTGCGGGAATCCTTCTCGATGAAAAGGCATATGATGAAGGGCTGAAACTGCTTTCGGCCGGCTTTCCGGAACCATTCGTCGGTCTGGCGGAGGACAGAAAGGGAGATTTTCTGGTTGCACAAAACAAACTGGATGATGCAAGAACCGCTTACCGGACTGCGCTTGAAAAAACATCTCCGGATGATCCGGGCAGACAACTGATTCAGCTCAAACTTGAAGAAATCGGCATTCCCCCTGATTCCAAAGGATAAATACGTGAAAAAAACGTTACGATCGATACTTGTTCTGGCAAGCGCGGTTCTGTTGTTGCCACTGGCCGGATGTGGCATGTTTGACTGGTTTTCGAAATCCGTACCAAGGCATCCGCCTGCTGCACTTGTCGAGTTTGCACCGTCGAAAACACCTCATCGTGTCTGGTCAGTCAATGTCGGTTCGGCCGGAAATTATGTTTTTTCGCCGGCATATACTTTTGACGCTGTGTATGCAGCGGCAGCGGATGGTACTATCGTAAAGATCGATCCATCGACCGGAGCGGAAATCTGGCGCAGAAATGTTGATACGGATCTGACTACCGGAGTGGCCAGTGACGGGAATACCGTTGTGGTTGCCGGCGTAAAGGGCATCCTGATCGCACTGGATTCCGATGGACAGGAAAAATGGAAGACGCCTGTTTCAACAGAGGTATTGACGACACCGGTTATTGCACAGGGGCTGGTTGTCGTGCGGAGCATGGACAACAAGATCGCGGCTTATGATGTCGATACGGGGGAACGCCGCTGGATGGTGCCATACCGCGCTCCTTCCCTGATGTTGCGCGCTTCTCCCGGGATCGGGACTGTCGGGCCAACGGCAATCGTTTCACTGCCTGGCGGGCGTATGATTTCGATGATGCTGAACAATGGCGCCATACGGTGGGAAATCCCGATCGGAGATGCACGCGGTGCGACTGAACTGGAAAGAATTGCCGACATGTCGGGCACGCCGGCAATTTACGGGCAGGGCGTCTGTGTGACGGCATACCAGGGACGTATCGGTTGCTTTGATGTCGTGTCGGGGGCGACATTCTGGGTCAAGAATTTTTCGAGCAAGGTCGGTGTCGGTATCGATGACGAACACGTCTATGCCGTCGATACGGACGACAAGGTTTACGCTTTCTCCAACTTGCGCGGGCAAAGTGTCTGGCGCAATGACAAGATGACGTATCGTGAGCTGACAGCGCCCGTCCCTTATCTTGCAACAGTTGCTGTTGGTGACGGACAGGGATTCGTTCATTTCCTGTCCCGTTACGATGGTTCATTCGATGCACGTATCGAAACGGATGGATCGGCCATTTCCGCCACTCCTGTCGTGGTCGGGGAAAGACTGATTGTCCAGACGCGTGCCGGATCGTTGCAGGCTTTTACACTGGACTGAGAGATGAAACCTGTAATCGCTTTGGTAGGTCGTCCCAATGTCGGCAAGTCCACCCTGTTTAACAGGCTGACACGTTCAAGAGCCGCGCTGGTGGCTGATTACCCCGGATTGACCAGAGATCGTCATTATGGAGAAGGACGAATGGGTGATCGTCCTTTTCTGGTCATAGATACAGGAGGGTTTGAACCGGTTGTCAAGGAAGGCGTCCTGCAGGAAATGGCCAAACAGACGAAACAGGCCGTTGCCGAAGCGGATGTGGTCATTTTTATCGTTGACGGACGCCAGGGAATCACGCCTCACGACAAAAACATTACCGATTATCTCCGTAAATGCGGAAGACCTGTCATTCTGGCGGTCAACAAGGCTGAGGGAATGAAATACACCGCTGTTGTCGCGGACTTTTATGAGCTGGGAATGGGGGACCCGTTCGTTATTTCTTCAGCTCACGGCGATGGTGTTCATACATTGCTTGATGAAGCGCTGAAAAGGATTCCCTGCGCTCCGGCCGGGATGGAGGAGGAACTTGTCGAAGAACAGGATCATATCCGTCTGGCTATTGTCGGGCGTCCCAATGTCGGCAAGTCAACCATGATCAATGCGCTTCTTGGTGAAGAGCGTGTAATCGCCTTCGATTTGCCGGGAACGACCCGTGATGCCATCGAAATCCCGTTTGAACGGGATGGCCGGCACTATACGCTTGTGGATACGGCGGGCCTGAGAAAACGGGGAAAAGTGTTTCAGGCTATTGAAAAGTTTTCGGTTGTCAAAACACTGCAAGCCATTTCGGAAGCAAATGTCGTGCTTCTGCTTCTGGATGCTCGCCAGGATATTTCGGAACAGGATGCCCATATTGCCGGTTTTGTTCTGGAGAGCGGGAGGGCCCTGGTTGTCGGAATCAATAAATGGGATGGCCTGCCTCCGGACAAGCGCAAGGAAATCAAATCGGAAGCGGAAAGAAAACTGCATTTTCTGTCTTTTGCAAAGTTCCACTATGTTTCCGCCTTGAAATCGACCGGTATCGGTTCCTTGATGCGTTCTGTCGATTCTGCCTATGCCGCAGCCATGGCCAAACTTTCGACGCCTCGCTTGACACGGGTTCTTGAGGAAGCGGTGGCCCATCAGCAACCTCCACGGCGTCAGGGATCCATCCGGCCGAAGCTGCGATATGCCCATCAGGGGGGACAAAATCCTCCCATAATCGTCATTCACGGAAACAGTCTGGAAAATATCGGCGACGATTACAAACGTTATCTCGAAAAACATTTCCGGGATGCCTTCTCGCTGGTCGGGACTCCTTTGCGTATCGAATTCAGGTCCGGCAAGAATCCATTTGCAAAATAATCCGTTCCGAACTGAAACAGGTCATATCCGCAGGGAATAAATAAGGGTATAGTTGACCTGTTTCAACAGTGATTTTTTTTACGGCATAATAGACTGGTTTTCGTCTCCAATATCCAATTACAACTATTATTCAATGGAGCCAAATATGAGTGCAAACAAGGGCCAAATGTTACAGGATCCTTTTCTGAATATCTTGCGCAGGGAACGTATTCCTGTTTCCATCTACCTGATAAACGGCATCAAATTGCAAGGGCAGGTTGAATCATTTGACCAGTATGTCGTGTTATTGCGTAACAGTGTCACGCAAATGGTTTACAAGCACGCTATTTCGACAGTAGTGCCGTCCAGGGCGATCAATCTGAATATGGATGAGGAAAATTCCTGATGGCTTTTGGAACAGGTAGTTGAAATGACGAAAGCCGTTCTTGTCGGGGTCGATTTCGGAAAAGGTGATTTTGACGCAAGTCTTGAAGAGCTGGCGTTACTGGCCCGATCAGCCGGCGCCGTGCCGGTTTTTACCGTAACAGCCAAACGTTCCAGTCCGGATGCCGCTTTTTATATCGGGAGCGGAAAAGTCGATGAAATTTCGCAAGCCGTTCATTTATACAATGCTGATCTGGTGATATTCAATCATGCATTGTCTCCGGCACAGCAGCGCAATCTCGAAAAACGGCTGAATATCAATCTCGTGGACAGGACCAGTCTGATTCTGGATATTTTTGCACAACGAGCGAAAAGTCATGAAGGCAAGGTGCAGGTGGAACTGGCTCAGCTGCAGCATCTGATGACTCGTCTGGTCAGGGGTTGGACCCACCTTGAAAGGCAGAAGGGCGGGATAGGTTTGCGCGGTCCGGGTGAAACGCAGCTGGAAACGGACCGTCGCCTGATCGGTGAAAGAGTGCGCATGTTGAGAACGAGACTGGCGAAGTTGCAACGCCAGCGCGAAACACAGCGGCGATCACGCAACAGGAATCATGTTTTCTCGCTTTCGCTGGTCGGATATACCAATGCGGGGAAATCGACACTGTTCAATTCCATGACCAAAGCGGGTACGTATGCGGCGGACCAGTTGTTCGCCACACTGGATACCACATCGAGACGTATTTATCTCGAAAGTGTCGGAAATGTGGTTGTTTCCGATACGGTCGGATTCATCCGTGAACTGCCTCACCAGCTGGTAGCGGCTTTCCGGGCCACACTGGAAGAAACCATCCATGCCGATCTTCTGCTGCACGTCGTCGATGCTGCCAATCCCATGAGAAATGAGCAGATCGAACAGGTCAATCTGGTGCTGGAGGAAATCGGTGCGCAAAACATCCCCCAGCTTCTTGTCTGGAACAAGATCGATATGACCGGCTCGAAACCCGGTATCGAACGGGACGAGTATGGTAAAATCAATCGTGTATTTGTCAGCGCGAAAACAGGCGAGGGTCTTGATTTGCTGCGAGACGCCATCGCTGAATACGCGAAAGACGAAAAAAAATCCCGTTTCGGTGATAGGGATGAAAGAGATGGGCCTGACAATCATTCCGATATTGCCAGTATTTGATTTGAACCATTTCACTTAAGTTTAGAATGTTGTCTTCACCATTATCCGATTTGCACAAACCGGAGCCGCTTCGTGATGACTTGTTCGGTCACGGTCATGGTTTTGGCGACGAGAAACCTCCTGATGTCGATAAAATGTGGAAGGATTTCAATCGTCGTCTGAACCGTTTGTTTCGCTTGAAGAAAAAAAAGACGACGAACCTGAAAGATCCGGCAGGGATGATGACCCGTTTAATGACAGGGAGGCGCGGCCGCGCGCTCTCAAGATTATGGCCTGCGTCATCCTGCTTATCGCAACGGTTTTCTGGTTGGGGACAGGTGTGTATTCCGTTGAAGAAGGCCAGACAGGGGTTGTCATGACTTTCGGCCGGTTCAGCAATTTTGCCTCACCGGGGATCAACTGGCGGGTGCCATGGCCGATACAGAGCCACGAGGTGGTCAATGTTTCACAAGTCAGAACGGTGGAAGTCGGGTATCGCAATACGTTGAGAAACAAAAAGCTCGATGAAGCATTGATGCTGACGAATGATGAAAATATCGTCGATATCCAGTTCGCTGTACAGTACAAGCTGAAAGATGCGGCGGATTGGGTCTTCAACAACCGCGATCAGGAAGATATGGTTCGGCAGGTGGCCGAGTCGGCGATCCGCGAAGTCGTCGGGAGCAAGAAAATGGATTTTGTCCTGTATGAGGGACGTGACCAGATCGCACAGGATGCGTTGAGACTCATGCAGGAAATATTTGACCAGTACCGGTCGGGGGTTCTGGTTACCAATGTCACCATGCAGGGAGTCCAGCCACCTGAACAGGTTCAGGCCGCCTTCGATGATGCGGTCAAGGCGGGACAAGACAGGGAACGGCTGAAAAATGAAGGTCAGGCCTATGCCAACGATGTGATTCCCAGGGCACGGGGCGCTGCCGCACGTCTCAAGGAAGAGGCAGAAGCCTATAAACAGAAAGTGATTGCCAATGCCGAAGGGGATGCGTCACGTTTCAGGCAGATTGTCTCCGAATATCAGAAAGCTCCGGTCGTGACAAGAGACCGGATGTATCTGGAAACCATGCAACAGATTTTCGCCAATACGACCAAGTTGATGGTTGACTCCAGAACCGGGAACAATTTGCTGTATTTGCCGTTGGACAAGCTGATTTCGCAGACAGGCGCTTCCGGATCGGACGCCGATGTCTCCCGGACCGTTTCTTCATCGGGATCATCCGCCACAGGAAGTTCTGCCGAAAAAGAGCGGACTCGTGAAGATCGTGCGAGAGGGGGAAGATAATGCGATATGTCATCAGCTTTTTTATTCTAGCGGTGATGGCTCTGACGGTGGGAACCGGAATCTTTGTGGTGGATCAGCGGCAATATGCCATCGTTTTTGCCATGGGCGAGGTCAAGGAAATCATCGATGAGCCAGGTCTTTATTTCAAGTTGCCGACTCCTTTCCAGAATGTACTTTTTCTCGACAAGAGAATTCTTTCGACAGTAACCCACGAACCGGACAGGATCATTACTGCCGAAAAAATGAATATTCTTGTTGATTCCTATGTCAAATGGCGTATCGTCGATCCGAGACTTTTTTTCGTCAGCTTCGGTGGAGATGAACAGAGGACACAGGATCGTATGGCCCAGATCGTCAAGGCGGCATTAAATGATGAAATAACGAAGCGTACGGTCAGTGAAGTGATTGCGGGTGACCGCAATCAGTTGTTATCGGCCGTCAAGAACAAGATGGCCAATGAAACAAGACATATCGGTGTTGAAATCATCGATGTACGGCTCAAACGGGTCGATTATGTCGATCAGATCAACAGTTCCGTCTTCGAAAGGATGAAATCGGAACGGACTCGTGTTGCCAATGAATTGAGATCAATTGGCGAAGCGGAATCGGAAAAAATCAGGGCGGATGCAGACAAACAGAAAACGGTCATTCTTGCCGAGGCTTTCCGCGATGCCGAGAAAATCAAGGGAGAAGGAGACGCCAGGGCGTCACGTATTTATGCGAATGCTTTCAGCAAGAACCCCGAGTTCTATCGTTTTTACCGCAGCCTTGAAGCCTACAAGGAAAGTTTCAAGAACAGGAAGGATATACTTGTGGTTGATCCCTCATCCGAGTTTTTCCATTATATGAAACATCCGAAAGGTGCAAAATAACTTCTTTTTTATCTTTAAAAGACGGAACTCTGTATTATCATTTAACTTTTTTGCTGAATCTGAATCATGCCTAACTGGCTTTTACCGGAATTTATTGCTGATGTCCTTCCATCCGAAGCACGTAAAATGGAAGATCTGCGGCGCAAAATCCTAGATGAATTCCGTTCGTATGGTTACGAACTTGTTATTCCCCCCATGCTTGAGTATCTTGAGTCATTACTGACAGGTGTGGGACAGGATACCGAAATTTATACATTCAAACTGATTGACCAGTTGTCAGGACGTACCATGGGGGTACGTGCGGATATGACGACACAGGTTGCCCGGATCGATGCACATTTGCTGAATCGCAATGCCGTGACGCGTTTGTGTTATGCCGGAAGTATTTTGCATACCCGACCCTCGGGTTTGCAGGCGACCCGTGAACCTTTGCAAATCGGTGCGGAAATATTTGGTTATTCCGGGATAGCAGCGGATGCCGAAATTCAGAATCTCGCGCTGGCATCGTTGAAAGCGGCAGGCATTTCAGGTGTCTGTCTTGATTTGAGTCATGTCGGTGTGTTGAAAGCATTGATTGCAAGCGACCCGCTGGCGCAGATATTTGAGGCGCAACTGTTCGATCTGCTTGAAACAAAAGACATGCCGGGTCTCATCGAACTGACGAAAGGATTTCATGAGGATACCCGAACAGCGCTGCTGGCATTGCCTGACATGTATGGCGATATGAGTGTGTTGGCTGAAGCGGGAAAGATATTGCCGAAAACGGAAGGAATTGTCAGGGCTTTGTCGGAACTTGAGTATCTGGCTGGCCAGGCGGAATGCGACAGGGTTACAATCGATCTGGCAGACATGCATGGCTATCATTATCACAGCGGGGTCATGTTCGCTGCTTATGTGCCCGGTCTTCCGAATGCCATTGCACGTGGAGGCCGTTATGATCATGTTGCGGAAGCATTCGGGCGTTCGCGTCCCGCAACGGGTTTCTCGATGGATTTGAGGGAACTGGCCAGAATATTGCCGGCTGCGGAAAAACGTCATGTCATTCTTGCACCCTGGAATGATGATCCGAAATTGTGTCAGAAGATCAAGGAATTGAGGAAATCAGGAGAAATTGTTGTTTATGAATTGCCGGATTCGCGGTCGGAACACGACGAATTCGTTTGCGACCGGATGCTGGTCCAGAATGTGAATGACGGTGATTGGAAACTGGAAACTGTAAGTAACGGATGAGTGGAAATATGGCCAGAAACGTAATAGTAGTCGGTACTCAATGGGGCGATGAAGGAAAAGGAAAAGTCGTTGATTGGTTAACGGATCATGCACAGGGCGTTGTCCGGTTTCAGGGAGGACATAACGCCGGTCATACACTGGTTATCGGTGGTCAGAAAACGGCATTGCAGCTGATTCCTTCCGGTATCATGCGCCCGGGTGTTGCCTGCTATATCGGAAACGGGTGTGTTCTTTCGATCCCCGATCTGCTAAGAGAAATCGACAAGCTGGAAGCGATCGGTGTTGAAGTCGTTTCGAGACTGAAAATTTCCGGAGCCTGTCCGCTGATTTTGCCATATCACACCGCTCTGGATCTGGCTCGCGAACTGAGACGCGGAGATGCGAAAATCGGCACAACCGGAAAGGGTATCGGACCTGCTTATGAAGACAAGGTGGCACGGCGTGCCATACGGGTAGCCGATTTGCTGAATCCGAAGCTTTTTGCAGAGAAACTGAAACGGAATATGGATTACCATAATTTCGTTCTTGAAAATTATCTCAAGGTCGAACCGGTGGATTATCAGAAAACGCTGGCGGATGCATTATCTGTCGTGCCTCGTATCGAGCCGCTGATTGCCGATGTCTCGTCCGCATTGAATAATGCCTATGAATCCGGAGCGAATCTCCTTTTCGAAGGTGCACAGGGCAGCATGCTGGATGTCGACC
This sequence comes from Oxalobacter aliiformigenes, assembly GCF_027116575.1. GTDB lineage: Bacteria > Pseudomonadota > Gammaproteobacteria > Burkholderiales > Burkholderiaceae_D > Oxalobacter > Oxalobacter aliiformigenes. Next base: position 1,974,835 of record NZ_CP098252.1, on the reverse strand, counting down.
ATGGTACCTATCCTTACGTCACCTCGAGCAACTGTGTAGCCGGAAATGCCTCTGCCGGAGCCGGTATCGGACCGGGTATGCTGAATTATATTCTTGGCATTACGAAGGTATACACGACGCGTGTCGGTTCGGGTCCATTCCCTTCCGAGCTGTCGACAGAGGAGGGCGTCGGGAAACATCTCTCCGTTGTCGGTATGGAATTTGGGACCGTCACGGGGCGACCACGCCGTTGCGGGTGGTTTGATGCCGCCCTGTTGCGTCGTTCCGCTCAGTTGAATGGGTTAAGCGGACTTTGTCTGACCAAGCTGGATGTACTGGATGGTCTTGAAACCATCAAGATTTGTGTCGGTTACAAGCTGGATGGCAAGGAAATTTCCATTTTCCCGGCCAATGCCGAAGATGCCGCCCGTTGCGAACCGATTTATGAAGAATTGCCGGGCTGGAAAGAAAATACGATCGGTACGAAATCGCTGGATGCATTGCCGGAGAATGCCCAGGCGTATATCAGGCGTATCGAGGAACTGGTCGGCAGACCTGTTGATATGGTATCGACGGGGCCGGATCGTGAAGAAACGCTTGTTTTGCGTCATCCGTTCAGGGATTGAGATTGTTTGTGATGGAAATGAAAAAAGCCGGTAAAAAGTTATTTACCGGCTTTTTTCAGGGCTGTTTTCTCAGACGTTCGGTTCGCCGTGGCCTGTTTCGGACTGTGTCAGCCAGCTACGGATACGCTGGGCATCTGCCAGACGTGCTCCCTTTCCCTTGGAATCAAGAAAAACCATGACAATAGGCCGTCCCTTGATAATGGCCTGCATGACCAGACACTGACCTGCTTCGGAAATATATCCCGTTTTTTGCAGCCGGATATGCCAGTCCGGATTGTGGACAAGGCCGTTCGTATTGCCGTAGTGCATTTCGCGCAGTCCGTCGTCAACAGAATAGTACGTATCCGTCGAGTATTTGCGAAGAATCGGATGCTGTGCGGCGGCCATGACGAGTTTGGCAAGATCGCGGGCACTGGCAACGTTTCCACTTGAAAGTCCGCTTGAATCGACATAATGGGAATCGGACATGCCAAGTACCTGAGCCTTGATATTCATGGCATTGACGAATGCGGAAATGCCGCCCGGGTAATTACGGCCCAGTGCCGCCGCGGCCCTGTTCTCGGAGCTCATCAAGGCCAGATGCAGCAGATTTCCACGTGTCATCCGGGTGCCGACTTTCAGACGGGAACTGGTGTGTTTGTGAGTATCGACATCTTCTTCTGTAATTTCCAGTACTTCATTCATGTCCTGCATGGATTCCACGACGACCAGACCCGTCATCAGTTTCGTGATGGATGCCATCGGCAATGCAATATTCGAGTTTTTTTCGAACAGAATCTCGAGATTTGATTCATCCAGTACGAGGGCCGCATTGGATTTGAGGGAAAGGGGATCATAAGTATTCTTGAGACCGGCAAGGTCTCCAAACGAGTAACGGGGAATAACCGGAGTCGAACGCCTTAAGGATACCTTTTTGTAGGATCCGCGAGTACGGCTCCGGCTGTCGCGTTGATTCAGTGCGACCAGCTTTCCCGGCGTTCTTTTTGAATTGCGCAAAGAAATGATTCGGTTGTTTTTCCCCTTTGACAAGACCGTTTTTTGACGGGCAGCGGGCACGGCTTTTCCGGTTTTCCGGGATGTAACGGTTTTTGAAGCGGTTTTTCTGGCGGGAGCTTTGCCGGTTTTCTTCGTTGCTGCCAGTCCGAGTGGTGCCGTGAAAACGCATAGAAAAATCAGCGATAACAACCCACTTATGATTTTGTACATAGTTAAGCTCCCGGTGAAAGATACTTCAAGTATACAAAAAAGAACCCATTTCAAGAATGAAAAAAATGTAAAAAAACTGAGCAAAGGCAAACAGTTACAGTCAATAATTGTTCCAATATCCCTGAAAAAGAGATCGGCTGGAAACGGATGGATCGCTTTCTGCTGTTTTCACTTGTTTTGGGGAATCGCCAGATAGTGGATGATATGATTATGACTTTGTGAGAAGGTATTTTTTCTGTGCAATTAACATCGATAAAATTGTCGGGTTTCAAATCGTTTGTCGATCCCACGACCATACAGATCAACGGGAAGCTGATCGGTGTCGTCGGACCGAACGGTTGCGGCAAATCGAATATTATCGATGCGGTTCGCTGGGTTCTGGGGGAGTCAAGAGCATCCGAGCTTCGCGGAGAATCAATGAGAGACGTCATTTTCAACGGAACGACACAGCGCAGGTCGGCGGGAAGGGCGTCAGTCGAACTGACATTTGACAATAGCGACGGCAGAGTCGGTGGACAGTGGGGAAAATACGGGGAATTGGCCGTCAAGCGAGTTCTTACCCGCGAAGGAGGTTCGACCTATTTTATCAATAATGTCGCTGTGCGGCGGCGGGATGTTCAGGATATCTTTCTCGGAACAGGCCTTGGTCCCAGGGCTTACGCCATTATCGGCCAGGGTATGATAGCCCGTATTATCGAGGCCAGGCCGGAAGAGCTTCGCGTTTTTCTTGAGGAAGCCGCTGGTGTGTCGAAGTATCGTGAAAGACGCCGGGAAACTGAAAACAGGCTGGTGGATACCCGTGAAAATCTGAACAGGGTATCGGACATACTGCATGAACTGAACCAGAATCTTGAGAAATTGCGAGTGCAAGCCGATCTGGCCAAGCAGTATCAGAATCTGGTGGACGCAAAAGACCGGCAACAGAAACTGCTCTGGCTGCTCCAGAAACAGGCAAGCGCTCGCGAACAGGCGGAACTGGCGCAGGAAATAGAAAAAGCACAGACCGCTCTTGAGGCGATGACGGCTGACTTGTTCAAACGTGAGGCAGAACTTGAAAAACTGAGAGAGGCTCACGACATGGCGAACCAGAAATTGCATGCAGCACAGGGGGAGCTCTATAAAACCAATGCGGAGATCGGCAGCCTGGAAGCACAGATTCGTTATGTGATTGAGACAAGAAAAAGATTGCAGGCGCAAATACTTTCTTTTCAGGACCAGAAAAATCAATGGTCCAGGCAAATCATTACGTTTTCCGAAGAACTGGCATCGGGCAGGCAGGATCTGGAAGAAGCCATATTGAATTGCGAAGCGGCGCAAGAACTCTGTTTTTGCAAAGCAGGAGAATTGCCCGGGTTCGAAAGTCTCTTGGGTGAAATACGCGGACAGGCACAGGAGGTTCATGATCGTATTTTGCAGATCAGACAGCAGATCGCGGTTTCTTCCAGTAATCACAAGAATCTGGCCGATATATTGCAGGAGTGCCAGATACGGCAGGAAAAACTGTTGCAGCAGCAAAAACAGATTGTCGAACCGGATATGAATGATCTGGTCGCAAAAAAAGATGAAGAACGGGAACAGGAACATTTGCTGGAGGAACTGCGCCTGAATGAAGAGTTCAAACAGGACCAGATTCCCGAAATTGAAAACAAGTGTCGTGTGGCGCGGGAACAACTGAATGAATGCAAGACCCGTCATTTGCAGGGTGAAGCGCGTCTCGTTACGTTGAAACAGCTTCAGGACAAGACACAGTCCAAAAGCAAATTGTACGACTGGCTTGAAAAGCATGAATTGACCGGTTTCAATCCCCTGTGGCAATCCGTTCACACCGATCCGGAATGGGAAACCGCCCTGGAGGCAGTATTGTCAGAAAGAATACGGGCAATTGAGTTATCGTCACTGGATTGGGCCAAACCGTTTTCAAAGGAGATATTGCCTGCCAGAATCTGTTTCTTTTCTGCACAAGGATCCGGGACAGAAACGGATAACGAAAAAGTGTCCGGGATGGATTCACTGGTGGATCTTGTTTATTGTGACAAGTCGTCTTTTCGTGACATTCTGGAAAACTGGTTGTGTCATGTGTATGTCGCTGACAATCTTGAACAGGCGCTTCAGAGAAGAGAAACTTTGCCGAAAGGTGCCTGTTTTGTTGTACCGGATGGGCATATTGTCGACAGGCAAAGTGTCCGGTTATTCGCTCTTGAATCGGAGACGGACGGCGTTTTTTCCAGGCAACAGGAGATCGAAAGGCTCGAATGTGTACAGGAAGAAATGAAAAGCGAATTGTCTCAGGCGATGGAACGGTTCAGATCGGCCGAAACCGAGCTGGATGAGGCACAAATGCAGATTCAGAACTGGCGGAATCAGGCAACGAATGTGCTGCAACGTATTCATGAGATACGCCTGTCCATTCTGAAACTGGAAGAAGCCGATCGGCTTTATCGTGACCAGAAGATACGTATCGATACAGATTTGTCCGAGTTGTATCATCTGAGGCAGGATAAAGAAGCCGACTTGCAGGAGGAAGAAAAAAGACTGGAAGAACTCGATATGCTTCTGGCTGAATGGCAGGGCAAGGAAGAATCTTCTTACGACAGGATTGCAAAAGAAGAAGAGAAGCTGGGATTGTTCCGGGAAGAGCTTCGCCAGGCAGAACGGAAAGCACAACAGGCTGAGTTTGAAAAAGAAACACTGGTTAAACGGATTGCCGAACTTGAAAGGCAAATCCAGACAGCTGAAAACCAGGTCAGGATAGTATCCGGAAATCTGGATCAGGGACAACTGGAATTACAGGAACTGGACGACAAGATCGCACAGGAAAATCTTCAGATATTGCTTGAAACTCGTATGACGCAGGAAAATGCTCTGGTAGAGCTGAGGCAGAATCTGGATGATCTGGCTCAACAGTTGCGGGGGATGCTTGAGGGAAGATTGCAGCTGGAAAGAGGATTGCAGCCTCAAAGGGATAAAATAGTTTCATTGCAACTGAAAGAACAGGCGGCCCGGATCAATGTGGAACAATATGATCGGAAACTGGCTGAAGTCATGGCTGATGTCGGGGAATTGACGCAATGGATATCTCCTCATGCAAAGGCGTCCGCTTTCCAGGCGGAAATCAGCCGTTTGTCCGCCGAAATTGATGGACTTGGACCGGTCAATCTGGGAGCTGCCATGGAACTGGATGAGGGTGAAAAAAGGCAAAAATATCTTCAGGAACAGTATCAGGATCTGACCGATGCCATTGTGACGCTGGAAGACGCCATCAGACGGATAGACCGGGAAACGCGGATGCTGCTGAAAAATACATTCGATCAGGTCAACAGTTCGTTAAACGAGTTGTTTCCGGTATTGTTCGGTGGGGGTCATGCCCGGCTTTTGATGACCGGCAACGAGATTCTGGATGCCGGAGTACAGATCATGGCACAACCGCCAGGTAAAAAAAATGCCACAATTCACCTTCTCTCGGGTGGAGAAAAAGCGTTAACCGCGATAGCATTGGTTTTTTCGTTATTTCAGCTGAATCCGGCACCTTTTTGTCTGCTTGACGAAGTGGATGCGCCTCTGGATGATGCCAATACGGAACGTTTCAGCAACATGGTGACGAAAATGTCGGAACAGACCCAGTTTCTGTTCATTTCGCATAACAGGATCGCTATGGAAATGGCGGAGGAACTGGTAGGGGTGACCATGCAGGAACAGGGGGTTTCACGGATCGTGACAGTAGATATTAATGACGCTGCAAAATTTTCAGATGAGGTTTTAAGAGCATGACGGATTTACAGATAAGCTTGATTGGAGTGGGGATAGCGATTGTAGTCGGTGTCATTGCCTATAACAAATGGCAGGAATACCGGGCGAAAAAACATGTTGAAAGGGCTTTCTCCGATCCTGTCGATGATGTTTTGATAGGTGCTCAGGTTGACAGCAGTACAGAGCGTCGCGAACCTGTGCTGGATGATTCTGTTATTTCCGGACTTGCCGACAGCAATCAGCAATTGCCGGTTCAGGAAGAGACCGGAACAGCCGATAACGTTGTCCTGGTCAAGATACCGGAAATACCCGTTGACGATCTGATCGAATTACCGATCATGCTCAATCTTGAAGAAAGTCTTCGTGCGGAAAAAATCCTGCCTCATCTTCAGTCTTTGCGATATACCGGCAGCAAGCCTGTTCGCTTTCTGGGAATGCCGGACAATAACGATGTGCCCGAAAAGAACTGGCAAGCGATTGTGCCCGGAAACAGTTATCGCCACCTCAAGGCATGTGTGCAACTGGCCAATCGTAATGGTGCCTTGAACGAAATAGAGTATTCGGAACTGCTGATGCGTTTGCGCCAGATCGCCGATGCTATTGGCGCCGAACCTGAAGTGCCGGAAATGTCGGATGTTATTGAAAAGGCAGGACAACTCTATCAGTTCGTCGCCGATCACGATGCCAAGCTGGGTATCAGTATACGGAGTAACGGAGCACCGTGGCAGATCGTAACCCTGAAAACCGCGCTTGAAAAACAGGGTTTTGAATCAAGGCCAGATGGCCAGTTCGTGATGAAAGACCGTGAAAACGGCGGAATTCTGTTTTCTCTTTCAACCAATGAGCTTCCTGCGTCTGAAACGGCCACACGGCTGACATTGCTGATGGATGTGCCCTGTATTGCCCAGGAAAAGGATGGTTTCGGGCAAATGGTTCAATGCGGGAAAGCGCTCTGTATCCGTCTGGATGGCGCTCTGGTTGATGATGGCAACCAGATGTTGACGGACAAATTTCTGGATGAGATTTCAGGGCAGGTCAACGATTTCTACAAGGAGATGCAGGAATCATCTGTTCCTGCCGGATCAATCCGTGCCTTGAAGCTGTTTAACTGATCATGCAGACAGACTTGTTTGGCACAGATGAAAGTCGTGGCGATCTGAAAGAACGGGCAAAAAGATTGCGCGATGAGATAGAGCGTTACAACTATGCCTATTATGTTCAGGATGCACCTGTCGTGCCCGATTCGGAGTATGACAGGTTGTTTGCGGAATTGCAGGAACTCGAGGCAGCGCATCCTGAGCTTGTCAGTGAGGATTCTCCAACCCAGCGGGTAGGAGGGGCTCCGCTTGCACAGTTTGAGAAAGTCGAGCATAAAGTTCCCATGTTGTCTTTGCAGAACGGGCTGTCCGAGGAAGACGTGGAAGCATTCGACCAGCGAATCAGTGAAGAGCTGGGTGGTATCAAAGTGGACTACGAAGCCGAACTGAAGTTTGATGGTCTGGCTGTCAGCCTGCGTTATGAAAAAGGACTGCTTGTCCAGGCTGCGACACGGGGAGACGGGACCTTTGGGGAAAACATCACGGCAAATGTCAGGACAATCCATTCCATTCCGCTTCGGTTATCCGATCTGGCACCTCCTGAAGTGCTGGAAATCAGAGGAGAGGTGCTGATGTTCAAAAAGGATTTTCACGATTTGAACAAACGTCAGCGCGAAAATGGGCAGAAAGAGTTTGTCAACCCACGCAATGCAGCGGCAGGCAGCCTGCGTCAACTGGATTCACAAATCACGGCGTCACGGCGATTGCGGTTTTTCGCTTATGGCCTGGGAGAATTGATTGGCGTGTCTTTGCCTTCGACACAGGGCCAGTTGCTCGAATGGTTCGTGAAAATGGGAATTCCGGTATGCGAGGAAAGGAAAGTCGTCCACGGGTTAAAGGGATTGATGGGATTTTTCCATGATATCGAAACACGTCGTGATACATTGCCGTATGAAATAGATGGTGTCGTCTACAAAGTCAATCAATTGTCCGGACAGCAAAAGCTCGGATTTATTTCCAGAGCGCCCCGCTTCGCTCTTGCGCACAAATTTCCTGCTCAGGAAGTGCTGACAGAAGTCACCGGCATTGATGTACAGGTCGGTCGTACCGGAGCGATTACACCGGTTGCGCGGCTGAAACCTGTTTTTGTGGCCGGCGTTACCGTTACCAATGCGACGCTTCATAATGAAGATGAAGTTCGCCGAAAAGATGTCAGGATCGGTGATACCGTGATTGTCAGGAGAGCGGGAGATGTCATTCCGGAAGTGATTGCTTCCGTATCCGAGAGGAGGCCGGCTGACGCGCGGGAATTTGTCATGCCGACACACTGCCCTGTTTGCGGATCACCTATCGTTCGGCCTGAAGATGAAGCTGTCGCACGGTGTTCTGGCGGGTGGATCAACTGTCCGGCACAGAAAAAGGGAGGATTGCAGTTGTTCGCTTCCCGCAAGGCCATGAATATAGAAGGTTTGGGAGAACAACTGATCGACCAGCTGGTGGACAAGAAAATCATCAGCGATGCAGCCGATTTGTACCGTCTTGATCTTGAGACATTGTCTGGACTGGACCGGATGGCGGACAAATCGGCGAGCAATTTGTTAAATGAACTGGAAAAATCCCGCCAGACGACTTTTGCGCGGTTTCTGTACGCACTGGGAATACGCCATGTCGGTGAAGCAACAGCCCGTTCTCTGGCCGAGCATTTCGGCAATCTGAAAGATCTGAAGCAGGCCAGTGAGGATCAGTTGCTTGATATTGACGATATCGGGCCGATTGTCGCGTCCTCAATCAAACAGTTCTTTGATGATCCTTGTAATTGTGAACTGATTGCAAAATTGCAGAATTGTGGTGTTCACTGGCCCGAGAGAGCCATGACGGCAAAATCCGGGATATTGCCGTTACAGAACAAAAAATTTGTATTGACTGGAACGCTTTCGTCATTGACCCGGGATGAGGCCACTGAAATAATCAGAAACCAGGGAGGAAAAGTCAGCAGTTCTGTTTCCAAAAACACGGATTATGTTCTGGCAGGAAGCGAACCCGGTACCAAACTGGTGAAAGCGCAGGAATTGGGAATTCGTATCTTAGATGAGAATGAATTTATGCAATTGGTAAAAAATGACGAAAATAACTAAAGCGGTATTTCCGGTTGCCGGTTTCGGGAGCCGTTTTTTGCCTGCTACAAAAGCGCAGCCAAAAGAGATGCTTCCTATCGTTGACAAGCCGTTGATCCAATATGCCGTTGAGGAAGCTGTTTCAGCGGGAATCAATGAGCTGATTTTCATTACAGGCCGGAACAAACGGGCTATTGAAGATCATTTTGACAAGGCCTATGAACTGGAAACGGAACTTGAGGCGGCAGGCAAATTCAAGCTGCTTGAACATATCCAGAAAATTTTGCCGAAAAATGTCAATTGCATTTATATTCGGCAAGTCGAGCCGCTTGGGCTGGGACATGCCGTATTATGTGCACGGCCTGTCGTCGGAAATGAACCCTTTGCCGTTTTGCTGGCCGATGATTTCATGACAGTTGGGGAAAACCAGCCATCGGTTCTCAAGCAGATGGTTCAGTTGTACGAAAAGGAATCCAGAAACATACTGGCTGTCCAGGAGGTAGACCGCAGAAATACAGGGCAGTATGGTATCGTCGATACCTCCCCTTATCGCACCAATCTGGAATTTGTAAATGCCATTGTCGAGAAACCGGCCCCTGAAAGAGCGCCTTCCACACTGGCGGTTGTCGGACGATATATTCTCAATCCCGGCATATTCGAATGTCTGGAGAAACTGGAAAAGGGGTCGGGAGACGAAATCCAGTTGACAGACGGAATTGCCGGATTGATCGAACGGGAAGACGTGTGTGCCTATCATTTCACTGGCCAGCGTTTCGATTGCGGATCCAAGGTGGGATATCTGAAAGCCACGGTGACGATGGGATTGAGACATCCGGAGGTCAAGGAAGATTTCAGACATTTTCTGAGCAGAATCAATTTGGCGGAATAGAGAGTATGGCAGTACGAAAAATTCTGAAAATGGGGCATTCCCGATTGTTGAGAGAGTCCGAACCCGTTGGACAGTTCAATACGCCGGAATTGAATGAACTGGTTTCGGATATGTTCGAAACCATGCATGCCGCCGACGGGGCAGGGCTGGCGGCTCCCCAGATCGGCGTGCTGAAAAGGGTGGTGATATTCGGATACGATGAAAATAATCGGTATCCGGATGCCCCTCCCGTTCCCAAAACCGTTCTGATCAATCCGGTCATTCGCCCCTTGACCGATGAAATCGATGAAGGGTGGGAAGGTTGCCTGTCAGTACCCGGCATGAGAGGGGTTGTTCCAAGATGGAAGAAAATACATTATGAGGGTTTTGATCAGTTCGGCAACCGGATCAGCAGGGACGCGGACGGTTTTCACGCCAGAGTCGTCCAGCATGAATGTGATCATCTGGATGGCATCCTCTATCCGATGAGGATGCTTGATCTGGATCTGTTCGGTTTTTCGGATGCGTTTGACGAGGACGATGATCCGGAGGATTGATGATACGGCATCAGACGGGGCAGGCAAACAGCGGTTCTGCAGGAATCAGAATTTTTCGCCGGCCCCAAGATACCGCCATTGTCCGGGAGGCAAGTCCCCCAGTCTGACCTGACCGATACGGATTCTTTTCAGTCCGATGACTTTCAGGCCGACCGCTTCGCACATCCGCCGGATCTGTCTTTTTTTCCCTTCACGCAATACGAAACGTAACTGGTCGTCGTTTTGCCAATGGACCTTGGCCGGCAAAAGCGGTTTTCCATCCAGTTTCAATCCATGTCTTAAAAGCCGGAGATCACTGTCGGGAAGTCTTCCCGGCTTCAGGTATTTGACCCGTACCAGATATTCCTTGTCCGTTGTCGAATTTTCCCCGATCAACTGCCTGGCGATACGGCCGTCCTGTGTCAATACCAGAAGACCGACCGAATCAATATCGAGCCTTCCGGCAGGTACCAGACTGCGCAATTGCGATGGCCTGAATTTCTCTTTTGACGGATCGTTTTTCCAGTGAGTCGTTTCGTTAATCAGAGAAACAGCCGGTTTGTATCCGTTTTCTGCCTGACCGCTGACGTAACCGACCGGTTTGTTGATCAGAATGGTGACTTTTTTCGACTGCTCGAGAGAAGCCTGTTTGCGCACGGTAATTTTCTGGTCAGGCAATATCTTGCTGCCCAACTGGGAGATGACCTTCCCGTCAACCATAACCCATCCACGTTCGATCCATTCATCGGCTTCACGCCGGGAACAGATTCCCAGTTCAGACATGCGCTTGGAAAGACGGACCGGTTCATTCATGGTATATCAGATGAAAATTCATGAAACTTTCAAAATGTCGATCATATCCGTTTCGAACTGAATCTGCGCGCGAGGATGCTGAAGCATTTCGCTGTCGATCAGGAAAACGTCTTCAATCCGTTCTCCCAGTGTCATGACTTTCGCCGTGTGCAGGTTCACCTTGTACCGGCTGAAAACCTGTGCGATGGAATACAGAAGTCCGGTTCTGTCATTGGCTGTAATGGACAGGACAAAACACTTGCCGCTGGCATCCGGTCTCAGATCCAGCGTCGGCGAAATGGGGAAAGATCGTGATTTACGCGACAGGTGCGGCTTGGAAGGCGGTGGCAATATGTGTTGCGACTTCAGCAGTTCCGTCAACTCATGCTCGACCAGTGTAATGATGTCACGGTAATTTTTTTCAAAACCTTGCCGGGTTACGAGAAAAGTGTCCAATGCGTAGTCGTGGATCGTCGTGTGGATTTTCGCATCAAGAATACTGAAGTTCTTTCTGTCGAAATAACTGCATATCCGGGCAAACAAATCGGCGCGGTCAAGCATATAGACCGTGACCTGCAGTCCTTCGCCGATCGGCGAGAGACGGCATTTGACGATGGGTTCGGATGAATTCGCACGCCAGTATAGTGTCCGGGTCTGCCAGGCGATATCCGATGCATCGTGTCTCAGGAAATAAACGATATCCAGCTGTTTCCAGAATTCCTCATGGGCATATTCAGGCAGACCGTACAGACGCAATGTCGCCAGAGCTTCTTTCTGGCGTTTTTTCAGTTCGTGGTCGACGGAAATCTCTTCACCTCCAAGCACGCGCAAAGTCAGATGCAACAGATCTTCCAGCAGCTTGCTTTTCCATGCATTCCATATCTGCGGATTGGTTCCGCGTATATCGGCCACCGTCAGAAGATACAGGGCGGTGAGATGGCGTTCATCTTTGATCCGTTCGGCGAATTGGCGGATAACTTCCGGATCGGACAAGTCTTTTTTCTGGGCGACTTGCGACAGGGTCAGATGTTCCCGAACCAGAAAAACGATCAGTTCGGTATCGTCAGGACTCAGACGGTGCTGCTTGCAGAATCTTCTGGCATCGTTCGTTCCCAGCAAGGAGTGATCGCCGCCACGGCCTTTGGCGATATCATGAAACAGTGCGGCGACGTAGAGAAGCCAGGGTTTGTCGAAACTGGTCATCAGTTGACTGCAAAGCGGATTTTCATGTGCATACTCGGCAAGTGAAAACCGGTGCAGATTGGCGATAACCGTCAGAATGTGCTGGTCGACAGTGTACTGATGGAAGAGATCGTGTTGCATTTGCCCCACGATTTTTCCGAAATTGGGCAAGTACCTGCCGAGGATTCCCAACTCGTTCATGTGTTGCAGCGCCCTGGCGGCGAAACGGGGCGATTTCAGAATGCGGAGGAAAAACGACTGGTTGGTCGAATCGCTTCTGAAATTCCGGTCAATGTGAATGCGGGCGTGCCACATGGCACGGAGGGTACGTGCCGTCATGTTTTTCAGGTCGGAGCGCTGGCATAACAGATAAAACACTTCGAGCAGGGAAGAGGGATGTTCGAGAAAAACCTTGTCGTCCGTAATGTCGACCAGGTTATTGACTTCATTGAAACGGTCGTTGATTCGAACTGGAAGATAAGGCTTCGGAAACAGACGGGCCTGCAAGTTCTGCAGCAGAATCGTATTGAGCTGGGTGACAGTATGGGCAGCCCGGTAATAACGTTGCATCATGCATTCACTGGCTGCACGCCGGTCCAGAATCTTTCCTTTTTTCCTGAACCGGAATGTCTCGGCGACCGGCATTTGCAAATCGAACAGAAGTCTGTCTTCACATCGTTGCGCCTGAATATGCAGACGGATCCGGATATCCTTGAACGCTCTTTCCTTTTTTCTCAGTTGTTGTGCCTCGGAAGCCGTAATCAGGCCACGTTGCGCCAGTTCGTTCCATGAATTCCCCAGTTTTGCAGCTTTTGCCGCCCATAAAATAACCTGAAGATCCCGCAATCCGCCCGGACTCTCCTTGCAGTTCGGTTCAAGGCTGTATGGCGTGTCACCCATCTTGACATGACGTTGCCGGGTTTCCAGCATTTTCGCGATAAAAAACGCCTGTGCATTCATCTGGGCGTCGTAGCGTTCTTTCATTTGTCTGAACAGACGCCGGCTACCGGTTATATAACGGGCTTCCAGAAGGCTGGTCTGGATCGTGATATCATGTGCCGATTCCTCCAGACATTCATCAATCGTCCTGACACTGTGTCCAATAGTCAGTCCCAGAGACCAGAATGTCTGGATAAGTGATTCAAGCTTTTGCTGCAAATCGCTGTCCGGATTCCGGTTCAACAGAATCAGAACATCAATATCCGAGTAGGGATAAAGCTCGCCGCGACCATAACCGCCGACGGCAATCAACACATGCTCGGAAGACAGACCGGTTTCGTTCCATGCGTCAATCAATATTTTATCGACATTCCTGCACAGGGTTTTAAGCAGACGCTGCGGATGAAAGTCCGTCCTGTACTCTTCGATTGCGGCATTCCGTAATGAAACCAGACGTTTCTTCAGCGAATTGTCGATATGATCCGTCACGGTTTTCAATGATTGTTTCTGATGAAATGTGGCGGTGACGGCATATCAGGTGAAACAGTCAGAACCTCATAACCTGTATCGGTCACCAGAATGGTGTGCTCCCACTGGGCGGACAGGCTGCGGTCTTTTGTTCTGATTGTCCAGCCATCCGGCATGGAACGGATCGCTTTTCCGCCCGCATTGATCATCGGTTCGATGGTGAAAATCATGCCAGGCTTCAATTCATCCATTGTATTTCGACGGCCGTAATGCAGAACCTGCGGTTCTTCGTGGAATTCGATACCGACGCCGTGACCGCAAAATTCCCGGACAACACTGTAACCGGCATCCTCCGCATATTGCTGGATGACGTATCCGATATCGCCGAAATGCGCGCCGGGCTTGACTTCATTGATACCCAGCCACATGCATTCATAAGTGATTTTGGACAGACGTTTTGCCATAATGGACGGTTCGCCGGCGAAATACATACGGCTGGTATCGCCGTAATAGCCGTCCTTGATGACAGTAATGTCGATATTCAGTGTATCCCCTTTTTTCAGCAGCTTGTTGAAATTGGGGATACCGTGACACACCACATCGTTCAGGGAAATGCAGGTCGCCTTGGGATACGGGGTATATCCGGGCGGGCAATAATTCAAAGGGGCCGGAACAGCGCCATGATCTGTGATGAATTCATGACACAATTTGTCCAGTTCCCCTGTACTGACCCCCGGTTTGACAAATGGTGCAACGTAATCAAGCACTTCGGCAGCCAGTTTGCTCGCTTTCCGGATACCTTCTATCTGTTCGGCATTCTTGATATAAATTTTTGCCATTGTGATATGTCTGTTCAAATAAAGATGAGAAACATTTATTATAAGACACGCATGGAAAGAAGGAACAAAACGGGGGCATAATAGTTATGAATCCTTGACGATTCCTGTTATAATTGCGAGCCTGATTCTCTGGCAGTTCAAAAACGGAAAGGTGGCAGAGTGGTCGAATGCGCCGGACTCGAAATCCGGTATACGGTAACCCCGTATCGAGGGTTCAAATCCCTCCCTTTCCGCCAATAATCAAATAATTATGCAGTTTTTGTCACGTATGGAAACCATCCCATTTTTTCATAATGGGACAAATTTGTGACAAATGGTTTCAAAACGTTTGTCGCAGTTTTGCGTTTTTCTGCAATTTTCTCAGGACAAGGTGGGTATAGGGCTTGACTATTTCGGCATGTTGCCATGCTTTCATCTTTTTGTTTTCCCCCGGTCTTGCAATTTTTATCCGGATAAACTCGTCAAGGTATTTTCCTAAAAAAATCGGTGTCAGGTGTTCCGACATTTGACTGTCGGAGGCAAGACTTTTTTTTGCCGGTTTTTTTCCTTTGACCGGAGACGGGGACTTCATCTGATATGTGGCGCAGTTCGTCACCGGTTTTCATTTTTCATTGTAAAGCTGTACGGTGTTTTTTGTATATGATGCTCGGGATATTCCTGTGTCCTTGTGTGCGGAAAATCATTTGTACCATACGGTTTTGTTCATGATTTGTGTCTTTTCGTTTATCGGAACTGCTTATTGCTTCGCCATCTGTTCCAGAAAAACCTTGCGGGTGGGATATGCCAGGTCAGAACCGTTTTTCTGGACAATGTTGATGATTTCGAGATAAACGTCTTCCTGTATTTGCAGCCATTCACTCCAGACAGTCGTTTTCGTGAAACAATAAACGAGAATGTTGAGGGAAAAATCTCCGATCTGATTGAAATTCACCAGCAAGGTCTGGCTCTGGTCAATATTATCGTTCTTTTTCAACATATCCCGGATTTGGCCGACGATAACTTTTATTTTGTCGACATCTTCACAAAGAATGCCTATGGAAGTTTTGATGCGCCAGTTTCGTGTTCTTCCCGGATTTTCCACACATATTGTGGAAAATATATAGTTCGGGACATAAAGCGGGCGGTTCTGGAACGTCATGATTTTTGTGGTTCTCCATCCGATTTCAAGAACCGTTCCTTCAATATTGCGATCCGGTGACCGGATCCAGTCACCGATATTGAAGGGACGATCGAAATAGATCATGATTCCCGAAAAGAGATTGCTCAGAATATCTCTTCCCGCCAGACCGATGGCAATCCCGCCTATTCCTCCGAATGTCAATAATCCGGCAAAGCTCAGGCCGAATTGTTCACCGAACATGAGCAGAATGGAAATGGCGCACACGATTTTTATAACCCGGGTAATGATTTGTGCCGAAGTGGCATTTTTTCCGGTATTTTCCAGATGTCTTCTGAAGTGATCTGCAAAAAGGAAGCATTCCCTGATGGCAAGTGCGACGATGGCGACCAGAAACAGGAAATTGATTTCTTTTGGTGTGACTATTGAAATGTCATGCAATTCAATGAACTGTGAGAGCAGTTTGCCTGTTAGATAAAGTGAAAAAAAAGCGATAGAGACACGCACGATGTGCAATGGCATATTGTTGCGGAATCGTTTCAGTCGCAAAACGATGAAGACAATGGCCAATATAGCCAGCAAAGCGAGGATAGCCAGGATGCTCTGGTTGGATAAGGTATTGATAAGAAATGTTTTTCCGGGACCGATGAGTTTGTCTTGTGTCATGTGTTTTCGAAGTTGTTGCCGTGTTTTTGTTGGATCCGGACATAACCATATCAGGTTGCCATGGAAGGCGACGTCGTTTTCGTCCATTCTGTATCATTCTATAAAGCGGCACGGCGTTCCGCTTATTTCTGATTAAAGACAATACAGATAAAACCGGATAATAGGGGAAAAGTTTACGGAGAAAGATCCGGGATACTGATCGGGAACTTGTGTCGCAACCGGTATGCGGTGGTTGCGGATCAGGTATGCGTGGATTGATCGGAAGAGGGCTGTTGTATCCGTGAAAGAGAAACAGGCCAGCGGACAACGGCATCCATCTGCATTTTTCAGTCAAGGGGCATGATGTACTTCATTTTATAGCGTCCGGTATTGGCGAATTCTTCCCTGATGCCTGAAAAAACGAAGCCATATTTTTCATAAAAGTTTCTGGCGCGGGCATTTTTTTCGAGTACCCACATGTAAATGCGCAAACAGCCATTGTTTCGGGCTTCACTGACAAGAGATGTCAGGATTTTCTTTCCAATACCAAGGTTCTGGAAGAAAGGATCGATGAAAAGCTCACACAATTTCAGTTCTTTTCCACGAAATTCCCTCTTCATCATGCCTCTGACGATACCATCATCGTAGACGAAAACATTATCCAGCATATGAGGCTGTTTCAGGTTTTCAGCCTCAGTCAATACCTGCATGGAATTGAAAGAAACCTCGTCATTTTCGAAGATAGGCCGGTAAGAAACCCGTTTGGCGAATATCAGGATTTCCGCGATTCTCGAAATGTCTTTTTCACAGGCTTTTCTCAGCATATATCACGACGGTAAAACAGCGGACACAGGCCGTGTCCTGCAAGAAGTTATGATTGTGGGTCCGCAACTGTTCGGGTCCGGTTACGCCAGCCGAACAGTTCCTCATTCCGTCGGAATGGTATCGATCGTATTTTTTATTGCGGCCAACTCGGGCGGTAATGTGGTATCCATGTCCTGATCTTCTGTCAGTTTTTTCCAGTTCTTTCCCGAACGGAGCATATCTTGCTGGATTTCCAGGTTGCTGAGCAGATTGGCCAGTTGAAAAAGTTGCGTTTCCAGGGATACCGGTTTTTTCAGTGCATCGAATTCTTCTTTCCAGATTTTCAGAAATCCATTTAAATCCTCTCTGTCTAGGCTGCCTTGCAGGTTATTCCAATTGATAGCGTATTCTGTCAGCGCATTGGCGATTCTTTTTTTCGCCATCGCGATTTTTCCGGAAAAATTTCCTTCCTTGCTCATGATGTTCCTGTATGAAATATGTTTGTATTATCGGGATGAGCAGTTTAAACCATCCTCTCTGATGTGGACAATACGACCGTTTGAGTTGTCGGTTTCCGTTTTGCCGGTATATTTCGGTTTCTATATGGAAAAAACAGATTCACAGACTATCTGTTTTTTCCGTGTTTTCATCGATCCGGAAATGATCGGATGGTTCAAGATTTCTTGCAGAACTTCTTTTGTTCCGGTCAGAAGAAGGTCAGTAAGCATTCTCTTCCGGTTTGCCGGTTTCAAGACGTTTTGCGAAAATGTTCTTCCACGCCGCAGCCAGTTCCGGAAGCCGGCTTAGTACCTGGAGAGTCTGTCGTTCCATCGATTTTCCGAAAAGACAATCCTGTATTCGTGCAAGTGTCCAGTCAGGTCGGGGGCGTTCGAGCAGAACGATGGTATCGCCTGCTTGTGTATGTCCTTCTTTCAGTACCCGGTAAAACCAGCCGTTGCGTGAATGTTTGTGCATTTCCCGAGCCATGTCCGGTTTTCCGAAACGTTCGTTCATGGTATGGCAGGCTTCGCGACCATACGACACCTGAACTTCCGCTTGGCCGATCCGGAAAATGTCTCCGATACAGACAGTATGTTCTGTCATACCCAGAGCAGAGATGTTTTCACTGAATGCTCCGGGATGGTGGAGTAATTGTTCAGACTCGGGCAACATTTGTCGCCAGTATTCATAATGATCGTATGCGTAATGCAGGAGAGCGTTTTCGCAATCGTCATAGTATTCTTTTTCCTGTTGCCCCTCGATGCCGTGTCTGCCCAGAAAGGCTTTGCCGTCAATCGGGCGTTTGACGGAATATTCCTGGCCTTGTTCATCGAGAAATATGTGGCGGCACAGCAATCCGGTCACGAGACCGGTTTCTTTTTGGGTATGTTTTTTGGGATTCATGATGAAAGATTTTCCATTTGTTGGATGATATGGTTTCTTGCTGTTTTGATGTCCTGTTTTTATTTGAGTGAAAACGTGACCGGTACGATTATTCGGGCGGCGACGGGAGGTTTGGGGAAAAGGCTGGCATGTTTGATGGCTTGGCGGGCCGCTTCGTCCAGAGAGGCATAACCACTGGTTTCTTTCAGGTGCAGTTCCTTGATATTCCCGTCTTTCATGATGATGAATTCACAGATTGCCGTACCGGTTATTCCCATTCTTCTGGCTTTTTCCGGGTAAACCAGATGTTGTCTGATATGTCGGACGATATAACCGTAATGGTGGGATATGTAATTCTGGACCGTGTTTTTTCCGGTACCATTGCCATTGCCATTGCCATTGCCATTGCCATTGCCGTTCCCGTTCCCGTTCCCGTTCCCGTTCCCGCCGCCGGTTCCTGATCCGGTACTGTCAGGTGTGCCCGAGTTTTCGCCGGTACCGTTTCCGGTATTTTTGCGCGTATCGTTCGGTACAGTTTTTTCCTTCGCCTGTGAGGAGGTACTTTCCGTTTCCGCAGTCTGACCGGGAGAAGGTTTTGACGTATGCGGATATTTCTTTTCGGGAGATACCGGGACGGTTTCCGGAAAAGTTTTTGTTATTGTGTTTCGTTTCGGACGGGTTGCCGTCTTTTCAGGTTTTCGGGAAGAAGTCACGGTTCTGGGGTGGTGCATATCGGCAATGCCTGATTCGGAACCGGAAGATGTTCCGGTTTTTCGCAATGAGCCCGAACCTTCACCGGGATGCCCGTTCATTTCTGACGACAGATACCCGATTGAAGAAAAGTCGACTGTGACGATATCACGGGATGGACGGAACGGACTGTAAAACAGGATCAGCAAAATAATTACGGCCAGCGAATGCAGGGCGACGGACAGGACAAGACTTTTTATATAGCGGTTCATTTCCGTGTCTGTACACTGATATGGCTGAAATTTTCTTTTTTGAGATAGTCCAGCACGTGAATGAACCGTTGCAGGGTGACATTCTGATCGGCGCTGATCAGAATATCGTCTTCCCGGTTTCTGCCGGACAGATAAGTGGCGAGTTCATCCAAAGTTATCTGTTTTCCTTGCATTGCAAGAGAACCGTCCTGTGCCATTTCCAGCCGGATATGCTGACGGGGCATGGCCTGTGACGATTGCGCTTCGGGCAAGTTAACCCTGAGACTTTTTGTCGTGATGAAACTGGCTGTCATCAGGATGATGACGATCAGGACGAGCATGATATCCACAAGAGGGATGATGTTTATTTCCGTAAAACTATCTTTCATGGCGGATATCCCATTGAAGCAGGATGTCTTTTGTCTTGCGGACGAGCAGGTTGTACAAGGCAACGGCAATGATGGCAACCACAAGGCCGATTGCCGTGGCTTTCAGCGCGAGGGAAAGACCGACCATAATGGCTTCCGTTTCCATATGGGAAGATGTGCTGATGGTATGGAACGTCATCATGATTCCGAGCACGGTACCGAGTAATCCCACATAGGGGGTATTGCCGGCAATAGTGCCGATGAGATGCATGTTCCTCGACAAATGCAGCTCAAGGACGTTTCTGGACGTGTATTGGGCCGGATCAAGTCGTCTGAAAAAAAGAAACCGTTCCGTCGCCAGTGTGACGACCAGTATGGAAAGCAACAATAAAATACCGATGATTCCGTAATCAACCAGGGTGGCTAGCCAGTTCATATTTTTTTCCGTTAAAAGAAGAAAGTTTTTCCAGGACTGTCGGGGAAAGCCCGTAAAGAGAACATATCGCTTCCGGGGTGATGATTTTTCTTGATGCACCATCTGCGATAATGTGTCCCTGACTCATGAGGATGGCTCTTCCTCCCAGAAACCGGGCATGTTCGGGGTGATGGGTGGTCAATATAAAAGCCGGAGCGTGATCACCTGTGACAGAAGACGCAAGTGACTGGATGGTTTCCAGCAGATGGAACTGGTTGCCGTAATCAAGTCCGGTGACCGGCTCATCCATGATGAAATACTGTCCGCCCTGGGCGAGAGCGCGGGCAATCATAACAAGTTGCCGTTCACCTCCGCTCAATTCAAGATAAGGGCGGTCGGCAAAGTGCGTCATACGTATTTTTTCCAGTGCCTGACGGGCGATCCGGTAATCTTTGGCCGAATATCCGAGCCATGGCGAACCCGATGTCCTTGCCATCATGACTATGTCCATCACACGGTAATTGAAAACACCATGATGTTGCTGGGGGACATAGTTGAGCCGTTTGGCCAGATCGACATGACTCATATCGGCAATATCCTGTCCATCAATAGCGATTGAACCTTTACGGACAGGCAACAGTCCCAGCATCGCCTTTAAAAGAGTGGATTTTCCGCTTCCGTTTGGTCCGAGAATATTCACGATTTCACCCGGCCGTATCGTCAGCGAGAGATCATCGATGGCATGCCTCTGTTTGACATAGGAAAAGGAAAACGATCTGATTTCAATCATCTCCAGCTTCTCCTGTTGGTATAAAGGGTGATGGCGAATATGGGCAGACTGACCAGGGAGGTATATACCCCAACGGGCAATTCCGCCGTGAAAATTGTTCGGGCGATACTGTCGGTTATCAGCAGGAATATGGCGCCTGTCATGGCGGAGGCAGGTAAAAGCACCCGGTTGTCCGGGCCGACAAGAAAGCGGACAATGTGAGGGATAACCAGTCCGATCCATCCTACAATTCCTGCCTGTACAACGCTGAAAGCGCTTAACAGCGTCGCACAGGTGATGATTTTCAGTCGTGCCCACCCGACAGGAATTCCCATCGACAATGCCTCGTCATCTCCCATACTGAGAATGTTGGCGGTTTTTCCCTGCAGGCACAGATACAGAATCAGTGTGGTCATGGGAATACCGACCCATAAAACGGTTTCGGATTCCACTTTCGCGAATGATCCCATCAGCCAGTAAGTCAGATCCGGCAGCTGGGTATCGGGATCTGCCAGAAATTTCATGAAAGCGGTCAGGGATGTGAAAAGCGATGCACTGATCATGCCGCCGAGCAGCAGAATCAGTAATGAACGCCAGCGGAGGAAAATGGAAAAGAACAGGGCGAATCCGACCGCACAACAGGCGAAGAGAAAAGCGAAAATCTGGGTGGCGATGAGGGAATTGTCGAAAAGGACAATTCCGGTTCCCGCTCCGAATGACGCTCCGGCAAGAACACCGAGGATTCCGGGGGAAACCAGCGGATTCATGAACAGGGATTGGTAGCATGTTCCCGATACGGCAAGAGCCGCGCCGACCAGTATGGCTGCCAGAATGCGTGGAAGCCGGATATAGGACAGGGTGATAAACTGTTTTTCCTGTAATGGCGACAGGGGATAGTCAAGAACGAGACTGCGTATAAGGTCATACAGGGCGGCAGGGGTCAATTCATTGAACCGTCCTGTGAACAACATGCACACCATAGTCGCGATCAACAGGACGGAAAGTACAGACAACGTATATTTTTTCATGGATTCAGAATTTTCCTTGTCGCTTCCGGAGAAAGATCGCTTTTGAAGAAAAGCCTGATAAATTGCCTTGTTTCTTCCGTCATGTCGATCTGGCACAGGTCGGGATGCAGTTTGGTCGCCAACCATTGAATGCCGATGAACCGCATGAAAGATGCCGGTCTGTCGAGCCAGCTGAATGGTTCGTGCGGGACGAAATAGACATGTCCTTCGCGCACGGCCCTCAATGCTTTCCAGCGGTTTTCCCGGAAAAAACGTTTTTGCAGGGCAGGATGGTTCACCAAAATGACATCGGGATCGTAATTCATGATTTGTTCAAAGGAAATCCGTGTGATGGATTCGTGCATTTCATGAGGACACTGATGGACGTTTTTTCCTCCTGCCAGCCAGATTGCCCTGGAGCGTGTCGACTGGTCGCAAGTCGTTGCCAGACCATCCGCATCCTGTGCCATATAAACACGTATCCGGCGGTTTTCTGGCAGGTTTTTCAACATGCGGGCGACCTTGTCCAGCGATTTCTGCCCATAGTCGGCCAGTGCGTTTCCCCGCTTTTCCTGACGGAAAGTTTTGCCGAGATAGCGGAACATGCTGATGTTGTCTTCCATTGTCACGCTGCGCGTGGTGATTAGCGGAATTTTCATCTGTTCGAATGCGGTAACGATATCGTTGCTTTGTGCTCTGTCACCGGTCAGAAGGAATGCGACATCCGGATGACTTTTCAGCAGGATTTCCCGGTCAGGGATCATGCCTTTTCCGTACCAGCCTCCCAGAACAGGTAACTGCTGGTATTTTTCTGGGATATATTTTTTTTCATACTCCCGCAACGGGCCGTTCCATCCCGCAAGCAAATCGGGGTGGAATACATATAACGCGAAACTGGATGGAAAGGTTGCGCCATAAACACGAGGAAGTTTCTCGGCCGCAAATGCCAGTACGGTTTGCAACAAAAAGAAAATCGCAATAAAAAATCTCATTGCCAGTCTGTTTCGGAAAAATGAGAAGGCTCCGTGAACGGGTTTTTCATTGTGCATGGAGCCGGGGTTGGTTTATCAATACTTGACGGTCATTCCGGCGAAAAGCGTCATCCCCGCCTGTGGGTATCCATATGTGTAGTAATAATTTTTATCGAAGAGATTCTGTACACCTACCTCAAAGGAATAGTTGTCCCTGGGTTCGTAAATCGCTTTCAGATTGAACGTGGCAAATCCTGGAGACAGGACATCATCGCCGGTGCTGGAACTCGAATAGAAGTGGTCGGTCACGTAAAGTTCCGGGATGATGGAAACGTGTTCCATCGGCGAAAAGACCAGATAGGCCGAACCGCTGTGTTTGGGCGTGAACGTGATATAGTCCGCAGAACTGCCTCGCGTATCCCAGTCCATATAGCTGTAAGTCATTCCGGCACTAAGACCCGGACTGAACAGGTATTCCGCAGCCATTTCAATACCGAAAATCCCTGCCTTGTCGGCGTTGGTGAAATAGGTGTTTTTATTCTTGTCACTGGTCGAGATGATGAGATTGCTGTAATCGCTATAGAACATGCTGGCGTTCAGTTTGAGCTTGTCTACAGGTTTGCCACGGTATCCCAGTTCATAGTGAAGTGCTTTTTCCGGTTTGAGATCGCCGCTGGTCGGCATGGCCGCGTCGTTCCTGAATCCCATGAAACGCTCACGCATGGTGCCGATACGGGATTTTCGCGCGACGGTGGCATAGACCTGATCGTTTTTCCGGATATCGTAAAATGCACCGATTTGCCATGTGAAAAGATCTTCCGACAATCCGGATACGTTCATGCGAGATGCGCTTTCCCCAAATTCGTAGGTATTCGCCCTGTCCGGATCAACCCAGGTATAGCTTCCGCCCATGACGAGCGTGAGCGGATCGGATACTTTGAGCGTATATTCGGCACCAGCATCCCAGTAA
Source organism: Oxalobacter aliiformigenes (assembly GCF_027116575.1). GTDB lineage: Bacteria > Pseudomonadota > Gammaproteobacteria > Burkholderiales > Burkholderiaceae_D > Oxalobacter > Oxalobacter aliiformigenes. Next base: position 1,951,112 of record NZ_CP098252.1, on the reverse strand, counting down.
TTTTCCTTGATGTTGTCGGTGAGATATTTCGCATTGTCGTCTGTCCAGTTATAGCCTTTGTGGGACAGGTTTCTGTAGCCGAGCGATGTGGCCAGTTTGTTTTGGCTGTTGAACGCGTAATCCAGCTTGATTTGCGCGCCGGCAGTATACTGGTCGTATAACGTGTCGCCACTCAGATCACGAATGGAATAGTCGGCATCTTGATAACCGTAGGTCTTGTCTTTATGTTTGTCATAATAGGCGATGAATTGGGCTTTCGCTTTCTCATTGATATTCCAGCTGGCATTCATGTAGAGACGGTCTGTATCGTAAATCGGCCAGCGCCATGCCCGGGTTTGATTGCCTTTGTTGCCGATATCTGGTGCGTCAGGGCTTGCATTGATCGGCTGTCCTCTTTCGTAGCGCTGGGCGGTATAACCGAACATGACATCGATATCCCTTGTCGGGGTGAAGCCGACAATCGCGTTGACGCTCCGGTTACGGTAGTCTGAATTGACGCGTCGTCCCTTATCCTGATAACGGCCTCCGCCGAAATCGCCGGAAAGCCGGTAGAAGTCCCGCCGGTTTTCAACAGCGCTGATTTTCGCGTAAAACTTTTCCTGCCGTGTCCCCAGAGAGAATCCCATCAGACGTCCCTGATCGTTGGTATGGCTGTCGAAATAATTCGTATATTTGGCCTTGAAATCCAGATTTTTGACCGGTTTCGCCGTTTTGAGATTGATTGTTCCCGCCAGCCCGTTATTGCTTCCGAGAAGCGGAGACGAAAAACCTTTGGCGATATCGACGGATTCAAGATCGAACAGCAAGGCATTGTCGGCAGCCCATTCGTTCCGGTATGCCGTTGCGACAGGAATATCGTCAACATACATGCCGATCTGATAACGGCTTGATCCCCGGATGGTAATGGTATCTTCCCCGCGTCCGGCGGATTCTCCCTGAAATACACCGGGAACGCCTTTGACGGCTTCCCACAGATTGTTGGCGGATTTGCGTTCGAAATCGGTTTGGGTCAGGTAGGTTGTGGTATCCAGCCTGTCTGTAATAGTGACGTTTTCAAGCTGGATTTCCGGCATATCCAAATCGGCGGCAAAAAGCGGTGCCGTTTCGCAAAGCAGCATCATGGCGAGGCAAAGCGGTTTTTTGATTCCTTTCTTGATTTTCATTTTTCTTGTGGGTCCTTCAGTTTTTTGTTGTCGGTGTTTCATCCAGTTTTTTCAGAATTTCATTTGCCACGTATTGAAAACTCATTGTGTCCAGATCGAATATGGAAGAGATGTCGAGCTTCCATTTGTACGAAACGAGCTGTACAAGCCCGCGTCGTATTCCGATTAAAGTCGGCAGTTTTCTGTTTCTGATCGCATCGAGGTTTCTGCTCCAGCCTCCCCCTTCCATTTCCCACCGGCCGACTTCATCGATAAACAGACAGTTTTTTCCCAGATCTTCCGAAATTGTCCGGTTGCCCAATTGCAGGCTTTCTGTAAAAAAGCGGTATGCTCCGAAACGGATGGTGCTGCCGGAAGAGGAAGTACCCGTGTTTTGACAGGGCGTGGCCAGGGGAAGCGAGCGGCCTGAGCCCACACAGAGCAATTCGTATCCATGATGGTTTTCACCCCGGACAATACTGCGGCTGATGACTCCGCCAAGACTTGTTGTTTTGGAACGCAGGGATTTGGCGATTTTTTCAAGAGTGAAGCTTTTTCCTTTCCCGCGTGAGCCCGTAATGGCGATAATCATTTCTGTATCCTTTGTTTTTGTGATACCCGGCCTGTTTTTTCCATCCATTGGCGCAAACTTCCGCAACTGGCGTTGTTGCGGATGGCATCGAAAACCGGTTTGTTGCGCAAGATGCGGCTGCTTCCGAGAAAAAAGCGTCCGAGACAATCCGCCATAGGGGTGCTCGGGCCGAGAATGTAAGCTTCGGCACGGGCTGATATACAGGGAAAGTAGTGATGGATGCTTCTGTTGGAAAATGCCGAGCCGGTAAGAATCACAACATCGCAGGATGGCATTTCTTTTTCGGCATCCTCGGGACGGAACGTGTCAGGGATATCCCGCAATTCGAAAACGCTCAGTTTCTGCCCATGTTTTTTTGCAAGATGCACAACAGGTGCAAAATAGCCGACCAATCCGAGATGTACAGGCGGGTTGTCGTGCAGGAAAGCATTCTGGTAATCGGGGGCAGGAGTATCGCTTTTTTCGATCAGCAGGGAATTGATCGCGGCAAGTCCTATCGAGGCGTAAAAAGGATCGTCTTCAAGATAGGTACCGACGAGAGATTCCAGAGTCATGGTACGTACCGATTGTTCGATATCGTCCAGTTGTTTGCGACTCCGGTTGCTTTTCGCGTAAAGCATGGCTATACCTGTGCCACGGTCGCTTTCGACCGCAACGGTTCTGTCGCCAATGGCACAGTCAACAACCTCGTTATTGACAATGGAATGCAGTGCTTCGGTAACGATGTTTTTGTAAATTTGTGCAACCATAAACTTGACAATCGGACATTTACTGGCAAAACTGTTCTGTCTCTTTTTCGAAAGAGTGGGCGTGTTGAACTGTTACAGGGAGAATCTTGTGGATTGAAAGCTTGTAAAAGGGATTGGTTTCCCGGCTTTACAGACACAGTGCAGCGCTATTCATTTTTTGAATAGCGCGATTATAGAAGCAAAAATGTCCTGTTTGCAAGAGATTTTCCTTATCTTGCCGTTCTGCTATGTTTTTTGGATGGTTTATCAGGCTGAGATCAGTTTTTTTCCATCTTGCAGATGAAGTGGTCTGGTATCTTTTCTGCCGTTTGAATGTGGGGCAGGAACAGAATTTTTGCCGGTCTGCCTTTATTGTCGGAAGACAAGGATATTGCCCTCTGCAGTTGCCATGGATTAGCGATTGATGAAAATCATCTCCGTCCGGTCTTCTTCCAGACGGAATCTCAGCCATTTCATGATTTTTGTCCGGGTGTCTTTTTTCAGGGTATGTTTGCTGATAATGACAACGGCAGGTATCCGGTCGATATTTTTGTCCTTTTGTCGTGAAACATAGGCGTCTGCGAAAAGTACCTCGTTGATTTCCGGATATTGAATATAAATTTCCCTTGCCATATTCATATATGTCTTTTCCTTTTCTTCCCGGGCTTTCTTTTCTGCTGACCGGGCGTTTGCCTGAAGAGACTGGAGAATCTGTTCTTTCTTTTCCGCTTCTTTCTGATTGTCCGCTAGAATATCTTTTGCCAGAGCCGTTTTGATGGCATTGATATCTTCCTGATGCATTCCGACCTGTTTGAAAATCAGCCGGGTTCCCGCCAGCCCGTATTTCGGCAAAGTATTTTCAATTTCGGCAATAGTGTTTTCATCCAGCTGCTTGCCGACCAGGACGACATCAATGGTTTTGTTCTTGTAGGAAGATTTGTAATCGATCGGGAACGTTTTGCTGAAAACCAGTTCCTTGCTGACAAAATCGGAAACATTGCGGTCGAATACCTGGTTATGGACGAAATTGACGGCGATGAAAACGCTGGGAACAAAGCTGACGAATACAGTGGAGAACAGAAAGAGCCTTAATCTGAACCGGAGTTTGTCGTTGATTTCACGTCGGGCAACCGGATGGATGAACCAGACGATGAGAATGGACGGAACCGCGATGTAGATACAGTTCAGCAGATAAAGATAAAATGCTCCCAGAACGAAACCGGTATTGCCATGCACGAACCCGTAAGCGGCTGTACAGATCGGTGGCATCAGGGCAGTCGCGATGGCGACACCCGGAATCACGTTCGATTTCTCTTTTCGGGTGGCTCCGATAATGCCGGCAAGTCCACCGAAAAGTGCGATGAGCAAGTCCCAGAGGGTCGGTGACGTTCGGGCCAGCAATTCCGACTGGACGCTGTTTAGCGGAGTGATGTAAAAATAAAGAGCGGAAGTGATGAAACTGATAACGGTTGCAATGGCCAGGTTCTTGAATGCCTTGTGAATCAGCCGGAAATCATAGATACCGACACCATAACCGATTCCCATAATCGGGCCCATCAACGGGGAAATCAGCATGGCACCGATAATGACAGCTGTCGAGTTGATATTCAGACCGATCGACGCGATCAGAATGGCACACATCAGTGTCCACAAATAGGTGCCGTTCAGTTCGAGTCCTTCGCGGATGTTTCTGTCGATTTCCCTGTCATCGGCCTGGTCCATGCGCAGACTGAAGCGTGTAATCAATGCCTTCTTTATACGGTTTGGCAGGTTGCCCGCACTGGAAGTGATATTGTCCATTTTCTTTTATCGCTGATGTACCGGAAATGAATTCAGAGAATGGGCCCATATGCGGGAAACGGATTTGATCCAAAATAAACAGATGTGACAGGAATATCCCCGGGAAAAGGCGGATTATCCATTGTCCAAAAAGCCAGGCGTCAGGTTTCTTTCTTATGGGGATCAACCAGACCGGCTTCTTCGTTTTTTCTCTGTTTCCAGAGTTGCCAGGAATTGATGATGTTTTGCCATACGACATAGGAACCTGCGCCGATGGCGGAAATAGGGGACATATAAACATGGGCCATCCAGATTGCCAGAATCGTGTTTTTCTGTCCAAGGGACTGGCCGCCGCTGATGCGTTCCCGGTAGCGCGAACCGATTCTCTTGCCGATGAAAAACTGCAGACAGCAAACGATCATGGCGGCAAGGGCAATCCAGATTTCCGTCATGCCGTCTTCCGGTTCAGTCACAAGCGTATTGACGGTTTGTGCCATGACGACGATCAAGGCAACCGCCCAGAGATAAAAAGCGGTTTCATTGTAACGGGTCAGCTGTTTGTGAACGGCCGGCAGGAAACGTCTCAGGATCATGGCGGCGACAAAAGGGCAAATCAGCAGGGGAAAGACTTTTTTCAGGATGATGAAAAACGAAATCCAGAATCCGATATCATGTCCCAGGGGATGCACGAGAGGAAAAAGAAGGGGAGCCGCTATGGCGGTTCCGACATTCCCCAAAAGTGTATAACTTGTCAGGCTGGCGGCACTTCCGCCGAGTTTGTCCGTGATGACGGCTGCGGCGGTGGCTGTCGGTGCGATGACACAGATAAAAGCGCCTTCCGCCGCAAAAATGTTCAGCGGCTTCAGGAGCAGATAAACGAGAACGGCGCCACCGATCTGGACGAGCAACAGCCAGAAGTGTACGGGTTTGAACCGGAGATCGCCGAACGGGACTTTACAGAAAGTCAGCAGCAACATCGTAAAGATGAGGTAAGGTGTCAGAAACGACAGATGGATGAAAACAGGATATCCAATCCCGCCAGCCAGCATGGCCAACGGCAAGGTCCAGTTTTTCACGAAACGTAACAGAACGGCTAGCATGATTTCCGAAAAATCCCGATAGTCGGAACTGGCTGATTTTTTAAACGGTGTTTTTGCCAACAGGATACCGCTTCATTATATGCCTGTAAGCGCAAGGAATTGAAGAATGTCTCTGTCATGATACGGAAAATCGGTCGGGACGGTTTTTTTCTGTTTATGAAAGCCCTGGCCGGTGGAGACGGGGCCGCTTGCGGACCCAGTCAAAGACAGGTATAAGTGCGGAAGGGGAGCGGGACGGACCTGTTTTTGGAAAAGGTATATCGTACAATATGTCTTTTCCAAAAACCGTTGCGAAAAAACGGCTGCGGCTGTATGGCCGTCAGAATAAATTACCTATTGAATTCGGGATGTTATGGCAGAAAATCAGCAAAAGGCATTGGCAGGCACTTCACCTGAAAAGTTCGGGGATTTCGGATTGGCTTCCGAACTTCTGAAGGCGCTTGACGATCTGGGGTATAGCTCGCCAACACCCATCCAGTCCCGGGCCATACCGGTCATTCTCGAGGGAAAGGATGTCATGGGCGCAGCCCAGACCGGAACCGGAAAAACGGCCGGTTATTCCTTGCCTGTCTTGCAGTCGTTGCTTTACCATGCCAATACGAGCATGTCTCCCGCACGTCATCCGGTGAGGGCACTGGTACTTGTGCCGACTCGTGAACTGGCCGATCAGGTTTATGAAGATATCAGGAAATATGCGAAATATACGCGTTTGCGTGCGGCGGTTGTTTTCGGCGGTGTCGATATTTCGACGCAAACCGGTATTCTCCGGGCAGGAACGGAAATCCTGATCGCAACGCCCGGCAGATTGCTTGATCATATCCAGCAGAAAAATGTCAATCTGGGACAAACGCATATTCTTGTCCTGGATGAAGCGGATCGTATGCTGGATATGGGTTTTCTTCCCGATTTGCAGCGAATCGTCAATTTGTTGCCAAAAGAGCGGCAGACGCTTCTTTTTTCAGCTACTTTTTCCAGCGAGATCCGGAAACTGGCAAAAAGTTTCCTTGAAAATCCCGTTTCTGTCGAAGTCGCGCGGAAAAATGCCACGGCAGACAATGTCAAGCAGGCCGTTTACCACGTCGATGAAGCCGATAAAAACGAAGCAGTCGAGTATTTGTTGCGCCAGCATCAGCAAAAGCAGGTACTGATTTTTTCCAATACCAAAGCCGGTGCTTCACGTCTGGCACGTCAGCTTGAGAAGAAAGGACTCAAAGCGTCCGCCATTCATGGAGACAAGACACAGGCGGAAAGAATGGCGGTACTGGACGCCTTCAAGGAAGGGAATATTTCCGTTCTGGTCGCGACGGATGTGGCGGCAAGAGGTTTGCATATTGAGGAATTGCCGTGTGTGATCAATTTCGATTTGCCTTTTGTGGCTGAAGATTATGTCCATCGCATAGGCAGGACAGGCAGGGCGGGAGCGACCGGTGAAGCGATTTCCCTGTGTTCGGCAAAAGATGAGAAACTGCTGAATGAAATCGAGAAGCTGATCAAAAGAAAATTGCCTCTTCTCACGATTCCCGTTTTCGAACTGAAAAAAGAGAAAATTGACAAGGCGGAAACAGCCGGCAGTGGCAAGCGTTCGGAACGCAGTCCTTACAAATCGGTCGGGCTGGAGAAAAAAAGCCAGGATCCCTGGTTTGATCGCCCTTATGTTCCTGAAGAACCCTCAGGTGAGGAGAAGCGGCCTGAAGAACAGGTTTCCCGATTGCCGAAGAAGCCGTTGGCGGCACTTCTCGGAGGCAAGCCGAAAGCTCGAAAATGACTGTTATATGATTGAAGAATATAGTCGGGGTAAATAGCTGTATGAAAAATACGCAATTCGTTCATCTGCGCCTTCATTCCGAATACTCCATCGTGGATGGACTGGTTCGTGTCGATGATGCTGTCGCCGCGGCAGCCGGGGATGAACAGCCCGCTATGGCGCTGACGGATCTTTCCAATCTGTTCGGCCTGATCAAATTCTACAAGGCCGCACGCAAGAAAGGAGTCAAACCGATTGCCGGATGCGATGTCTGGATCACCAACGATGTTGACAGGGAAAAGCCGTCCAGGCTTTTGTTGCTGGTAAAAGACAGGGCAGGTTACCTGAACTTGTGTGAATTGCTGACCAAGGCATGGCTTGAAAACCAGTATCGGGGGCGTGCCGAGGTGAGAGCGGAATGGCTGGAAGAACTGGCCGCCCGTCATCCCGATACAGGGATGATCGCCTTGTCAGGTGCCAAGCAGGGGGATATCGGCATGGCGCTGGAATCCGCCAATATCGAAAGTGCGGAAAAGCTTGCCCTGAAATGGGCACGGATTTTTCGTGGGAATTTCTATATCGAAATACAGCGGACTGGCCAGCTGGGAATGGAACAGTATGTCCGGCATGCCGTCGGGTTGGCGGACAAACTCCAGCTTCCGGTCGTCGCGACACATCCTGTCCAGTTTCTGACACGTGACCAGTTCCGGGCCCATGAGGCGAGAACCTGTATTTCCGAAGGAGAAGTCCTTTCCAACAAGAAACGTGCCCATTTGTTCAATGAGCAGCAATGTTTTCTGACTCAAAAGGAAATGGTGCAGTTGTTTGCCGATCTGCCGGGTGCCTTGCAGAATTCCGTCGAGATCGCACGTCGCTGTAATCTGGTTCTGGAACTGGGACATCATAAATTGCCCTTGTTTCCCACGCCGGATGGCATGACACTGGATGAGTTTTTGGCGAGTGAGGCAAAACATGGCCTTGAAAAACGGCTGGAAGTTCTGTTTCCGGATGAAGAAGAAAGAAAAGCCAGACGTCCCGTTTATGATGAACGTCTGAATTACGAAATCGATACCATCATCAAGATGGGTTTTTCCGGTTACTTCCTGATCGTGGCGGATTTCATCCGTTGGGCCAAAAACAATGGAGTGCCTGTCGGCCCGGGCAGGGGGTCGGGTGCCGGTTCTCTGGTCGCCTATTGTCTTCTGATTACCAACCTTGATCCGATTGCCTACAATCTGATTTTTGAACGTTTCCTGAATCCGGAACGGGTCTCGATGCCGGACTTCGATGTCGATTTCTGCCAGCACGGGCGCGACAAGGTCATCCAGTATGTGAAAGACCGTTACGGAAAAGACGCGGTTTCCCAGATCGCCACATTCGGAACGATGGCCGCCAAGGCGGCTGTGCGCGATGTCGGGCGTGTACTGGATCTGGGATACAATTTCTGCGACGGTATTTCCAAACTCATCCCCTTCAAGCCCGGCAAACAGGTGACGATCGCGGAAGCCAAAAAAGAAGAACCCATACTGGCGGAGCGTGAGCAGTCGGAAGAAGAAGTCAAGCAGCTTCTTGGTCTGGCGGAGCAGGTTGAAGGTATCACACGCAATGTCGGAATGCATGCGGGCGGTGTCCTGATCGCTCCCGGAAAATTGACCGATTTTTGCCCGCTTTATACCCAGGACGGGGAATCCGGCGTGGTTTCGCAGTTCGACAAGAAAGATGTTGAAGAAATTGGCCTTGTCAAATTCGACTTTCTGGGGCTGACGACACTGACGATTCTGGATCTGGCGATGAAGTACATTCATCAGCTTGATCCGGCCATGTCCGGTTTCGAGCTTGATACGATACCTCTGGATGACAAGGAAACGTTCGACTTGCTGACCAGAGCGAAAACGGTTGCCGTGTTCCAGCTTGAAAGCCGGGGTATGCAGGGGATGCTGAAAGATGCCAGACCCGACCGTTTCGAAGACATTATTGCGCTTGTCGCGCTTTACCGTCCGGGACCGATGGATCTGATTCCGGATTTTTGCCGTCGCAAACATGGCGAGGCATTCGAGTATCCGGATGAGCGGACGAAGGGCATTCTGTCAGAGACTTACGGCATTATGATTTATCAGGAACAGGTCATGCAGATGGCTCAGGTGATCGGTGGATACACACTGGGAGGTGCCGACCTGTTGCGCCGTGCCATGGGTAAGAAAGATGCGGCAGAAATGGCAAGGCATCGCCAGATTTTCCGTGACGGTGCGGCCAAAAACAACTTGTCCGAAGCCAAGGCCGACGAGATTTTCGATTTGATGGAAAAATTCGCCGGATACGGTTTCAACAAATCGCATGCTACGGCATATGCGCTCCTGTCCTATCAGACAGCCTATCTGAAAAAACACCATGCAGCCGCATTCATGGCAGCCAACATGTCGCTGGCCATGGATGATACGGACAAGATCAAGGTGCTGGTGGAAGATGCGGTGGATGTCTGTGGACTGGAAATTCTGCCTCCGGATATCAATCATTCCGACTATTATTTCAAACCGGTTGGCGAGCCGCCCAGCGTCAGCAAGAAACCGGTAACGCAGATCCGTTACGGTCTCGGTGCGGTCAAAGGCTCGGGAGAAAGTGCCATTGAGGCGATTGTCCAGGCAAGGAAGGAACGCCCTTTCAAGGACCTGTTCGATTTTTGTGTCAGAGTCGACAAGCATCAGATTAACCGGCGTACCATCGAATCCCTCATCAGAGCCGGAGCGTTTGACTGTTTCGGTGTGGATCGTGCCGTTCTTCTGGCCTCGGTCGAGCTGGCTATCGAGGCAGCGGAACAGGCCGAAGCATCTGCCAATCAGGTCAGTCTGTTCGGGGACGAAGAGACGGTTTTGAATGCGGTGGAATATGTCAGGGTTCCGCACTGGACAGAAAAATACAAATTGACGGAAGAGAAAGGTGTGCTGGGTTTTTGTCTTTCTGGACATCTGTTTCACGCCTATGCGAAGGAAGCGCGCCAGTTTGCCCGGACCCGTATTTCCGAACTCGACGTATCGCGGGAACCCAGATGGGTTGTCGGCATCGTCGCCGGTATCCGGACGCAAATGTCCCAGCGGGGCAAGATGATGGTGGTGTCTCTTGATGATGGCACAGCGTCTGTTGAAGTGACTGTATTTTCGGAATTGCTTGAACAGAAACGTGCCATCTTCAAGGAAGATGAATTTCTGGCCGTGTTCGGCAAGGTTTCTGAGGACCGTTTTTCCGGGGGATTGCGGCTCAACGCGGACGATGCTTTGGACATTGCGGAAGCAAGACTCCATTTCGGGCAACATATCGCTTTTTCGCTTCCCGAGAAATTCAGCCCTTCGGTTCTGAAGGGAATGCTGGTTTCTTGCACGGGAGAAAATGGCATGCGTCTGATCGCGGATTATGTCGCCGGGGAAAACAGATGCCAGTACGATTTCGGGACCGGCTGGCTGGTTCTTCCAAAGGATGAGTGTATCAATGAACTGGCACAACGATTTGAAAATGTTCATGTCGTTTATTGAAGAGTTGCCGGTGCAAAACCTGTTTTTCATGCAGCTGGCGGAAAACGTGCCGTAACACTCCAAAACCGTATTTTCTGGCGGGGATGACACAGGGTATCGTCCTGAGCGGAGAATAAGCGGTTGGCAACATGCGCAAGAAATGGAACAATCTGTCAATGGATAAAAAGCCGGAACGAATTCTGATCATTTCACCGAACTGGATCGGTGATGCCATCATGGCGCAGCCGTTATTGCAGTTGCTCAAGCAGCGCGAACCGGCGACTGTAATTGATATTTTGGCGCCTGCCTGGGTGGCTCCCGTATGGGAGGCGGTGCCGGAAGTCAGCCGAGTGTATGCGACATCGTTCAGACATGGAAAACTGCAGCTGAAAGATCGATGGCGTATGGCGCGTGTTCTGAAAGCGTCGTCTTACGACCGTGCCTATGTTTTGCCGAATACCCTGAAATTCGCCCTGATCCCGTGGATGGCGAAAATTCCGGAAAGAATCGGTTATCTGGGGGAAAAACGGTATGGTCTCCTGAATGTCATTCACCGGGACGATAAACATTCACCTCGGCCGATGATTCCGTTCTATGCGGCATTGGCCAATCCTCCGGCAAAAGATGCGCCGGGCAGGGAAGACTGTCCGACACCTCATATGTCCGTTGCACGGGAAGAGGCGGTCGGGATTCTTGAAAAGCTGGATATCGATGCGACTCGCCGGATTGTCGCATTTGCGCCGGGAGCGGAATTCGGGCCGGCGAAACGCTGGCCTGTCCACAGTTTCATCGCTCTGGCCGAACGCATACTTGCCGAGTTCGGTCATATCCAGATATTGCTGCTGGGTTCGCCAAATGACAGGGTCGTTTGCGATCCGATTGCCTCCGCGGTGCCGGCAGTTGTCAATCTCGCGGGGAAAACGACTCTGAAAGAAGCGATTGCCCTGATTTCCCAGATCGATGCACTGGTCACGAACGATTCAGGATTGATGCATGTCGCGTCCGCATTCGGGCGGCCTGTCATCGCCATGTATGGTTCGACCGATTATCACCATACGCCGCCTTTTTCGAAATATTCCGAAATCGTGTCGCTGGATCTGGAATGCGCACCTTGCCAGAAAAGGGAATGTCCATTGGGGCATCATCATTGTATGGAACTGCTGAAGCCGGAAACCGTGTATAGTGTTCTGAAAAAATATCTTGTCAGTCCTGTGGGCAGAACCGGTGGTTTGCCGTTGGAAGGAGAGTCCGGGAAAAGAGAGGAAGTGAAGCCATGACACCAATTAGCGGATTGGTCATTACCTTGAATGAAGCACACAATATTACCGATTGCATCCGTTCGATGAAACGGATATGTGACGATATTGTGGTGGTGGATTCAGGCAGTACCGATGGTACCATAGAACTGGCCCGCGAACAGGGGGCGCTGGTGATTGTTCAAAAACCGTTTCTGGGCGATGGCCCGCAAAGATCGCTGGGGCTGCCGCATTGCCGGCATCAATGGGTGTTGAATCTGGATGCAGATGAACGTCTTGAAGACGATTTTGTCGATTATGTAAAGAAAACCGATCTGGATGCACTGGGTGTCGATCTTGTCGAAACGCGCCGTCATAATCTGCTGGGCGGCCGTTTTACGCCTTATGCCGGCCAATATCCGGACTATGTGAAAAGACTATTCAACCGGACACAGGCTGATTTCAAACCTGTTGTTGCCCATTCCCATGTTGAAGCGAACTCTTCCATAAAAGTGCCGGTTCATATTACACACTATTCCTACCGCGACTATCCCGATCTGGTTGCCAAAAGCCGGTATTCGGGGTGGCTGGCAAAAGATCTGGCGGAAAGCGGCAAGCCTTTGCATGCATGGCAGCCGATTCTTCACGGAAGCTGGGCTTTTATACGGCACTATCTTGTTCAGGCGGGATTTCTGGCCGGGCTGGATGGCCTGACGATTTCATTGTGCAAGGGAATGAGTTCCTATCTGAAATATGCTCACGCCATTGAATTGAGACGAAACAGGAAAAAAGAAGAATCATGAAAGAATTGCCGGGCATCAATCTAATCTGGCATTCCATCCGTCCCCAGGGGGGATGGACAGGCATGTACTGGATCTGATCAACGGATTTTCGTTGCGCGGGGTTCCTGTTCGCGTTATAGCGCGGACAGTCGCATGGCCGGGCAGTCAGCCCGACAATGTGGAATTTGTTGTGTTGCCGGACAGAACACCCTTCCAGCGATTCAACAATAATCGTTTCGATCACAAGGCTTACGGGTACATAAAAGATGGATGGCCCGTCATCGGTATTTCGCGAGTGACCGGGGGGCCTGTCGATCTGTCTGTTTCCGGTGGAACACATTTGGCCCATCTGATTGACAAGGGAAAGAAAAAGCCGGGTTATTTTGACAAGCAGGTGATCGCCAATGAAAAAGCGCTTTATACGAATTCCAGGGCTATTGTGACGCATTCGCGGCGGGTACATGACGAGATTGTCCGGGATTATCAAATCGATCCCGCAAAAATTCATGTGCTTTATCCGCCGGTCGATACAGGGTTTTTCAACATGACTCTTCAACGTGAACGGGACAGGATAAGGGAATCACTGGGAGTCGGAAAAGACCAGTTCCTTTTGCTGTTTCCCTCGAACAATCACGAACTCAAGGGCGCAGACCTGATTCTGAAGGCACTGGAAAAACAGGATACTTCTTTTGTTCTGGCCGTTGCGGGCAAAAAAGAACTGAAGCATCCAAAAGTCCTGAATTTGGGGTTCCGCCAGGATATGCCGGCACTTTATACGGCGGCGGATGCTACGATACTGGCGTCCAAGTACGAAGCGTTCGGTCTCGTCGGTCCTGAATCCATTTCATGCGGTACACCCGTCCTGTTTTCAGATACGATCGGGGCCGCAGAAGTCCTGTCGGAACCGGGCTGCTACTGTTTCAAAAGAAGCGTCGAAGATCTCAGGGAATTGCTTGACCGGATGGGAGAACGTTTCAGAACAGGGAAACTGAGAGTCGAATCGCCAGCCAAGTGTATCCATTATCCTTATAGATTCGATGAGTATCTGGATGAACTGATCAGTCTTATCCAGTCATGAAGGATGTTTCTCATTTCAGGTCTCTGACAGGTATGGGCACGTTCAGGGCAGAAAGAGCATGTTTCCATTCCCGAATATAAAAACAGAAACCAGTCACATCAGAATAACGTCATACTGGTTCTGCATGTACGCGGATTCAACTTGCAATGAAATCGGTTTTCCGATCAGATCACCCAATGTGGCCAGATGCTGGGATTCTTCTTCCAGAAAAAGGTCGATAACAATCTGGGATGCAAGAATCCGGAATTCTCTCGGGCTGAACTGCTTGGCTTCACGCATGATGTCGCGCATGATTTCATAACAGATGGTTTGCGGCGTCTTGACCTGTCCCTGACCGTGGCAGACCGGACAAGGTTCGCAAAGAATATGTGCCAGTGATTCACGCGTTCGTTTGCGGGTCATTTCGACAAGCCCTAATGCAGAAAAATCGGAAATGGAGACTTTCATCCGGTCATTGGCCATTGTTTTTTTGAGCTCTTCCATGACGGCATTTTTGTGTTCGGAATTGACCATATCGATGAAGTCGAGAATGATGATTCCGCCCAGATTGCGAAGTCTTAACTGGCGGGCAATGGCATGGGCGGCTTCGAGATTGGTCTTGAATATCGTGTCGTCGAATGTGCGTCCGTTGACGAAACCGCCGGTATTGACGTCAATCGTTGTCATGGCTTCCGTCTGGTCGATAATCAGATAACCTCCCGATTTCAGATTGACCCGTCGCGAGAGTGCAAGCTGGATTTCTTCTTCGACGTTATACAAATCGAAAAGCGGGCGATCGCCTTCATAGCAGGATATACGGTCAAGAATGTCCGGGGTGTAGATTCTGGCGAACTCTTGTAATTTGGCAAATTCATCATGGGAATCGACCAGAATTCTGGAGGTGTTTTCGTGCACGAAGTCGCGCAGAATCCGTTCTGACAGCGTCAGATCCTGATAGAGCAGGGCCGGTGCCGCCGTCGTATAGGCCTTGTCTTTCAATGAACGCCAGAGCTTTTTCAGGAAAACGGCATCGGTTTCAAGATCCTGGTCGGAGGCATCTTCCGCCATCGTCCGGATAATGAATCCTCCTTTTTCGTCTTCGGACAAAAATTGCTGTACCCGGGTCTTGAGCAGTTCGCGTTCCTTTTCATCCTGAATACGCTGCGATATCCCGATATGTTTTTCCTGGGGGAGGTAAACAAGCAATCGTCCCGCGATGGAAATCTGGGTGGATAGGCGAGCGCCCTTCGTTCCGAGCGGATCCTTGATGACCCGCACCATAACCGACTGGCCATCCGTCAGCATCCGTTCGATAGGAACCGGTTTTCCGGATGGCGTTTCCGTCTGATGTGCTTCGAGAATATCGTCGATATGGAGAAACGCGGCTCGCTCAAGCCCGATATCCACGAAAGCCGATTGCATGCCGGGAAGCACCCGGACGACGCGGCCAAGATAAACATTTCCAGCCAATCCCCGGGTTTGCGACCGCTCGATGTGCAGTTCCTGCGTAGCGCCTTCGGAAACGATGGCTATCCGGGTTTCCTGAGGGGTAACGTTGATAAGGATATCTTCAGTCATGGAATGGATATTCCTGCTTTTCTCAAGAGCACTGTTGTTTCATATAAAGGCAAACCCATGATACCGGAATAACTGCCCGTTATGTGTGTGATGAATTTGCCCGCCAGACCTTGTATGCCATAACCGCCCGCTTTATCAAATGGTTCACCGGTATCGACATAGGCATTGATGTGCCGGGACGTCAGCAATGCGAATGTCACATCCGATGTCTGCACAGTCTGGAACAGGTGTTCCTTGTTTCTGACCGCGACACTGGTCAGAACCTGATGGGTTTTTCCCGAGAGACGGCGGAGTATTTCTGTTGCCTCGTTTTTGTCGGCAGGTTTGCCAATAATTTCGCCTTCCATGACGACAGTCGTATCAGCCGTCAGAACAGGGTGTTCAGGCATGTTTTGTGTCACAAGAAACTGCCGGGCATACTCGGCCTTTTCCCGTGCGATTCTGCTGACATAATCGTATGCATTTTCTCCGGAATGAACGGCTTCATTCACCATATCGGAATGAACCGGATCCTGTTGTGGAACATCCAGTATCGTGAACCGGACGGCGATCTGGTTCAGCAATTTTTGACGTCTCGGACTTTTGGACGCCAGATAGATCATATTTTCGCCGGGGTGCATGGTTGTTCAGCTCCGGTGGTAAGGATGGTTTTGCAAAATAGTGGAAGCACGGTAAAGCTGCTCTGTCAGCAATATGCGAACCATACCATGCGGCAGCGTCAGAGAAGACAGCCGGATGAGAGAATCTGCCTGTTTTTTCAGCGTGGAGTCGAGCCCATCGGCACCTCCGATAACAAAAACAAGATCGCGTCCGTCCTGCAACCATTTTTTCATATTGTCGGCCAGTTGTACGGTGGACAGATCCTTTCCCCGTTCGTCCAGAGCGATGATTCTGGCTCCCTTCGGAATGGCAGACTGTATTTTCTGGGCCTCGGCCGCCATAACGGTTTCCGCATTCCTGTTTCCGGTTCGTTCGACAGGTTTCAGTTCCTTTAAGACAAAGTGCCATTCGGAAGGCATGCGTTTGGCATATTCCCTGAAACCGTTTTCAATCCAGTCCGGCATCCGGTGCCCGACAGCAATGACAGTGACTTGCATGAATACATTCAGTTTTCCGGTTGATCCGGAGAGGATGATTCCCCGGGCGTTCCAGCTTTTTTGCGGGAATTTCTTTTGGGAGAGAGGGCTTTTCTGGCGGTTTCCAGATCGATCTGTTTTCCTCCCCAGATTTCTTCCAGACGGTAGTAATTCCGGATAGGTGGCTGCATGATATGCACAATCAGATCACCGAGGTCAACCAGCACCCATTCCCCGGTATCCTCGCCTTCGATACTGATAACGTCTCCGCCGGCTTCCTTGATCTTGTCCCTGACCGATGCGGCCAGCGCTTTCGTTTGCCGATTGGAATTGCCAGATGCCACGATAATCCGTTCAAAAAGACTGGTCAGTTTGGTTGTATCGAAGAGAACGATATCCTGTGCCTTGACATCTTCCAGTGCATCAATGGCCAAAGCCTGTAATTTTTCAATATCCATTTAATTTTTGTATAAATTGTTTTCTTTGATATAACTCAAAACCGGAGCCGGTACCAATGCTGCCGGACTCTGGTCGTTTTGCAATGCGGCCCTGATTTCTGTCGCTGAAACGTTGATCTGCAAATCCGTGGCGAGATAAGTCAGTCCTGCCGGTGTGGAAATGATTTTTTCCGGAGCCGCAAAACGGCGTGAAAACTCGTCGGCTATCGCCTTGGGGATCAGCGCCAGCGAATTCGAGAATCCCGGGCGGGCGGATACGGCGATGTTGGTCAGATCGAAAAGTTGTCGCCAGTTATGCCAGGTGTCCAGGCGAAGGAGCTGGTCGGCCCCCATCAGAAAAATGAGCGAAACATCCGGCCCGACTTCATGGCGGATCGAACGCAAGGTATCGATGGTATATGTGGCTCCCGGACGGTCGATTTCCTGGGAGTCAATGGTAAAGGAAAGTCCAAGCGGTTTGAATGCACATTCCAGCATGGCGATGCGCTGTTTCGGGTTCGCTTTCAACAGAGGCTTTTGCCAGGGATTTCCGGCGGGAATGAGGCGCAACTCGTTGGTGTTGAATAAACGGCAGAAATATTTTCCAAGCTCGACATGTCCTACATGCACCGGATCGAAGCTGCCGCCTAAAAGAATGATACATCGCTTTGTCAAATCGACTCCGTTTCGGCTCAGGTTGTCTTGCCACTCCGTTCAAAGTGGCAAGACACAGGTTTAAACTGGGGCATTCATGTTGTCGGTACCGTCTTGTATGGCTTCAGGGCTCGCCATCCGATATCATGTCTGTATTGTACGCCTTCGAAATAAATGGACTCAACCGCATCATACGCGGTTTTTTGCGCCATACGCATGGAATCGGCCAGTCCGACGACACACAGGACCCTGCCTCCGGACGTCAGCAAACGTCCGTCGTGATCGAGCCGGGTTCCCGCATGAAAGACGATACAGTTTTCCGATTCTTTCGGTATTCCGGTAATGACCGCTCCCTTTTGGGGATTTTCAGGATAACCGGCCGATGCAAGAACAACACCCAGTGCAATCCGTCGGTCCCATTCCAGCTCTATCCTGTCCAGCGTTCCGTTAACGGCATGTTCGAGGACGAATGCCAGATCGCTTTTCAGTCTCGACAGGATAGGCTGTGTTTCCGGATCGCCCATGCGACAATTGAATTCGAGCGTTTTCGGATGCCCGTCCTTGTCGATCATGATACCGGCGTATAAAAAACCGGAATAGGGAATGCCGTCCTTGCGCATGCCGTTGACGGTCGGGACGATGATTTCCCGGAGAATACGGGCATGCAGTGCCGGTGTGACGACCGGTGCAGGGGAAAAAGCGCCCATTCCACCGGTATTGGGACCCTCGTCGTTGTCTTTCAGCCGTTTGTGGTCCTGGCTGGTTGCCAGAGGCAGAATATTCTTTCCATCGACCAGAACGATAAAACTGGCTTCTTCTCCCTCCAGAAACTCTTCGATGACAACCCGCGCACCTGCATCGCCCAGCTTGTTGTCGGACAACATCATGTTGACGGCATCATGAGCCTGCTGCACCGTCGTTGCGACAACCACTCCCTTGCCGGCAGCCAAGCCATCCGCCTTGATCACGATAGGCGCTCCCTGCCGGTCGATATACCGGTGCGCTTTTTCCGGATCCGTGAAAGTCTGGTACCGGGCGGTCGGAATGCCGTGACGTTCCATAAATGCCTTGGCAAAATCCTTGGAACTTTCAAGCTGGGCGGCTTCTTTGGTCGGGCCGAAAATCTTCAGGCCCCGTTCCCGGAAAATATTGACAATACCGGCCGCAAGGGGTGCTTCCGGACCGACGACAGTTATGGCGATATCGTTGGCAACGGCAAAATCGGCCAGTTCCGAAGGACTGGAAACCGACACGTTTTCAAGTCGGGGATCAAGAGCCGTACCACCGTTTCCCGGTGCGACATAGACTTTCTGTACCCTGACAGACTGTGCCAGCTTCCATGCAAGCGCATGCTCTCTGCCTCCCGAACCGATCACAAGAATATTCATCTAATCGAATGCCATCAAAAATTAATCAAACACGTCAGAAAAAGGCGGAACATGATCATTCCTCTTCAATAACGGCATTGGTATAGACTTCCTGGACATCATCCAGATTCTCCAGCGCATCCAGAAGTTTCTGCATTTTTTCGGCTTCTGCTCCGGTAAATTCCGTTTCGGAATTGGGACGCATGACGATTTCTGCCATTTCCGGTTTGAAACCGGCTTTTTCAAGAGCGTCCTTGACCTGTGCGAAATCAGCCGGTGCGCAAATAACCTCCAGACCACCTTCCTCATCGCTGATGATGTCTTCGGCACCGGCTTCAAGAGCGACTTCCATCAAAGCGTCTTCATCAGTACCGGGTGCGAAAAACAGTTGGCCGCAATGCTTGAACTGGAAGGCGACCGATCCTTCCGTTCCCATGTTGCCGCCGAATTTGGAAAAGGCGTGACGTACTTCGGATACGGTCCTGACACGGTTATCCGTCAGACAATCGACGATAATGGCCGCACCGTTGATGCCATAACCCTCGTAACGGACTTCCTCATAATTGACACCATCGAGTGTCCCTGTTCCTCGGGCGATTGCCCTTTGGACGTTTTCTTTCGGCATATTGGCTGCAGCGGCCTTGTCAGCAGCCAGCCGAAGGCGGGGATTGCTGTTGATATCCCCTCCACCCATACGGGCTGCAACAGTAATTTCCTTGATCAGTCTCGTCCAAATTTTTCCACGTTTGGCATCGGTTGCCGCTTTCTTGTGTTTAATATTGGCCCATTTACTATGTCCGGACATCGTATTCTTTCCATGAAATGTTAGCTAAATCGATAACAGATTTTAACATACTGCAGTAAGCCGAAAAAATCTCGTTGCCGCGCATTTGCCAGAAAAATGCCATTTCGGGTAAAGTCGGCAGACAACAGGAATAATTTTTCTCCTGTTCGATAATGGTGGAGACATTCGGAAATGACGACTTGTGTGTCCAGCGAAAAAGAAAAACGTGCCGCCAGAAGGACGGTGACGCGTCTGTTTCCCTGTCTGGTCGGCGATGTAGGCGGGACGAACGCGCGTTTTGCCATAGAAACGGCGCCGGGCCGTTTTGCGGCGATGGCCAGATTGCCGGTCAAAAACTTTTCAAATTTCGGCGAAGCGTTGCGGTTTTATCTGAAGCAGCCGGCATCCGTTACGGCCGGTTCGCCATCCGTCAGGACGGCCGCCGTCGCCATTGCCAATCCGCTTGATGGCGACAGAGTGAAAATGACCAATTCGGACTGGGCGTTTTCGGTTGACGGAGTCAGGAAAGCATTCGGACTGGACGTTTTTCTGCTCGTCAACGATTTCACCGCGCTTGCCATGTCGCTTCCGTTTTTGCCGGCAGACAGTCTGATCCAGTGTGGAGGCGGGACACGTGTCCCGGGAAAAGCCATTGGACTGATCGGTGCCGGAACAGGACTGGGCGTCTCCGGACTGGTTCCTTCGGGAGAATACTGGGTGCCTCTGGAAACAGAAGGGGGGCATGTATCGTTTTCTCCTGCAAACGATCTGGAAATGGAAATATTGAGGCAAACGAAAAAGCGTTACGACCATGTTTCCGCAGAACGGCTGATTTCAGGAATGGGACTGGAATGGCTGTATGTTTTGCTGGCTGAAATGGAAGGAATGCATGTGGCGCCATTGAAAGCTTCCGAAATTACAGGAAGAGCCCTGACGGGAGCGGACCGTTTGTGCGACCGGGTGGTTGAAGTGTTCTGCCAGATGCTGGGAACGGCCGCCGGCAATCTTGCCCTGACGCTGGGTGCAAGAGGAGGAATATTCATCGGAGGCGGTATCGTTCCGCATTTGAAAGAACGGTTTTTCACATCCGGTTTCAGGAAAAGGTTTGAAGAAAAAGGCCGTTTTTCAGAGTATGTTTCGAAAATCCCCGTTTTTGTCATAAAAGACACATTCGCCGCTTTCACAGGGGTTTCCATCCTGATGGACAATTATTCTGAAAGTCTCTTGTCTATTTGAGTCCCTTGGGCAAGGGAAAAACCAGCGATTCTTCCATGCCGTGCATTTCCGTCACCGATTCCGCTTTAGCCCGTCTGAGCAGATCGACGACTTCCGTCACGAGAATTTCCGGAGCGGAAGCTCCCGCCGTGACGCCGATATATTCGTGACCGGCAAGCCAGTCCATGCTGATTTGCGATGCATTGTCCACCATATGGGCCGTTGCCCCGTTTTTCTCGGCCATTTCCCTTAACCGGTTGGAATTGGAGCTGTTCGGGCTGCCGACGACAATGATCAGGCTGGCTTTTTTGGCCAGCAACTTGACCGCTTCCTGCCGGTTGGTTGTGGCATAACAGATGTCCGCTTTTTTCGGCTCGACAATGAAAGGGAACCGGGTTTTCAGGGAATGAATGATTTCGGCGGTATCATCGACAGATAGCGTGGTCTGGGAGACATAGGCCAGCTTTTCCGGATTTTCGACCTGTAGTGTCGCGATATCGTTCAGGTCGTTTATCAGATACATGCCTGAATCCGCCTGTCCGAGCGTCCCTTCCACCTCAGGATGCCCCTTGTGCCCGATCACGACGATTTCATGGCCGTCTTTCCGTCTTTTGGCCACTTCGGCATGGACTTTCGTCACCAGAGGGCAAGTCGCGTCGAAAAGTCTGAAACGGCGTTTTTCCGCTTCGCGCCGTATCGCCTGCGAAACCCCATGCGCGGAAAAGATCAGAACGCTGCCGGCAGGGACGTCATCCAGTTCTTCGATGAAAACAGCGCCTTTTTCTTTCAGGCGGTTGACGACGTAAGTGTTGTGGACGATTTCGTGACGGACATATACCGGTTTGCCGAAAAGAGACAGAGCACGCTCGACGGTCTCGATCGCACGTTTGACACCGGCGCAGAATCCTCGGGGTTGGGCCAGAATAACTTTCATGGAATCATGGAGCCGAAAGGCAGAGATTGTAAATACGATATTTTGTCAAGCCGGATTTTTTGAAATAAAATTCTCACCTTTGCCGGTCCGGACGAAACCGGCAACAGTCCCTATATTATCAGATAAGACCGAAAGTTCCGTTTATGGCGATTACTGACTGGCCGTCACATGAAAGACCTCGTGAACGTTTGATCAAGGGAGGGCCCGGTCAACTGTCGGATGCAGAACTGCTGGCCATTTTCCTGAGAACAGGAACAAGCGGAAAAAGTGCGGTCGATCTGGGACGTGAAATCATGATGCATTTCGGTTCCCTCTCACGTCTTTTTTCCGCGAAACTGAAAGACTTTGCCGGATTGAATGGAATCGGTCCGGCGAAATATGCCCAGTTACAGGCCATTTTAGAGCTTGCAAGACGACTGCTGGCAGAAGATTTGCAAAGTGGAGTGACACTGTCTTCATCCGAAAAAGTGACGAACTATCTCCAGCTTTATTTCAGCCGCCAGACACATGAGTCTTTCGTCGTGCTGTTTCTGGATGTCAAAAACAAGCTGATCGAATGCAATGAAATGTTCAGGGGAACCCTGTCGCATACCAGTGTTTATCCGAGAGAAGTCGTCAAAGCTGCTTTGGAGAATAACGCTGCCAGTGTCATTTTGGCACACAATCACCCTTCCGGGACGGTGGAACCCAGCAATGCGGATAAAACACTGACACGTTCACTCAAGCAGGCGTTGGGATTGGTGGATATCCGGGTTCTGGATCATATTATTGTGGCGGGCAGGAAAACCTTTTCATTTGCGGAAAACACCATCCTGTAAAAAATGTTTTCCGGACATCCCTTTTTTGCCTTGTCCGGCCCGGTGGAGTCGGAAGGGGCTCCTGCATAAACCATTCATCCGTTTCCATTCATGGAATGGCCTGTCCTGCGCGGAAGATTTTCTCCATTTTATCCGGAGTTGTCGGAAAGAAGAAACCGGAACCGGTATTTTTCCCACAAAAACCGCAAAATCCGGCCAGGAATCCTGGCCGTATGATCCAGAAAGAAAACAATCACAAAACAGATAATGAAAAAGCGTTTTCCCGGCAGTCTAAAAAGACATCCCCAACAGGTTGTAACAAAAATATGACAACGGTTAATAATCATTGACGGGTCTGCTAATAATCAAAAAGACACTAAAAGTATCTTCATCAAGAAGATAACATTCCTTTGCAATTCAATGCAATAACCACATTTTCCTATTTCCCTTTTTTCACGGAGAAATCCGTCAAAAGCGTCATAAATAAATCAGAAAAGGTTTTTTCATTCAATGAATTAACTGCGTTTTGGTCGTCCTTTTCTGATTATTAGCAGACACAAGATAGCGGAAAGCTGAAAAAAGCTCGTAAGAGTCGTACCAACAGGGAGAGTAATGTGAACAGAATATACAAGGTTGTATTCAATAAAAGAAAAGGGATGCTGGTGGTGGCCAGTGAACTGGCGAAAACGGCAGTGAAATCGGGAACGAAACTCGTTGCGGCAACGGTTGTGGGGGCTGCTTTGTCCGTGGGGGGCGTGGCTTATGCACAAACAGCAATGATAGAAAGTTCTGGTAGTGATAGTGATTTTGTTGTTCGTGATGCCGGACTGGTTGTGTCGGATAAGGATGCTGAGATATCAAAAGGTAATCTTTTGGTGAAAGAAGGATCGATTGCAGCGAAAGATATTCACAATGTGGGGAATACGACAAGTCTGAATAATGATGGTTCGATTTCAATAGGAAAAGATGCGCCCGATAGTAGTGGGCAGTCTGATCTTAGTACTGCCAAGACCACTTTGGGGGCTGACGGTTCGGTTTCAGCAGCCGGAGGTAAATTTACCGTCGGAACGACCGGAGCGACGACAGCGGACAGTCTGGATGTCACCAACAACGCGACAGTAGGAGGAACACTGGATGTCACCGGCAAGACGACATTGGGAGAACTGGAAGCCGGAGCGACGACAGTGGGCAGTCTGACCTCGAATGGAACGATCAGTGGAACCGACATCACGGCATCTGGTGCCTTATCGGGAGACAGTCTGGATGTCACCAACAACGCGACAGTAGGAGGAACACTGGGTGTCACCGGCAAGACGACATTGGGAGAACTGGAAGCCGGAGCGACGACAGTGGGCAGTCTGACCTCGAATGGAACGATCAGTGGAACCGACATCACGGCATCTGGTGCCTTATCGGGAGACAGTCTGGGTGTCACCAACAACGCGACAGTAGGAGGAACACTGGATGTCACCGGCAAGACGACATTGGGAGAACTGGAAGCCGGAGCGACGACAGTGGGCAGTCTGACCTCGAATGGAACGATCAGTGGAACCGACATCACGGCATCTGGTGCCTTATCGGGAGACAGTCTGGGTGTCACCAACAATGCGACAGTAGGAGGAACACTGGATGTCACCGGCAATGCATCAGTTGGTGGAGATCTGTCCGTAACCGGAGGTGCTACGGTAGAAGGCAAACTGACGGCTGAAGGCGATGCGGATATCGGTAGTGTGGGAACGGCAGGCAATACAACCGTCAACATCAACACGGCAAGTACAGGAAACACCAACATCGGTGGGGCCGATGTCAGTTTGGCCGGTACGAATTCGACCACAGTCGGATCGACATCCAGCGAGACAACCATTAACGGAAGCAATGTTACCGTCAATGGCAATACTACTCTGAATGATAATCTGACAGTTAAAGGTGCCTCTGACTTGCAGGGTGATACCGAAATTGCTTCTAATGCAGGAGCCAGCGCGACTATTGGCAATGCAACTGGAACAACTGAAGTCAATGGTGACACCGTTACCATTACTGGAACGACAAGTGTCAAAACGGAAGTCGGAAGTTCCACCATAGAGACAGATGCGAATGGAACAACCATAACCGGTAAGACCAACAGCATGACTAGCGGGACAACCGGAAATACCATCACCAATGGTGAAAACGGAAACACTATCACAGCGGCAGCGGGATCAACCAATACGATAACGGGAAATACCGATATCAATGCAACGGGAAATGCTGCTACCACGATTGGCAGTGCAGATGCCGATGCGGGAGATGTCACCCTGAGGTCTGGCGGAAACAGCCTTGTCATAAATAAAGATGACGGAACCAAGGTAACGGGTGATATGGAAGTCACGGGAGATACCCAACTGGATGGTACCCTAACCGTCACCGGCAATACGACCTTGAATGGTGATGTCAATCAGATTGGCAAGGCAGATGGTTCGTCAACCAGCAACACCATTAAAGCCAAAAACAACACCATGGAAGCGACGGATGGAGCAAATACCATCAAAGCCAGCCAGACCAATGACATCATTGGTGGAACAGGCAACAATATCACCGCCACGACCGGAGATAATGTCCTGACAGCAAATGATGGTCAGAATAAGATGGCAAGCGGAGATAGCACCATCACAAACAGTGCGGCGAATGGCAATGCCATGACAACGACAACAGGTGGTAATACGAATTCGATCACCAATGACGCGAATGGGAATACCATGACAGCGGCGGCGGGATCGACCAATACGATAACGGGAACGACCAATATCAACACAACCGGGGATGCTAATACCAGCATTGGTAACACGACAGGAACAGTTGGAATAACCGGAAGCCAAGTTGACATCAACACCGCGGCAGGAGATGGCGCCACCAACATCGGCAGTGCCAACAACACCAGTGCGGTTACCATAGCCTCGGGCAGTGCAAGCCTTGTTACGGAAAACGGTAACAACACCTTGACAGTCGGGGACGGTGGAACCAACACCATCAGTGCAACGGGAACGGGCAAAAACGTCATTTCCTCGGAAACGACCAATGAAATGTCAGCGGCAGAAAGCAACACTATCAGGGCGGGTAGTGGCAGCAACTACAACGACATCACCATCAACAACACAGGAGCGGCAGAAGGCGTCATCGTCAATGCTATCGGTACGACCAATGGTGTCGTCATGAACGGAGGAGTGGCAGGACAGACAGGCAACGCCACGATGGTTCTGTCCGGAACCAAAGCTGCCTTGACCGCAAGCACAGGAACCGGGTTGGATATCAACGGCGCAACAGCTGATACCACTACCCTGAGCGGTGGAACATCAACAGGTACTGCTTCGACCGTTACCCTGGCGGACAACAGTGCTAGCGTCATGACAGCACAGCAAGCTGGTGGATATAGAAATGGTATGTGGGCAGATGCTTCTAGCGCCAACCTGACTGGTGGTGGAAACACCTTGAGTATGAGTTCCAGCGGAGCACGGTTCTCCAATAGCACTGGTGGTCCAATCAAAGTTACCGGTGTTGCTAACGGTACCAGCAAATACGACGCCGTCAACTACGGCCAGTTGCAAGACGTAGAAAGACTGGCATCCCGTGGTATCGCTTCCGTAACAGCGATGGCCAACATCCCGCAAGTCGAGCCTGGCAAAACCTTCTCGGTTGGTGCCGGTATCGGTAGCTACAACGGCTATCAGGCCCTGTCAATAGGAGCGAGTGGCCGCATCTTCGACGGACTCGTCGTCAAAGCCGCAGTCGGATCGTCAGAAAACGGACATGCCGCCTTTGGCGGAGGTGTTTCGTACTCCTGGTAAAAGAGGGAAAAAGCCGACAAGGCGAAAATGGTCAAAACGGGCTGGCAGCAAAACTGCCGGCCCGTTTTGCGTGAAGAAAACGAAAAAGAAAGGAATGATGTGAAAAACTGGAAAAACATACTGGTCGTCCTGTTGATCGGGATGATGGCGGTTTTACCGGCGCAGGCACAAAAAAAGACGAAAAAAAGCATCTTCGGCCCAAACAGTGCCGTCCCAGTCGGGAGGCCCGCGGATGCAATTCATGGGAAAATTCGACGCGGGTGTGCCGAACGCAGGGATCTACAAGATGTATGATGCCTCGGACGATGTCGTATGTTACATCCTGATGCCGGATTTGCCGGTCACGAAAAAAATCCCGCAGGGAGTGATGTACGAGGGTAATTCGATCGGTGCGATCAGTTGCCTGAAGGTCCGGGTGCATGTCGTTCCGATTTCCGGCCGGTAAGGCGGAAATGCCATCGTCCGAACGGACGGGAAGAAATGGTGGCGGGCAAGAAAAGAACTTCTTTTTTTCGGAGAAAAAGAACGGGAGACTACCGGTATGGGTTGCATGGCATATCGGGAGGATGCTGTCATCCGGTGTGATTTATGTCAGAATGCGGGATCGGTTTTTTTGTGTGTTTCCTCGAATCAGGGATGAATGGATCATGGCTATCGGGCTTATCATTATCGGTGATGAAATCATGTCTGGCAAAAGAAGCGACCAGCATTTTCCCAACGTTGTCCAGATTCTCAGGGAACGGGGGCTTGGTCTTGACTGGGCGCGTTATCTGGGGGATGAACCGGAAAGGATCGTTTCGGTTCTCAGGGAAACGTTCGCCAGTTCCGATATTGTTTTCTGTTGCGGCGGTATCGGTTCCACACCGGATGACCATACGAGACAGTGTGCGTCCATTGCTCTGGGCAAACCGCTTGAACTTCATCCTGAAGCGGAATCGAAAATCCGCGAACGGATAGCGGATACCGCGACCGACAGGAACCGGATCGATTATGATTCTCCTGACAATGTCAGACGTCTCAAGATGGGGGAGTATCCGGCCGGTTCGAAAATCATTCCCAATCCGGTCAATAAAATTCCCGGTTTTTCCTATGGCACGCATTATTTCGTACCGGGATTTCCCCAGATGGCGAAAGCGATGATCGCCTGGGCGCTCGATACATATCATGGCACGCTTTTCCATCAGGTTGAATATGGAGAAAAATCGGTCGTGGTTTATGGAGCCGTCGAGGCGAAGATGACGCCGTTGCTGGAGAAAATAGAAGCCTGTTTCCCGACTGTCAGGGTATTCAGTCTGCCCCATATGGGCAATACCAGACTGAGCAATTATGTGGAAATGGGGGTCAAGGGGCATCCGGACAGTCTTGACGATTCGTTCAGAATGCTGCTGGATGGGCTGGACGAAATCGGTGCACAATATCACTCGGATTGATCGATATCGTTCATAATGTTGCAATGCTTCATTATGGTGCAAAAACGGGCGTTATAATGCACTTTTATGGTGCGCGCTCATTCCGTTCATGGGATTCATTCGTGCTTTCGGGGGCAGGAAGGTCTTTGGTACAGAAATAAAATCTGGCACGGAAAATGCTTTTCTGGAATCAGGTTTGTAAAACGGCACTGATAGAAAGCCAAAAGGGAAGAATTTACTAAGGAGAACAGTATGTCTAGGACTGCGGAAGATGTCTTGAAAATGATCAAGGAAAACGAAGCCAAATTTGTCGATCTTCGTTTCACCGATACCCGGGGAAAGGAACAACACGTCAGTGTTCCCGCTTCAAGTTTCGATATCGACAAGTTTGAGGAGGGGCACGCATTCGACGGTTCTTCCGTTGCCGGATGGAAAGGTATCGAAGCTTCGGACATGTTGTTGTTTCCGGATCCTTCCACCGCCAATCTGGATCCTTTTATGGAAGATGCAACCATTTTCATGCAGTGTGATGTCGTCGAACCGTCGGATGGCAAGGGATACGACCGGGATCCGCGTTCGATTGCCAAGCGGGCTGAGGCACATCTGAAGTCTTCAGGCATTGGCGATATGGCTTTTTTCGGACCGGAACCGGAATTTTTCATCTTTGACGGTGTTCGCTGGGAAAACAATATGTCCGGCTGTTTTTTCAAGATCGATTCCGAAGAAGGTTCCTGGTCGACGGGACTCAAGATGGAAGGTGGCAATACCGGTCATCGTCCTGCCGTAAAGGGCGGTTATTTCCCGGTGCCGCCGGTAGACAGTTTCCAGGACATGCGGTCCGAAATGTGTCTGTTGCTGGAGCAGATGGGCATTCCGGTCGAGGTTCACCATCATGAAGTGGCCGGCGCTGGCCAGAATGAAATCGGTACCCGTTTTTCCACACTGGTACAGCGTGCGGACTGGACGCAGAATCTGAAATATATCGTATGGAATGTGGCTCATACCTACGGCAAAACGGCAACATTCATGCCCAAACCGATTGTTGGGGATAACGGGTCGGGGATGCATGTTCACCAGTCTATCTGGAAAGATGGCAAAAACCTGTTTGCCGGCGACGGTTATGCCGGATTGTCTGAATTTGCCCTGTATTACATCGGTGGTATTATCAAACATGCACGGGCATTGAATGCCATCACCAATCCGGGTACCAATTCATACAAGCGTCTGGTTCCGGGTTTTGAAGCACCGGTCAAATTGGCCTATTCCGCTCGCAACCGTTCTGCTTCCATCCGTATTCCTCATGTTTCGAATCCGAAAGGACGTCGTGTCGAAACGCGTTTCCCGGATCCACTGGCCAATCCGTATCTTTGTTTCGCTGCATTGCTGATGGCCGGGCTCGACGGTATCCAGAACCGGATTCATCCGGGAGAACCGGCTTCCAAGGATCTGTATCACCTGCCTCCGGAAGAAGACGCTCTGATCCCGACAGTCTGTTCTTCGCTGGATCAGGCGCTGGAAGCGCTGGACAAGGATCGTGAATTCCTGACAAGAGGCGGTGTTTTCAGCAATGTCATGATCGATGCCTATATCGAGCTGAAAATGCAGGAAGTCCAGCGTTTCCGCATGGCACCGCATCCTGTTGAATTCGATATGTATTATTCCCTGTAATACGTTCAGTGGATGGAGAAGGCGAAAATGGCAATATTTTCGCCTTTTTTTATAAGGAGGGGCAACAGGAAGGGAACAGGATAATGGAGAGACTGGCTGGACTGGATTTGTTGGCTTCCGCTGTCATGATATTGGATGGGCAGGGGCGGATCATGTATGTCAATCCGGCTGCCGAAGATTTGCTGGAGTATTCTTCCAAGGTGCTGATTCCGCAAAAATTCGGACAGTTATTTCTGAATGCCGGGGTTCTGGAGGAAATCTGCCGGCAGGTCGGTATGCATGAACCGGTCGAGAAAAGACAGGAGCTTGTACTTGACCGTATCGGCCGGCAGTCGCTTCACGTCTACTGTACTGTCAAGGCCATTGATTTTCCCGGTGCTTCTGTGCTGATCGAGTTGCGTGAAAACGTCCAGCAGTTAAGGCAGGATCGCGAAAACCGTCTGGTGGATCAGAATCAGGCAAACAAGGAACTGGTTCGCAATCTGGCTCATGAAATCAAGAATCCGCTCGGTGGAATAAAAGGGGCTGCCCAGTTGCTCGAAATGGAGCTGCCTGACAGGAACATGAAAGACCTGAGGGAGTATACCCAGGTGATTATCCGGGAATCGGAACGGCTTCAGAAACTGGTTGACAGGCTGCTGGTTCCCCACCGGAGACCGCATATTGTCCACGATATCAATATTCATGAAGTTTGCGAGCGGGTGCGGAGTGTCGTTCTTGCCGAATATCCGGAAGGGCTGGTTGTCAAACGGGATTATGATCTTTCACTTCCTGAAATTACCGGGGACAAGGAACAGTTGATACAGGCTGTCCTGAATATCGCGCAAAATGCTGTCCATGCCCTGTCGGGAAGAATCCGTCACGGAGATGCCGAACTGGTTTTCAAAACAAGGGTTTCACGGCAGGTCACGTTGGCGAGAGTCCGTTACAGACTGGCATTGAATTTGCATATTATCGATAACGGCCCGGGTATTCCCCAGGAAATGATCGAAAAGATTTTTTTTCCGCTTGTCTCGGGTACGGAAGGCGGAAGCGGTCTTGGTTTGACATTGTCGCAAACTCTTGTCCAGCAGCATGGCGGAATTATCGAATGTGACAGCCGTCCGGGTCATACCGAGTTTCTGATCAGATTGCCGATCGCCAGAGCGTGATGTGTTTGTTGATTGATGATTGGATTAAACATGAAACCAGTCTGGATAGTGGATGATGATGAATCGATTCGGTGGGTGCTGGAAAAGGCGCTGGCACGGGAAAATATCCCGTTGAGGAGTTTCTCCAATCCGGATGAGGTGCTTTCGGCACTGGATGAGGAGCAGCCGCAGGTGCTGGTGTCCGATATCCGTATGCCGGGGCGTTCCGGGTTGCATTTGCTCGAAGACGTCAAGAACCGTTTTCCTGATATACCGATCATTATCATGACGGCCTATTCCGATCTGGATTCGGCGGTGTCGGCGTTTTCCGGAGGGGCTTTCGAATATTTGTCCAAACCTTTCGATCTGGCCAAGGCGGTCGATCTGGTCAAACGGGCCATGAAAGAAAGCGAGACGAGGACGGAAATGGACAAGTCCGCAGATCGCATGCCCGAGATAATCGGACAGGCGCCGGCGATGCAGGACGTGTTCCGCGCCATCGGCAAATTGTCTCATTCGAATGCGACGGTGCTGGTTACCGGAGAGTCCGGTACGGGAAAGGAACTGGTTGCCAGAGCGCTTCACCGCCACAGTCCACGGGCATCTCGGCCATTTGTCGCGTTGAACATGGCGGCGATTCCGAAAGATTTGATGGAATCGGAATTGTTCGGGCATGAAAAAGGGGCTTTTACCGGTGCCCAAGTCATGAGGAGAGGACGATTCGAGCAGGCGGAGGGCGGTACGTTGTTTCTGGATGAAATCGGAGATATGCCGCTGGATATGCAGACGCGATTGCTCAGGGTATTGTCGGATGGCCATTTTTACCGCGTTGGCGGGAACCAGTCGGTAAAGGCCAATGTCAGGGTGATTGCGGCGACTCATCAGAATCTGGAAAAGCTGGTGAAGGAAGGCGCTTTCAGGGAAGACCTGTTTCATCGTCTGAATGTCATTCGGCTGAAACTGCCCAGTTTGCGCGAGCGTCCCGAAGACATTCCTGTTCTGGCGCGTCATTTTCTGAAACAGAGTGCATTGCAGCTTGGTGTGGAACCCAAAAAACTGTCGGATGAGGCAGCCGGTTTTCTGGCCCGATGCAAACTGACCGGTAATGTCAGACAACTTGAGAATATCTGTTACTGGTTTACGGTGATGGTTGCCGGGCAGACTATCGATGTCAAGGATATGCCATCCGAATTGTTCGAGGAAAATGATGCCAGCCATGAAACGGTATTGCCGCGCGGGAAAAGTTCTTTGTCATACGATACACCGCATGGTGGTGAAATCCATGAATCTTTTGTTGTGGTGGAAAGTGGAGATCCGGAGAATTCATGGGAAAAATATCTGGAGCAGGTCGTTGCCGTCATGCTGGAACGGGGAGAGAGCGATTTGATGGATGTTCTGGGCGCCCGGTTCGAGCGGGTTCTGATCAGGGCGGCCTTGATGAGGACAAAGGGAAGGAAGAACGAAGCCGCCGTTTTGCTGGGAATCGGAAGAAATACAATTGCCCGGAAAATCCATGAATTGGGTATGGAAGAGAGTGACAGCGATAACAGTTGATGAATTCATTTCAAAAATGGTGCCGTCAATGAAAACTTCAAATGAAGTACATTTTTGGCAAGAAAGTTGATCTTGATTCAAATTAGCTGAAAAATCGTGCTTTTTCATGGATTTTACGGCATTATGCTTTGACATCAAGGCTATATTCGCTTAAAGTTCCAGTGGGTCAGTCATCAACGGGTTTTTGCAATGGCGCTGGAACGGCACTCTTTTTTGCGGAGATTATGTGCTGCTGTTACAACGGCAGTGTTATTGTTCGGATTGACAGACCAAGCGCTGGCTCAGCGTGTCAAAAGAGCGTTGAATGATACTTCCGCTCCGGCGATGGAGCAGATTCACCATTTCACCCACAAGGCGACCGAGCTGGCCATGACGGCCATGACATTGATCGGTGCGCATTACAAGTATGGCGGGAATTCCCCGGAGACCGGCATCGACTGCAGCGGTCTTGTCCGTTATGTTTTCAAGGAAGCATGGGGAACCACATTGCCGAGAACTTCTCTGGAATTGAGCAAGGTCGGTCAGGAAGTCAGCAAGGATGAACTTCAGCCGGGCGATCTGGTTTTTTACAATACCATGCGCCGGAATTATTCCCATGTCGGAATTTATCTTGGAGACAACAAGTTCATTCATGCCCCTTCTTCCGGCAAGACTGTCCGGATCGACAACATGGAACTGAGTTACTGGAAAAACCGGTTCAATGGTGCCAGACGGATAGCCAGTCCGGCCGAAAAACGGCAGTTCGATTCCGAAAAGGAAAAAATACTTCAGGCTTTCCGGGACGATATGGCCCGATAGACAGGATATGTGGCGACAAGAGCCATTGGAAAAATCCTGCTGGATGAATATGGTAAAACCGTTTCGAGGAGAGCGGTCTGTGCCAGCCAGAATCTGGGCGGAGGTACGGTTGTCCGGTATGTTTCGGTACCAGTCCACGCTTTGCATCGTGCAATATTCTCAGAAAACGTGCGGGTAGTGGCCCATACGGGCCAGTCGGGTATCCAGATGGCATATGCCAGGATAAACAACCGGAAAATCCACCAGATAAACAGGAAAAATATCCGGGAAAAATTGAGGGACGTATACGGGTCTGAGTTTGGTCCGGGAGAAAAGAAAAAACATGCGACATGTGAGGATTCCCGTATTCTTTCTGCCTGTCTGGTCTTTTGTTCAGGTATTTCCGCTTTCGGCATTCCGGAGAAAAGGAAAGACGAGAATGGTCTCGTCTGTCGCAGGCAGTACCTTCGGATTTACCCTTCCGTTTTTTCCTTGTAGTCGGTTTGCGAGGATGACTCGAATGGAAAACGGTTTGTGACTTGCCAGTTTATCTCCGGTACAAACGGGTAGAGCGGGCATCGGGAAACGGAAGAGCGAACGACAATCATAGGTTCTTGTTTTGGGGACTGGCCGTCCGTTGAGGTTTGGAAAAGACAATTTTCAGGGGATTGCCGGTGATTTTCTCCCGGTCGGTCACGGCGATAGCATTCAGGGTACCTTCTTCACGGGTGGAAAAAGGAGCCAGAGTAATCATGGTGCCGTAGAGCAGACCGTCCGGCGCATCCTTCGGCGTTTCCGCCACATCGATACGTTCCAGTGCGTGAATGCCCCGTCCGTTGAGTCCGATTTTTATCTGCAAACTTTTGACAGGATCGGATTTCGGTGTCCCGAAAGTCGTGGCAATACACAATTTCGGTACGGAAAGACGATCCGTTCCGGAACTCACCGGCACATGGCTGCAAGTTCCGACAAAAGTCACCTTGCCCCCGATCTCCTGACGGATATCGTCGCAATAAAGACAGTGGACATAACGGGCACCGGGTTGTTTCATATATTCTCCGGCATAACGGAAAGGTTCGGTCATAATGGAAACAAGCGATTGTTACACTCTGAACCAGAAACAGACGAAAAAACGGAACCCGTCCGTTGTTCCATCCATATGGAAAAACGGAATGGCGACGTAAAGAATATTCCGGTTATCCGGACAGTCCCACTCGGCCATCAGGCGATGACAGAATATGAATCATACCGGAGCGACCGGAATTATTCAGAAGCCGGGAATGCTCCCTGTTTCACCAGAGAGACAAGCCCCTCCAAGAGCATCTGGCGATAAAAGCGGCGGGTAAACTCTGTATGGAAATCCATATTGTTGAAAAACGAGAAATCGAATCGTTCGGCAGCGACACCGCTCTTTCTTTCCTCCGAATTCTCATGACCGATATACATGGTGTCCGTTACCGAACGTGCGTCGAAACGCTTGCCGTTTTTCCATGCCAGATCCATTGCCAATGCCATATCATAGACGTAAACGATTTTTTCATCCGCTCTCCGTTCCTTTTTGCGCGCCAGCGCCTGTTTTGTCCGTTCCGAAAGCGACCGATCAACCGCAATTGTCAAAAGAGCCGCCGGTGGGGGATCTTCAGGCTGGCCTTGTGCGCTGAACTTTGCTGACCTTATCCTTGTCCCGTTTGCAGTTACTTCCTCCACAACCTTCACCAGACCGGTTTCTTCCAGATAACGCTTTGCCGCCAGCCACAGGCCGTAGCGTTCGTGCCAGTCCTGCCGAACGTCATCGACAGGCTGCCCTTCCCAGCGGTATGTTACGGCCAGAGAAACCGGAACAGGATTTTCCGTTTTGATGAAATCCTTTCCGGAAACAGTCACTGTATCCGTCGCGAACCAGGATTCGCGCGGATATGCTTTCGAGTCGTAGGCACAGCCGGCCATACCATTTGCCAGAGCCGCCAGAAGCGCCATTTTTAGAACCGTGTTTTTCATAGGTGTCATTTATTCACTATTGAAAACACCAGCACGGGCAAACCGCACTGGTCCGATAGCAGGAAAGAACCGGCGCAGCCGGCCCTTCCGGTGAACTAGAACAGATATTTGATCCCGAGCTGGGCGGATTCTTCATGATATCCATGGTTGCCGGCCCGGACACCCAGCGTGACCCAGCCCAGCGTATTTTTTTCCAGATACCCTTCTGCACCGATCCGGACTTCGCCACTGTCTCGCGAGCCATCCTGATAAACGGAATCGCCATTCATCCAGACGCCGCGTTTTTTCGTGTTGTGAATCCAGTTCAGTTCGAGAAAACCGAGTCCCTTGTTTTCAAAGTTGGCATGCAGTCTCGAGCCCAGACGAAGTATGACATTGTCTGCACCAAGCTGGCGATAGACTGTATGGCTGCTGTCTTCTGCCCGGTCGGCTTTCATGCCGTCCCAGATCACCTGCGCCTGTGGCTGGAGTGTCCAGACGGTATGATTGATGCCTTTTTCTCCGGTTTCGCCAATCGGCAGCGTCTTGCCCGCTTCCAGAGAAGCGACCCAGCCATCGGCGTCATAGCTGAATTTGGGCAAGGAACCATACACTTCATTGTCGTAGTTACCCCACATCAGCCAGCTGTCCAGATAAAATCCGTCATCCGGGGAGTTGCCGGTGTAGAGCGTGCCGTAAACCCCCAGGGTATATCCGTCCACTTTCGATTTGGCGGTATATCTGGAACGGGTTTCGGAACGGTTGTTCAGATAACCGCCGAATACGCCGAGATTGTATTTCCAGTCGCTGTTTTCGACACTTTGGCGCAGGAGGTCGCTGCCCAACTGGATGATTTCGGTTTCGGAATGGGTTTTGCCGGCGCCGTTGCCCATCTGGAAATGAGTGTGGTTGCCGACGATCCGGCCCCATGCCGCCGTTTCCTTCACTTCGGCGGTAAACGGATCGCGGTAATAGGCTTGTCCCATGCGGTCATGCAGGCGCATGTGCATTTCGGCCCAGGCCAGCGAATTGTCTACGTAGCTGCCCGCTTCGGCACGAACTTCTCCGGTATTGACCAGATACCAGTTTTCCTTGCCGCCTTTGGCGTCTTCATCGCGGCCTTCCAGTCCGTAATAGTAGGCACCCCCCACAATCGGGCCGCCTTCGGTCAGGGTGAAGTCCGGCTCTGCATTTTCGGCATGCAGGATGTGAATCCCGTTGTCCGTCCGGGCCCCGTTGCTGCCGGGCAGGGCATTGACAGCCACTTTGCCGGTTCCGTCGGCGGTGCCGTTGATGTGGATGAAATCGGTCGGGGAATCATGGTCGCCATTCAACTGGGTGTGATAGACCAGTGTGCCGTTATTCCCCTGATAGTCACCCGCAATCCGCACGGTGTTGACGGTATCGACGGAAGCATCGTTCTGTCTGGAAAGATAGACAGTGCCGGCGTTGGTCAGGTTGTTCAGGTGATGGGTATTAGTGTTGCCGTATGGGTTCGGATTGCCGGCTTCCGCTCCGTTCAGGTACAGGCGGGAGCCGGTGCCGACGGCGGTAGAGGCGCTTTCAAGCGCTCTGGCGTTTTCGAGCCGGGCAATGGATTCTTTCAGGTTGACGGCACCTGCATAATTTGCATTTCCGCTGTTGATGGTCAGGTCGGTATGCCGTGTGTCAAGAACGGCGTTCTGATTGCCTTCGAGGTTTCCCGACACGACAGCAAGAGCCACGCCATCAGGATTCTGTGACTGGCTGCCGTCAATGGTCAGGTGACCGGATTCGTCTGGCGTGCCGGCCCGTGCGTCGAATTGGATGGTGGAACCGTCTGCCTGCTGCAAACCGCCGATGGTCTGGGTTTTGCCGTTGAGCTGGTAGGCTGAACCGGCAGCCATGTCCAGATTTCTGGTGTTGCCCAGAGCATGGTCTGAGCCTTGCCGTACCACAGCGTTGCCGTCCACAGTGGTTTCTCCCGTATAGGTGTTGCGCCAGTTTTCCCAGTCCGGGTTATAGATCGGATTGCGGTATATGCTTTTTTCGTCTCCCATGATGACGGTGTTTTTCTCAGGGATATAGACGCCGCCAGCTCCGGTGACTCGTGCCGAGAGGGTGTAGGCGCTTTCCTCGATACCCGAGTTTGGTTTCAGATCATCTTCCTTTGCCCCATACAGTGCCAGTTGTTTGTCAGGCAACACATCGACGGACTTCAGCCAGTATTTGATCCCGACACCGCCTTCCTGGCCCTCACCAGTTACTTTTCCGGAAATGGATTCTGTTTGCGGTTTGTCGTTTTCATCCAGATACGTTGATGTGATTGTCTGATCCGTTCCGTCGAAGTGCATATATTTATAAAAACCGTAGGTGGCGGTGGCAATCTGCTGGTTTCTCTGGTTGATTTCAAAGCCACCGATATCGAAGGTCATATCTTGCAGACTGGTAGACTGATTCCCGTTTTTAACGGATTTTTTGCCGTATATGGTTGGATCTCCGTAGACGGAAATGCCGATTTGGGTGTTGCCGAAGGCATTGGTTTGTTGCCTATTCTCTTGCCGATACTTTTCGATATCATCGAAGTCTATGATAACGGCATGAGTGTTCTTGCCATCGGCGTCTTGTCCGTTGTTAATGCCAAGATACAGGATTCTTCCGTCATAGTGGTAACGGAACTGGTGCATAAGAGCGTCCGTATGCGAATTTGTTGTTCCATCAATTTTCTGGGTATTGAACACCATGCCGTCATCATGGGCCAGCAGGGATAGCTGCTCGTCGCCGTTTTCACCATAGTAGTGATTGACGGTCTTTTTATCGTCTTTTCGGAACAGTCGGGTTGTCGTATCCAGAGAAGTACCGTCGCCATCGACATGGCTGGCCAGATTGGTGTAGGCGCTGACCCAGAAATTGTGTTTGCCATTTGTCGAGGTGCTTTGTTGGGGTGTTTTTTTGGACAGGCTGGAGTGGAAGCCACTGGTGTTAATCAAAAAGGAACCGGCAACCTGCTGGCCGAGCCGGATTTGTTCATCGTCATAATGTGTATAGTCCGGATCGTTGGTATAAGTAACGCCGTCCAGAAGAGATGCCGTATAGGAATCCTGTCGGTTGTCTGCCGGTACCTCGCTTGGATAATAAGATTGTGAGACATTAATCAATGTACCGGGTTCCAGCTTGTCAGGAGCATAATATTGTCCGAAGTGGATGTAACGGACATAGGCACTGCCGATGGTGTTTTGTCCCGCTATGTAGGCAATGCCTCGACGGCGGTTGACAGCATAGAGCTTCTCTTCATCAAAAAAGATTTGACCTTCTGTTTCCGGTTTGAAGTTGCTGTTACCTGTTACGTTTTTTTCGACGGTGTCGGCAGTAGCGGAACCATACACGGCATTGCCAGGCGAGAGGGTGACGTTGTGAAGCGAGACCAGATTGGGATTCAGCTCGCGTAATTTTGCGGGATTGCCTTGCAGCTGGTCTTGCAGTTCGAAGCCACCGAACACATTGCCGTTAATGATGGAATTCTCGATGGCGACGATATTGTTTTCGGCGATTCCAGCCGAATAACCACCATAAATACTGAATCTTTTGCCTGTGTACTGTGTGTCATTCGAGGTAGAACTTTTACTGGATGTGGCGGAATATGTGGACTCCAGTCCAATATGGCTGTTTTTGATAACGACGATATTGTGATTGGAAATCGAACTTTCCGGAATGTGATTTGGGTTGTCCACATGTCCCGTATTCAGGCGGTAGGAATAGAAACCTCTACCGCCGATGATACCGAATTTTGCAGTTGAGTCACTTTGACCGGTAATCGTTGCGTCCCGGACAGATACGTAATTGTGATTGGTTTGATATCCTTCCGCACCCCAGATGCCTGCGCGAGAAACGAGTTCGGCTTGTCCCGGATCGGTATCGGCAAATGCATTTTTTTTCAGCAGGGTAGAACCATTGATATAGACGCGATTGTAGTCTGTTGCAAAACCTTTGTAACTTGCGTAAGTTTCTTTTTGTGCGGAACGTCCACCAAAAATAATCTGGGAAGCCAGAAGGGCATTTTTTCCCAAATTCACAATAAGAGTATTATGGCTGGAAGATCCGTCACCGTCACCGAATAGGTCGTTTCGGCCACCGTGGAGTTTGGCCGTTGCAGAAGCGCCCTCTTCCAGATTGGCGATCAGTGTATAGTCCGACGTTTCTGCCGAGAACGTTTTGTCTGGAGTATCTGTATTGTTCCAGGTCACATAAAATGGCTGTTTATTGAGTGTTTCAATACCTTCGACGACACCTACCCCGTTTTCCTGGATCGAGATGTTATTTGCCATTGCTTGTTTGGCTTGTTCTCTTTCTGGATCGTTAACTGATGTCCCGGGGAAATAAGAGAGGGATCGGAATGTGCCGGCAGCATAAATTCGGTTTTTATTATCAAAACCATCCCACTTTGGATTGTCAACTAGTCCCGCACCGGAGAAATTCAGGGTCAGTGTACGGTCTTCACTTGACTCGTTATTGAGATAATAAAAAGCGCCGATTTGTCGATTGTCTACAGTGTCGATGTATGAGGGTGCATGGACGGCAGTTCCTCCTTCTGCGGAAGAGGTGACTGTCACATCGGCGTAGGCTGTTACGGGACTGGTGAACAGGAGAGAGACAAGAAGGCTCAGGGTCGATAGTCTGAAGGGAATATCATTTAGTTTTTTTCTGACGGTTTTGGTTGAATACACAGTCGGACGAGACGTGAAGGGCGGTAAAACAATTTTCTTTGCGATGGGGGCAACGTGATTCATGCGTTTTCCAGAATAAGCATTGATGTCGTTGCATACTGCTTTAAAGTTTTGCTATAAGTATTAGAGGACATCTGATGATGTATAAGTTGTTGATAATAAATGGTTTACCCCCCCCGGCGTTTTTTATTGTGTCAACTTTCAAATAAAATAGATCAAGAATACAATCGGTCCATCGCACTGTTTTATAATGGGGAACCGCTTTTAGCAAAAAAAACTGCATACTGTTCAGATGACCGTTAATACTTATTAACGGAAGTATTTTTTTGACAACGTTTTGTCATCAGGCAGGAAAAAAGACAATTTATGCCGGTATTTTTTCCGGTTGGTTTTGCATGTCCGGCCGTTATGTAACGAATGGGCAGAATAAAGGGCCGGAAGAGGATGATGTCCCTTTCACAGTGAAAGAGAATGTGGCATGTCGGAAGACGTTTATCCGCAAATGGCTTTTGCAATAGCTTCTGCGACCTGAATGCCGTCAACGGCAGAGGACAGGATTCCTCCGGCATAACCCGCTCCTTCGCCCGCCGGGTAAAGTCCCCTGATGTTGACGCTTTGCAGGCTTTCATGATGTCTGACGATCCGGATGGGAGAGGATGTACGCGTTTCCGTTCCGGTCAGTACCGCATCGTACAGGGCAAAGCCCGGTACAGTCCGTTCAAAGGCGGGGATGGCTTCCCGCAAGGCGTCGATAGCGTATCCGGGAAGTGCCTCACCCAGATCGCAAGGAGTGACTCCCGGTTTGTATGAGGGTTCCACCGTTCCGAGGCGGGTGGACGGTTTGCCTTTCAAAAAGTCTCCGACCAGCTGGCAGGGCGCATTGTAGTTCGAACCGCCCAGTTCGAAGGCTTTTTGTTCGAGCTGGCGCTGGAGAGCGATTCCGGCCAAAGGGGAACCCGGATAGTCGTCCGGTGTAATATCCACGACAATGGCGGCATTGGCATTCCTTTCGTTTCTGGAGTACTGGCTCATTCCATTGGTGACCAGCCTTCCCGGTTCGGAAGCCGCTGCGACAACCGTGCCACCGGGACACATACAGAAGCTGTAGACGGAACGTCCATTCTTGCAATGGTGTACAAGCTTGTAATCCGCTGCTCCCAGAAGCGGATTGCCGGCGAAGGGACCGAGCCGGCAGGCATCGATCAATGATTGGGGATGTTCGATGCGAAAGCCTATCGAAAAAGGTTTTGCTTCGATATGCACTCCCCGTCTGTACAACATGTCAAACGTATCGCGGGCACTGTGGCCGAGTGCCAGCACGACATGGTCGGCATGGATGGCTTCACCGTTTTCCAGTATGACTCCCCGGATTTGCCCGTTTTCGATCAGCAAATCGTCCATCCGGGTCTGAAAGCGGAATTCTCCGCCAAGTGAAATGATTTCACCACGCATCTGTTCGATGATTCTGACCAGTTTGAATGTCCCGATATGCGGTTTGCCGATATAGAGAATTTCCTCCGGCGCTCCGGCTTTCACGAATTCGGCCAGTACTTTTCTCCCGTAATGTTTGGGATCCCTGATTTGTGTATGCAGCTTGCCATCCGAAAAAGTGCCTGCGCCTCCTTCGCCGAACTGGACGTTGGATTCCGGATTCAGTTGTCGTTTTCGCCAGAATCCGAATGTGTCCTGTGTTCTTTCCCTGACG
This sequence comes from Oxalobacter aliiformigenes, assembly GCF_027116575.1. Taxonomy (GTDB): domain Bacteria; phylum Pseudomonadota; class Gammaproteobacteria; order Burkholderiales; family Burkholderiaceae_D; genus Oxalobacter; species Oxalobacter aliiformigenes. The sequence goes on along the minus strand of NZ_CP098252.1, from coordinate 1,909,864 downwards.
TTTTTTCCGCGTTCGAGCACGATCGGTCTGAAACCGCTTTGGGCCAGGATCAGGGCGGCGAACAGTCCACAGGGACCACACCCGACGATGACGGGTCTTGAAAAGGCCGTTTTCGGTGCCTGGGCCACGAAACGGTAGGTCATGTCCGGGGCAGGCCGGATGTGAGGATGATTGGCCAACCGGTCAAGGATATTTTTTTCGTTTCCGGTTTCGACATCCACGGTATAGGAAAACACGATGGCCGTTTTTTTCCGGGCATCGTAATTTCTTCGGTAAACCGTAAAACCGAGCAGTTCATTTTCCGGAATGTCCAGACGATCTAAAATAGCCTGTTTCAGTTCATTTTCGGTATGGTCAAGCGGGAGTCTGATTTCAGTCAGTCGAAGCATAAAAATCCAGTGAAGATAAAACAAAGTCAATCGCTGACCGATTCAGGATTGCCGTACGGTTTATCAGGTTATTTTACCGCGTTCTTGTACACCAGCCCAAAATTTTCGTCTGGATTTGGCCATTGGCAACGACAACGCATGACCGGTTTTTTGCTGTGCTGTTCGTTTGCGGATGTTGTCCCGTTCCGGAATATATCCTGCGAGACAGGATGGTGAGAATGCCGGTACGAACAGGCAGGGGTGTCCTGTGGAACATGAATGCTTCGGGGGAGGAAAAATAAAAAAAAGCCTTCCCGTACGGGAAGGCTTTCGGTATGAATGAATCCGGAAATCAGTTTCCGGTCGTGTCGCTGTTTTGCAGATCCTGCAAAGGTGCCGAGTATGCTTCCGTTTCGCTTTTCGGCGCCACTTCCCAGGACGGTTTTCTGACCGCATAGAAAATGAAAGGTGGCGCACCGGTGATGATCAGTCCTGCAACCAGAATGCCAATATATTCCAGCACAGGCATGTTGCTGAACTGGCTTGGCGGGATCAGGCCGAAAATAATGGCCAAAATGGTGGCGGCCAGACCAAGAATGCACCAGAAATGAAGTCCTTTCAGGACGAAACCGCGTTTGACGTTCGGCTGTGTTTTTCTGAGTTTCATGGCGGACATGAACATGAAAACATAGATGATCAGGTACATCAGGGCCGCCATGGCGGACAACATCCAGAAAGCATCGGAAACATTGTCGATGAAAATGTAGGCGGTGGACAGAAGTGTCACAAGAATAGCCTGAAGAATCAGAATGTTTTGCTGAACCCCGTTTTTGTTGACTTTCTGCAGAATGGGCGGGAACATACCTGATTTGCCGACAAAAAGAAGACCTTTCGACGGACCCGCTGTCCAGCTGAGCACGCCGCCCAATGCACCGATGATCAGCAATGCGCCCAGAATTGGGGTGACCCATGCGATATGGAATGCATCGAAGAAAGCGGCGTATGCCTGAATGACACCGGCTGTCAGACTGGTGGAATCAGCCGGTACGACCAGTGAAATCGCCAGTGTCGGCGGGATGAAGATCAGTACGATCATGATACCGGCCAGCAAAATGGCTTTCGGCATTTCGCGTTCCGGGTTTTTCAGTTCACGGGCATGAATCGCATTCATTTCGATGCCGGCGTATGCCAGAAAATTGCTGACGATCAGAACCAGACCGGCGATACTGCCCACGAATTCTTTCCAGTAGTCAGGATGCAGGCGGTGTGCACCGGCAAGTATATGGCTGTGTTCATGAAAAACCGATGGGATCAGGGCACCCCAGTTCATCGGTGCGGCGGACGGATTGCCCATGATGAGCCAGATGATGCCCAAAATGACAAGACAGGCAGCGGGAAGGGCCGTTCCCAGCAACATGAACCATTTGGTGAATTTGGAAATGGTATCGAAACCTTTCATGGCAAGCAGTGTGGATGCCCAGTAGAACACGATGATGACGATACAGGTGAATATGCCGTTATCGGCCAGTTTCGGGTTGAACATGTAGGCCAGCGTACTGGCAGCAAATCCCAGCACGCTTGGATACCAGACGACCACTTCGATCCACAAAAACCAGATGACGAAGAAACCGAGCCTGTCACCATAGGCCTGTTTGACCCAGCCATAAATGCCTCCGTTCCAGCCGGTACCCAGTTCGGATGCCACAAGGGCGACCGGAACGAAGAATACGATAGCCGGAATCAGAAAGAGCATGATCGAACCGAGACCATATACGGCCATGGCCGGCAGCGAACGGATACTTGCCACAGCGGCCACCATCATGAACGCGATAGTCAGCCATGAAATGTAAGTACGAGCTTTTGTGTTTTTGGTATTGTCAGCAGTAGCCATAAAAACCTCTTTTCTGAAAACCGGAATTTCCCGGAAAGAAATTCCGGTATCCCTTCTTATTTATTGAAAAGACTCCATCCCAGTTTTTCGCTCAGGAACGCGCCCACTTTCTGACCTTTCACACTGTTGCCGTGAATATCCAGGGGAGGAGCGAAAACGGCTAGTGCACACTTGCCAGGAACGACGGCCAGAATGCCTCCACCGACACCGCTTTTGCCCGGCAGGCCGGTGCTGTAGAGCCAGTTGCCGGTATTTTCGTAAAGGCCGTTCATCATCATTTCGGCAAGGATGGGCTGGATGTTTTCCTTGTTGACGACCTGTTTTTTCGTGACCGGATTGATTCCGCCATTGGCGATGGTACCTCCCATAATGGCGAGGTCGCGGCAGGTGATGGCAACAGAACACTGACGGGTGTAAACATCACATGCCTGATCCGGATCGGTATACATGTTGCCGCTATTTTTCAAAAGCCATGAAATGCCGCGGTTATGGGCGTTGGTATCGGATTCCGACTGATAGACTTCATTGTTGACGGCCAGTTCTCTTCCGGCAAACAGGTTGTAGGTACTGATGATTTGATTCCAGCGGTCATCGGATGATTTTGCGTTCAGGAGACTGACTGTTGCGATGGCACCGGCATTGTCGAACGGGTTGTAGGGATGTTCTTTGTGCAATTCAAGCGCGATGACTGAATTGAACGGTTCACCAGTAGCGTTACTGCCGATTTTTGCCTTGAATTCTTCCTTGCCCAGTTCTTCCAGAACTCTGGCCAAAGTGAAAACCTTGGAAATGGATTCAATGGCGAATTCATATTTTGTATCACCGACTTCGAGAACTTCTCCATCCGTGAACGCGATGGCGATTCCGAAGAGATCGGAAGGAACCGATGCCAGAAAGGGAATGTAACTGGCATTGGCACCTTCCTTGACTGAAGAAAAGGACTGGTGAGCAGAGGTCATAAAGTCCAACACTTGTTTCCTTTGCTCCGGGTTTTGATTGACGCTCATGGAAAATATCCTTAAAAAAATGTTTTCGTCTATATCCTCTGCTTCCGTGGCAGTTGCCGCTTATCTGCCGGAATGGTTGCCCATCTGGGCTTCCTTGCCGACGAAACCGTGGGGTTGATGGGTATCGAAGAAATCGACCGCACGTTTGAAATCGTCAAGTAACAAGGAAGCCATATCCGCAGAGAGTCCCTGTTTGACCAGAATGCGCTGTACGACGATATTGTCGGCATGCGGAGGCAGCGAATAGGCTGGAACCAGCCAGCCACGTGTTCTCAGATGATCGGCCAGATCGTACAGCGTGTATTTCGTGTTGGCGCCTTTCTTGAGACGCCAGGTCACTGCCGGAATACCATCCTGTTCCCTGCCGCTGTGGATCATGTCAAACGGACCGATCTGTTGCAGACCGTCTGCCAGCATCCGGGCGGTGTTGTAACAGTCGGAATGGATTCGCTGATAGCCTTCCTTGCCGAGACGGAGCAGGTTGTAGTATTGGCAGATGACCTGTCCGGCAGGACGCGAGAAATTGAGCGCGAAGGTCGGCAGGTCACCACCCAGATAGTTGACGTGGAAAATCAGACCTTCTGGCAGATCTTTCGTTTCGCGCCATACGACCCAGCCCACTCCCAGTGGAGCAAGACCGAATTTGTGTCCGGATGTACTGATGGATTTGACACGTGGCAGCCGGAAATCCCACAACATATCGGGAGCGCAGAATGGAGCCAGAAAACCGCCACTGGCTCCATCGACGTGAATGTCGATATCCAGCCCTTTTTCCGCCTGAAGCTTGTCCAGTGCATCGGCCAGTGGCTTGACCGGTTCATACAGGCCGGTATATGTCTGGCCCAGAGTCGGAACGACCACGATCGTGTTTTCGTCGACCATCGAGAGCATGTCTTCCGGTGTCATGACGTAGTGGTTGTCCGCCATGGGCATTTCACGGATTTCGATGTCCCAGTAACGGGCGAATTTCAGCCAGCAGACCTGGACAGGTCCGCAAACCATGTTGGGTTTGTCGATCGGTTTGCCTGCCGCTTTTCTTTTTGCGCGCCACCTCCACAGGGCAGCCAGGCCGCCCAGCATGCAGGCTTCGCTGGAACCGACTGTCGAAGTACCGATCGTTGCCGAGGAATCCGGAGCATTCCAGAGATCGGCGATCATATGCACACAGTAATTTTCAATGGCTGCCGTTTGGGGATATTCGTCCTTGTCGATCATGTTTTTGTCGATCGACAAATCCATCAGCCAGTGCAGTTCTTCTTCTTCGAAAGTCTGGCAGAAAGTCGCCAGGTTCTGTCGTGCATTGCCGTCCAGATACAATTCATCGTGAACAACCTGATAGACATCGTAGGCGTTCTGTTCGTTGTCGGGAAAAGTTTTCTTGTCAGCCGGTTTCCCGATAAAACGGGAACCGAAAACAGGGTCATTACGGGTTACATCAGTACTCAGGTATGCCATTGAAGCCTCCAGTGTGCTTGGTAAATAGTTGTGCCCGATTGCATAAAAGGCTTTTCAGCCGGTGTGGATTTGTTCCCCTCCGAAAATTCTTTGAACAGGAATTGACGTTTTAGCCTGGCTACTGGAGAAAAGGGATATTCTCAGTTACCGGTGAAGGGTTAAACGAACGGCTTAAATTTACCCGTACTGTTTTTTTCGGGTTTGAGCTTCATTAAAGGGGAACGGATTAGGGAGAAAGGCTCCGGGGAAAGGTAACCGGACGGTTTATGTAAAGGAAAAATACTGTTGGAGGAAACGGGGAGTCATTTAAAAAATAAAAAAACGGAATGTCGGGAAGACATTCCGTTTTTTCTGTGTGGTACAGATCAGTGGCCGCTGGAATCTGTATCTTGCTGGGCTTCGAAAAGGAACCAGATCCGTCTTTCGGTTTCGTCAATCCAGTTTTCCAGAAGACTGGCGGTTGCCACATCCTCGTATTTGTCGCAGATTTCATGTGCGTCACGCATGAAACCCAGAAGTTCCAGATTGTTTTCTCTCAGTTCATTTAACATGTCCGATGGATCGACGTAGGGTTCGTCATTGTCTCTGATCCGTTGTTCCCGGGAAATCTCGCCAATGGAATGCAATGTCTGGGCGCCCAGTTTTCTGGCCCGTTCGGCGATGGCATCCGTCATGTCGAAGAGCTGATCGCCCTGTTCGTCGAACATCAGATGGTAATCGCGGAAGTGTGGCCCGGAAAGATGCCAGTGGAAATTCTTGGTTTTCAGATAAAGGGCGAATACATCGGCCAGCAGCGGATTCAAGGCCTGCTGGATTCGGGTAATTCCTTCAGCAGACAGATCGGATGTGGTACACAGGCGTGAGACAGGGTTCGACTTTTTCATGGATGCTCCGGAGATGTCAATTTTGTTAACAGTTTTGTTACCCGTTTGTTTGGTGGACATTTTTTTTCCAATCATGAAAGGTAAATTGCGCGTTAATTAAAATCATCAATGAGTGTTGACCGGGATGGCTGGAATCGATTGTGGCCGGTTCCGCTTTGCCAGCGAACGGATCATTGGTATGCAAATATGTTACTCCCGATGTTTTTTCCTGCTGACGACGGGAATTTTCCGGAAAAGGTGTGTCCGGCATGGCGTTCAATATCATTCGCCCTGTTGCAGTATCCTAGGACAGAACGATGTAATGATCTATTGAAAAGAAAACGTTCATTGATTTCAGTCAGCTGGCAAGGAATGGTTTGACACATGAAAAAAGCCGGCGAAAAGCCGGCTTTGGAAAAAGGAATGTTTTTTCATTCTTCGCGGCGCATGTGCGGGAAAAGAATCACGTCACGGATATTGGGCGAGTCGGTCAGCAGCATGACCAGACGATCGATGCCGATACCGCAGCCACCTGCCGGAGGCATGCCGTATTCCAGGGCACGGATATAATCCGAGTCGTAATACATGGCTTCCTCATCGCCGGCATCCTTGGCTTCAACCTGTTTCATGAAACGGGCCGACTGGTCTTCCGGATCGTTGAGTTCGGAAAAACCGTTGGCGATTTCACGTCCTACCATGAAAAGTTCGAACCGTTCGGTGATATCCGGCCGTGTATCGGATGCGCGGGCCAGTGGCGAGACTTCAACCGGATAATCGATAATGTAGGTCGGTTCCCACAGTTTGGCTTCGGCGGTTTCCTCGAACAGGGCGAGCTGCATGGCGCCGATACCTGAGGTCGGCAGCAGTTCGACACCGAATTTCTTCAGTTCGGCTTTCATGAATTCCGCATCGTTCAGTTGTTCACGGGTATATTGGGGCGCGTATTTTGAAATGGCTTCCAGTATGGTCAATCGGTGGAACGGTTTTGAAAAATCCAGTTCGCGTCCCTGATAGGTGATGACCGGTGTACCGTAAGTATCGATAACGGCCTGCCGGATAACGGTTTCGGTAAAATCCATCAACCATTTGTAGTCGGCATAGGCGGCATAGAATTCCATCATCGTGAATTCCGGATTGTGTCTTGGCGAGACGCCCTCGTTGCGGAAGTTGCGATTCAGTTCGAAAACCCTGTCGAATCCACCTACCAGAAGACGTTTCAGGTACAGTTCCGGTGCGATGCGCATGAACATTTGCATATCCAGCGCATTGTGATAAGTGATGAACGGTTTGGCTGCCGCACCTCCGGGAATAGGATGCAGCATGGGAGTTTCCACTTCCATGAATCCGTTTTCTCCCATAAAACGGCGAATCGACGCAATAGCGGCTGTACGGGCCTTGAATGTGCGACGTGTTTCGTCGTTCATGATCAGATCGACATAGCGCTGGCGATATTTGATTTCCTGATCGGACAGACCGTGAAATTTGTCAGGAAGAGGGCGTATCGATTTGGTGATCAGACGCAGGGATGTGACACGGATCGTCAGTTCACCGGTTTTTGTCTTGAAAAGCGTTCCTTCCGCACCGAGGATATCGCCGATGTCGTAACGTTTGAACGCATCGTGTGCTTCCTTGCCGATGGTATCGTTTGAAATGAAAAGCTGGATGCGGCCGTCTGCACGAGGACCTGACGCATCCATCAAAGTGGCGAAAGATGCTTTTCCCATCACCCGCTTCAGCATCATGCGCCCGGCCACACAAACGTGGACAGCTGCCGGTTCCAGTGTTTCGTTACTCTGATCGTCATATTGTTCGTGGAGACTGGCGGCTTTGTGCGTGGGATGGAAATCGTTGGGATAAGCGATGCCTTCCTGACGTAAGGCGGCAAGTTTGGCGCGACGTTCCGCCATAATGGAATTTTCATCCTGAAGTGGCGTCGCCGGTTCGTTTTTTCTGGTTTGCGTGGTCATGATGCAGTGTGAATTCAGTATAGGGATAAACGGTCTGTCATATTTTTATACGCCCTGTTTAAGCGATTCGGTGATGAAATCATCCAGGTCGCCATCGAGAACAGCCTTGGTGTTGCCGGTTTCGTGATTGGTACGCAAATCCTTGATACGCGAGGAATCGAGTACGTATGAGCGGATCTGGTGTCCCCAACCGACATCGGTTTTTGAATCTTCCAGTTTTTGCTGTTCCGCCATGCGTTTGCGCAATTCCAGTTCATACAAACGGGATTTGAGCATTTCCCATGCATCGGCACGGTTGCGATGCTGGCTCCGGTCATTCTGGCACTGGACGACGATGCCTGTCGGCATATGGGTCAACCTGACTGCCGAGTCTGTTTTGTTGATGTGCTGGCCACCGGCTCCGGATGCACGATAGGTATCGACCCGTACATCAGCCGGATTGATATCGATCTCGATGGAATCGTCTACTTCGGGATAGACAAAAAGACTGCAAAAAGACGTGTGGCGACCGTTTGCCGAGTCAAATGGCGATTTCCTGACCAGCCTGTGAACACCGGTTTCGGTGCGCAGATATCCGTAGGCATAATCGCCTTCGACCTTGATGGTGGCTGTCTTGATTCCAGCGATTTCTCCGTCGGACTGTTCCAGAATCGTCGTATTGAATCCTTTGCGTTCGCAATAGCGCAGATACTGGCGGAGAATCATGGATGCCCAGTCCTGGGCTTCGGTACCGCCTGCGCCCGCCTGGATGTCAATGAAGCAGTTGCATGGGTCCATCGGATTGGAAAACATTCTGCGGAATTCCAGTTTCTCGATCTGGCCCTGCAGTTCCAGTACATCGGCTTCGACCGCTTTCAGGGTTTCGTCATCCTGTTCTTCTTTTGCCATATCGAACAATTCGCTGGCATCCGTTAAGGCAGATCGGATGTGATTCAATGAAAGGACGACGTTTTCAAGCGATTTTTTTTCCTTGCCGAGTTCCTGCGCTTTTTTGGGATCGTTCCAGACATCGGGGTCTTCCAGTTCGGCATTTACCTGCTCAAGTTTGTCGGACTTGGCAGCGAAGTCAAAGATACCCCCGTAAGGCAGTCTCGCGATCGGAAAGGTCGGCGATACGGTGGGAAATTGAATTGATACGTTCTGCTTCCATAATGGCTTTTCTGGTTTATGACGTTGATACAAATATGAAATTATACCCCGAGGTATCGGGTGACGTCGCGATTTTGATGCGTTGGACAACATCGCGCATCGTAAAACTGTTTCAAAAAGATCCTTGCCGCTTTTTTCAGGATTTCATCAACAGGACCAGTCCGGTCATGATGGCCAGGGCGAACAGGATGGAAATGGAAAGAGTCAGGCTCGACAGGGCGCCGTCGCTCTGGCAACGTACCGTGTAAATCGGCGCGATAGATGAAACGGGGGCGAAAGCGACCACGGCGAGAACCTGCCGGATTTCCTGGGGAAAAGGCAGACAGAAATACAGCAGGAAGGAACAGATGGCGCCGAACAGGAGACGCAATCCGATGACTGAGCACATGGTCCGGTATTTGTCGGCACGTGTGCGGAACTCGAACATCATGCCGATGAGCAGCATGGCGATGAAGGAATTGGCATTTGCAAGCGGTTCAAGCAATATCATGATCGTATCGGGAACAGGGATATTGAAGATGACGACAAGCAGCATCAGCATGTAGGTGTCGAATGGAACCGAGCAGATAAATTTTTTCAGCAGGATGCCGACAGTCTGTCTTTCGCCAGAACTGGTCCGGAGAAGTGTCGATGTGAAGGCGAAGGAACCGCCGGTTACCATGAAAGCGTTACCGATATCGAAGAGACAGGCGACGATCATGCCGCCCGGACCGAAAAAGTTTTGTATGAAAGGTAATGAGAATGCACCGATATTGAAACCGGTGACATTGATCATGGAAAAGGCTCGTTTTTCGGTGGGGAGACGATGGCTGATCAGATAGACGATCAGCATGGGAATCAGGGCGCACAGGAAACCGAGCAGGACAACCAGCAGGAGAGATGTATCTCTCTGAAAATGGCCGAAAGCGTGAATGACCGTGGCGGGCAGTGTGATATTCAAAAGAATGAATGCCAGAATCCGGTGACAGGCAGGGTCTCTGAAAACCAGTTTTTTGAGACCGTATCCAAGAAAAATGATCAGGATGAAAGAAAATGCCTTGAGAAGAACGGCGCTCATGAAATACCTGCCGGGATTTTGGAATTTCCGTATTTTAACGCTTTCCGTTATTTGCGGAATTCAGAGATCGAGTTCGGCGATAACAGGAGTATGGTCTGAAGGCTGTTTCCATTTCCGGGGCTGGCGGTCGATAGTACAGGCTGAACACAGAGAGGCCAGTTTTCCGGAAAGCAAAATGTGATCCAGCCGCAATCCGCGATTGCGTGGAAAAGCCAGTTGCCGGTAATCCCACCAGCTGTAGGATTTTTCAGGTTGTTCAAAGAGACGGAAGGCATCGACGAGGCCGATATCGAGCAAGGCGCGAAAGGCGACACGCTCCAGTTCGGAAACAAGTACATTTCCAGCCCATGCAACCGGATCGTAAACATCCCGATCTTCCGGCGCGATGTTGTAATCTCCCAGGAGCGCGAGATACGGATATTTTTTCTTTTCTTCTTCCAGCCAGTTACGCAATGCCCTGAGCCATTCGATTTTGTACCGGTATTTGTCTGATCCGACCGACTGGCCGTTTGGAACATAGGCACAGACGATGCGTATTTTTCCGAATGTGGCTGCGACGATACGCTGCTGCTCGTCCGGAAAAAGCGGATTGTTCCTGACGATGTCGGATGCCGTTTCTTTTGCAAGAATGGCGACTCCGTTGTAAGTTTTCTGACCGGTAAAAACAGCCTGGTAACCGGCCGCTTCAATTTCCGTCAAGGGAAATTTCTCGTCTGTCAGTTTCGTTTCCTGCAGGCAGAGGATATCGACCGGATTGTCTTTTAACCACTGGAGAACCTGCAAAAGGCGAACTTTCAGTGAATTGACGTTCCAGGTTGCGATTTTCATGTTTTGCTCTCAAGGTACGGGTCAGTCAAAAAACGGTGATGACGATAAAACTCAGTATGCTGATGAATGCCCATAGTATCACGCCAAACAGAACGGATTTTATTCCGACCGTTTTGATGACTTTGAGAGACAGATCGGTACCGATCAGAAACAGGGTAATGGCGAATCCTTTTTTGGCAAGCCAGAGGATGTTTCCGGTAATGAATTCAGGCAGGGGCAGGAAAGTATTGACCAGCATGGCCAGCGTGAAAAACAGGATAAACCAGGGCTTGTAGATCTTGTCCGATTTCTGTTTGAAAAAAAATGATGTCACAATGGCGACAGGAATGATCCACAATGCTCTGGTGAGTTTGACGGTGGTGGCGATTTTGAGCGCTTCTTCCCCAAAGGCGGCGCTGGCTCCGACAACGGAGGAGACATCATGGATGGCAATCGCTGCCCATGTTCCGAACTGGTCTTGCGACAGGTTGAGTGTGTGGCCCAGTATGGGGAAAATAAAAAGAGCGATGGCATTCAGGATGAAAACCGTCCCGATGGAGACGGAAATTTCCGTATCTTTTGCCTTGACGATGGGGGCTACGGCCGCAATGGCACTTCCGCCACATATGGCGGTTCCGGCTGAAATCAGATAGGCAATCGTCTTTTCGAGTCTAAAAATCCTGCCCATCAGGATACCCAGCAAAAGAACGCCGAATACCGAAACAATCGTGAAAACAATGCCTTCTTTCCCTGCTTTCAGCGCTTCGAACAGGTTCATGCCGAAACCGAGTCCGACGACAGAAGCTTGCAACAGGTATTTCGATGTTTTCTTGCTGGTGTCAGGATAGGGATTGCGGAAAAAAAGGGCAAAAGCCAGTCCCATGAAAAGAGCGACCGGAATGGATATGTAAGGGGTGAGACAGGTCAGCAGGAGAACGAAAAAAAGGATTTTTTCTATAATACCGGCAGGTTTGACATTTGTTGGTTCATTCATGAGAAATAGGATCCTGTTTTTTACTCGGTAAACAGACTGTCGGCAATGATACATGCAAAATCCCGGAATTCATTTTCCGGAAAACGGATATGGAAATAAAAAATTTTGTCCATGTCTGTCAGAACGCTTTTTATGCGGAATCGGCCAGGCAAGGCCGCCGCTGTCCGGGTGATTCACCGAGACAGAAAAGGAACGTCCGGAATGGGGGCTGTTCCTTTCCGATCCTGGAAAATCGTTGTGGCTTATCGAAAGTTTTCCTGTTGCGGCGATTGTACTATTTTTTCGGGACAGTTCTGACCAGAACATGATGCTCTTTCATATCGTCTTCCAGTGGAATCCGTGCTTCAGGCTGGACGACATTGTCAAGCAGAACTTCCGTTCCGGTTCCGGCAGGCTGCTGTTCGATGATGATTTTGTAGGAAGTCGCCTTGTAACGGTAAAGTATCTCGACTGATGTCCAGTCAGGAGGAAGACATGGAACGAAGTCAAGATGGCCTTTTTCCAGCCGGATGCCGAGCAGCGATTCCACAATCAGGCGATACATCCAGCCGGATGAACCGGTGTACCAGGACCATCCTCCACGACCTGTGTGAGGAGAAACGGCGTATACGTCTGCCGCGACCACATAGGGTTCGACTTTGTACACGTCTCTTGTTTCCGGTGTCAGACTGTGGTTGACCGGATTGATCAGACGAAACAGTTCCCATGCCAGACCGGAATGCCCCATTTTGGCAAACGCCATGGCAGCCCAGATGGCGGCGTGTGTGTATTGTCCGCCGTTTTCCCTGACACCCGGTACGTATCCCTTGATATAGCCCGGATTGAGATCGGACTTGTCAAATGGCGGATCAAGCAGCTGGATAAGCATGTCGTCTCTTCGGACAAGGCGTTCATTCAGGGTTTGCATGGCTTGTACCGTACGTGTTGTTTCTCCGGCTCCGGAGAGAACGGACCAGCTTTGCGAAATGGAGTCGGTTGTGCATTCCGTGTTGGTCTGCGAACCGAGTGGCACGCCATTGTCGAAATAGGCACGGCGGTACCATTTTCCGTCCCATGCGTTCTGTTCGATATGCAGTTGCAGGACTTTGGCTTGCTGACGGCAGTTTTCCGCAAGGGGGGTATCGTTGCGGTCGGCGGCAATGACGGCAAATTCGTCAAGAACGGTATAAAGAAAAAACGCCAGCCAGACACTTTCCCCTTTTCCCCCGATACCGACCTTGTCCATGCCATCGTTCCAGTCTCCTGATCCCATCAGCGGCAATCCGTGGGTGCCGAACCGGAGACCATGCCGGATTGAACGGACACAATGTTCATAAACGGTACCCGTTTCCTGGGAATGTCGCGGCAGATCGTAATAGGATTCCTCGCCTTCAGGAACGGGACGTCCTTCGATGAAATGCCGGTTTTCGTCGAGAAGACCGGTATCTCCCGTTGTCGTGACGTAGCGGCAAACGGCCAGTGGCAACCACAGATAGTCATCCGAACAGCGTGTCCGAACACCGCGTCCTCCCGGAGGATGCCACCAGTGCTGGACATCGCCTTCAACGAACTGGTGTTCGCAGCAAAGGAGGATCTGGTTTCTCAGAAGCTGCGGTTCGGTGTGTACGACAGCCATCGCATCCTGCAGCTGATCGCGAAAACCGAATGCACCGCCGGATTGGTAATAGCCGCTTCGGGCCCAGAGACGGCAGGCGATGGTCTGGTACATCAGCCAGCCGTTTGCCAGCATGTCAAGCGAGGTATCCGGTGTTTTGACGCGAACGGCGGACAATGTCTTTTCCCAGTAACGGCGAACCTGATGCAGTACGAGCTCGGAGGCTTCGGCACTGCGGTAACGATGAATGTACTGGCTGGCGTCGGCACTTCTTCTGCCGGCAGTTCCGAGCATGAACCGGATTTCCTTTTCCTGGCCATTTGCCAGTGTGAAGGGAACATGGATTGCGCCACATGGATCATATCCGGCGCCGACACGGTTGGACAGATGGGTACGGCTCATGGCGGCCGGATTTTTCAGGGAATTGTTGCGGCCGATGAATTCTGTCCGGTTGCCGGTTACGGTACGGTTGGGAGTGTTGACTGTGAAAAAGGCAATCCGGTCCGCGAATTCGGTATTGTAGGGGTTTCGGGCAAAAAGAGCGCCACTGACGGGATCGATTTCAGTCACAATACTCATCTGGGTTTTTTCCCGCAATTCACCCATGACCCATTCGACGTAACCTGTCGCCGACAATGAACGGCTGGTTCCTGAGTCGTTTCTGATTTTCAGTACGGAGTATTTGATATTGTTGTCGAGTGCGACGTAAATCTGCAATTCCGAGTGAATGCCGTCTTCGGTATGTTCGAAAATACTGTAACCGAAACCGTGACGGCAGAGATAATCTCCCTGCCCGCGACAGGGCAAAGGTGTGGGAGACCAGTAATGGCCGGTTTCTTCGTCACGCAGATAAAATGTCTCCCCTCCCTGATCGGAAACCGGATCATTTTCCCACGGGGTGAGCCGGAATTCGTGTGCGTTGGTATCCCAGGTGTAGGACTGCCCGCTTTCGCTGACGATGGTTCCGAATGTGGCGTTTGCCAGAACGTTGACCCAGGGGGCGGGTGTCGAGACCTTTTCCGGAAGGTGAATGATGTATTCCTCGCCATTTTCGGAATAACCGCCTATCCCGTTATTCAACAGTTTGTTGTTGAAAACCGGTCGTGTCGCCTCTGGCAAGGGTACATAGGGACGGGTGGTATGTAATGGCAGCAATTTGCGCCTTTCTTTCCGTTCGCTTCGTTTGATCTGGAGTGCCAGCGGACCGTCCATGTCGGAAATGATGATCCGGGCGACGGAAGAAATCAGGATGCGGTCTTCCGGTGAAATCTGTTCGGCCAGTCTGACGAAAATGCCGCCGGGTTCGTTCAGTTGGTTGGCAAGATGAGTTGATGAAATCAATCCCATGATCTGTTCCTGCAATACCTGTCGGTATCCTGCAAAATCCTCGTTCCAGATGACCAGATCGACTTTCAGTCCTTTCATGTGCCAATAGGCATGGGCCTGCAGTATCTGTCGTACCAGATCGAGGTTTTCCTGTGCATGAATCTGGATCAGGACAATGGGCAGATCGCCGGAAATGGCATAACTCCAGAGACCCGACTGCCCCCGGCTGTTTCTGGACAAAACAGCGCTTTCGGCACGGTAGGCCGGATTCGGATAAATGATCGAGCCGGCCAGCCTTGCATATAATTGTGAGTCGGATTCATCGGCATTGAGCTGGTGGAGGAATGCCTGATTATGTGTCCAGGCCATTTCAAAGACACGGTCGGCCAGATACCGGTCGTCGTATTTGTCCATCAACCGCAGACATTGTTCACGGTCAGGTGTCATGCCTGCAACATAGTCGATAACAACGGATTCTTCCGGTTGCAGGACAAGCCGGCAGCGTATGACCGAAACCGGATCCAGCACGGAACCCTGGCTGCCTGAGAGAGGGGTTAGGCTTGTCAGTGCTTCGGGAGCGTCAGGAGTATTCATGCGTCCCAAAAACCGGAGCCGGTCGGTTTCATAAGACATGTCGGGATTTTCATGGTCATGGATGACCATCATACTGAAAGCGTATGGCGGTTTTTCATTGGTGAAACGGGGACGTCTGGTACTGATGACAGAATGGAATTCCGGGATGATTTCCGTCTGGACGAACAGTTTTGAAAATGCCGGATGGGAAAGATCGGCTACCGGCAGGGCAAGAACGGTTTCTGAATAGCTGGTCAATTCGACCGTACGGGATTTTCCGGAACGATTGGTGATTTTGTGACGGCGCAATTCAATATCATCTTCCGGGGAGACGACGACTTCGCAATGTGTCTCGATACCGTTGACAACCGATTTGTATTCAGCACGGCCTTCGGAGAAAACGGTTTCGTATTTTCCTTCGGCCCGTTTGACAGGTTGATAGGCCGTTGACCAGAAATCGCCGTTTTCGATATCCCGCAAATAAAAGAAAGTGCCCCAGTTGTCCCGTGTCGTGTCAGGTTTCCAGCGGGTCATGGCATAGTCCTTCCAGCGGCTGTAACCACCGCCGGACTGGGTGACCATGACGTGATAGGAACCGTTTGATAACAGTTGCACTTCAGGGATGCGCGTATCCGGAGAGGTGTAGATCCGGGTCGGCATTTCGGCAGGGATAGACGCCATCTGCGTTTTCGACAGATTGGGTGTCCGTTCATAGTAGGCGACCGTTTTGGGTATTCTTTCGTGCAGAAGAGGGAGTGTCGCCTGAAACCATGGATCTGCTGCAAAACGTTTTTGCATGGGTTGATCAAGCAGATACGATTCCAGTGCCAGAAAACCCATTCCTTGATGATGGGCCATATATGACTGGACAATGGCGTAATTCTGTCCACGTGTGAGGCGTGCCTGTGTGTAATCGATAGCTTCGAAAAGACCGTATTGTCCGTTGAAGCCTTTTTCATGGAGTTCCATGAGATTTTCACAGGAGATTTCCGGTTCCACCATCACAGCCAGCATCGTGGCATACGGGGCGATAACCAGATCGTCTGCAAGTCCGCGTTTCAATCCCAGTCCCGGTACACCAAAAGCACGATATTGGTAATTGAGTCGTGCATCGAAAGCATAATAGCCCGATTCGGAGATGCCCCATGGAACGCCTCGTTTTCTGCCGTAATTTCTCTGTTGCCGGACGGCAGCCTTGTGGGTCTGGTCGAGAAGCGTGTTTTCGAAACCCGGCATGACGAGATGCGGCATCAGGTATTCGAACATGGAACCGCTCCATGAAAGCAATATCGGATCACCACCGACGACTGTCATCATACGGCCCAGTGCAAACCAGTTTTCTTGCGGGATTTGTCCGAGTGCGATAGCGACGAAACTGGTCAGTCTGGCTTCGGAGGCAAGCAGGTCGTAATAACTGTTGTCGATCCGGCGATCGGTAATGTTATATCCGATTGAAAGCAGGTGGGTGGACTTGTCATACAGAAATGAAAAATCCATTTGCGAAAAATCATCGGCCTGCCGGATCAGTGCATTAAATGCATCAATTCTCTTGAGGGCTTCATGACTTGCCATCCTGATACGGGAATCCAGTTGATTCAGTAATTCCGTTTTTTGGGCATCTGCTGCCTTTTTCTTTTTTTCCAGGACGGGGAAAAGACGTTCCGGCAATTCGGAAAGCTGTTGCAGGGTCATGCTGATATTCAGCGCTTCTGCAAAATCCGGATCACTGTCCCAGTCCTGCAAAAGAATCCACGGCGTCAGGGAGGCCATTTCGTCGAGATGCTGTTTGCACTGGCTGAGCAGTGCATTGCTCCAGAAGCTGGTATGGGTCCGGGTATCCTTTGCCGCGATGGATACAAGATGTGCCAGTGCTTGCGTGAGACTTTCCAGCAAATCGTAACGGCTCAGAAGTGTGGGGGCTGCCAGTTTTTCATATTCATCCAGTTTCTTGTCGAGTTCTGCCATCTGGACAGGATAGTGCGCGCTGCCTTCTTCTTTGAGTAACTCGAATGTATCGCGGAGGCCTTCAGCCAGACGATCCGTCAGGGCAGGATGGTTCCTCTGCTCCGATAAACCGGATTTGAGCGTAATCAGATGTCCGGCCAGATTGCCGCTGTCAACTGAAGAAATATAAACCGGGTTCTGCAGGGGTTGCAGGGTTTGGGTATCGTACCAGTTATAGAAATGGCCGCGGTACCGTTCAAGCCTGTTCATCGAACCGAAAGTCTTGTTCAGGCGGGAAATCAGCTGGCTGGAAGGGATATAACCGAAGTCGTTGGCGGCCAGGCAGGAGAGAAGCGCCAGACCGATATTTGTCGGGGATGTACGGTGTGCGACAACGATTTCGGGTGCTTTCGACACGCTGTTGTCAAGTGGCAACTTCTCGTTCAGGGATGAAAAACGGGGCATTTGCTGAATGTTGTCGGGAGGCAGCCAATTGTCTTCGGCTCCGATATAGGCGTCGAAAAAGGACCAGATTTTCCGGGAAAGTTTTCGCAGAAAAAGTTTTTGTCTGTTCGACAGTTCCCTGGTTTCGGTTATGGATGGCTGGCTGATTTTCCAGGCGATAACGGGTGATAGCAGCCAGGCGAAAATAAACGGGCAGGCGAAAACGAACAGATCGGGCCGGATGGTGGAAACGGTAAGTGCAAGCATCAATGCATAGGCCGGCGCGAACCACATGTTCCGGAAATAGTCGCCGATCCCGGAATCTTTTCTGTCTGTCATGGCGGAAGGTATCCATTCCAGCAAATGACGTTTTGAAAAAAGGATGCGCCACAGTGTACGTGAAATGGCATCTGTTGAGTAACAGGCCTCATGCGGGATCAGGACAAGTGACAGCAATGCATTCAGGAAATGTCGGGATATGGAATGGGAAACAGTCGAAAAATGCTGTTTCAGGGAAATATCCGGTTGTTTTCTGATGAGATCCGTCAGCGATGCCAGGATGGGCGGCAAAAAGAAAATGGCGAGAATGAATACAATCCAGATTCGGGCATTGGCAAAAACAGTGATACTCGCAAAGAAAAGAAAGACTGTCGCCGGTGCGAAGAGACTCCGTCTCAGATTGTCGAAAAGCTTCCAGCGCGATAGCCACGAAAGAGGATTGCGTTGTTTTCCCGTTCTGTTTTCCGGTCGGACGTCCGGAACGAAAGCGAACAACCATTTCAGCAGCTGCCAGTCTCCTCTGATCCAGCGATGACGGCGTTTTACATCAGCCAGGTAACTCGAGGGATATTGTTCGTACAGTTGTCCATCGCTTAGCAGACCCGAACGGGCATAACAACCTTCCAGCAGATCATGGCTTAATATACTGTTTTCGGGAAGTCTTCCATTCAAGGTTGCATAGACGGCATCGACATCATAAATTCCTTTTCCGATAAACGAACCTTCACCGAAAATGTCCTGGTAAATATCGGAAACTGCGCGGGTATAAGGATCGATCCCTGCATCACCGCTGCACAGTTTTTCATACCAGGATGCATTGCCGGCAGGCAGACTGTTGGTGATCCGGGGCTGCAGGATACCGTAACCTTCGGTAATGCGGTCTTTCATGACATCGAATCTCGGTGCGTTCAAGGGATGTGCCATGGTTCCGACGAATTGTCTTGCGGAATCGCGCAATAACCGGGTATCGCTGTCCAAAGTGATGACATATCGGGTTTTTTCGAGATTTTCGATGTTGCCGATTCTGGTGGTGAAGTCGTTTTCGTCGCAGCCTTTCAGATAGCGGTTCAGTTCTTCCAGCTTTCCGCGCTTTCGTTCGTATCCGATCCATTTCCCGATTCCCGGATTCCAGTGTCGTGGGCGGCTCAATGCCAGAAACGGACCCGTGTTATCAGAAGCGTGTTTGCCGTTCAGTTCATTGATCAGATGGGTCAGATGGTTGATCAGAACGATATCGTCAGGTGTCGTTTCCGTCTCCGCGTCAGTCAGATCGGTGAGCAAGCAGAATCTCAGTCGTTTATCCCGGTTGGCGAGATAATGGACTTCCAGTGTACCGCACAGGTTTTCGACTTGTTCTACACTGATCAACATGGAAGGTACGACGACAAGCGTGTCGTATCCTTCGGGAATGCCTTTTGAAAAATCCATCTTGGGAAGCGGATTTGTCGCGCAGGGAAAGGCACTGAACCAGTTGGCGACGGCTACAGCAAGCTGACTGGAAACGATCAGGGCACACAGACCGGTCATCAATCCAAGCCAGACAGGGAGATTTTCGATTCCGGTGCCGAAGACCATGAGACCTGAAAGAATCAATGCGGGAATTGAAACGGATCCCAAATAAAGTGCGAAAGGAGAAAAGAAACCGGATTTCGTCCATTTTTCCAGACGGGTCTTTTTCATTTCGACTTTTTTTTCCAGTTCGGAGCGGCCTTTGTCAATCAGGTAGTAACCGACGTGCCGTGTCCGTCGGGATGACAGCGGGTCAGCAAAGGATTTTCGGGTAAGGTTGATGGCATGTTGTGCCACTTCCACTTCCGTGCAGGGACTTTTCTTCGCGATTTTTTCGATTTCATGGCGGTAGTGGTCACGGGAGATAAAATCCATTTTTGAATAGACCTGTGCCGGGTCGGTGCGGAGAATCTGTTCCACTTCGCTCAGTGACTCGACAAATTCGTGCCAGTCCGTGGCGCTCAGCAGACGGATACTGCCGATACTGTTACTGATCGATACCTGATCGGCAGCCTGCCGCTGGGTTTCCAGCATGACAAGTTGTTCGATTGTCATTCCGGTTTCGGATAACCGCTGGGATATCCACGTGAGCGGTAATGCAAGAATGGCTTTCTGGCTTTGCAGGCGCCGTGTCAGTTCGGCAACGAAAGCACTGACCATGGGAGGATTGGAGCGAGCCAGATCTGCCACCTGCAGGATCAGGTTACCCGGATCGTTTTCAGCCGTATCGATAAATTTCTGTACCCATACTTCTGCCAGTTCGTGATGGGTTCGGGATAGTGCCAGTCTGACAGATACGCGCCTGAGGTTTTCAATAAGCGCCAGACGCAGCATAATGGGGATGGCCCAAAGTTCTCCCAGTGTCAGAACGGATTCTTCCTGATATGAGGAAATGAAATGGGACAGGCTGTTTGCATCGATATGTCCGTCGCCATGGGAAACGACTTCGAGAGCCAGTGCATAAACGCGAGGCATACCGGCCATCGGTCCATTTGCCAGACGTGGCAATTCGCTACTGTAATGTTCCGGCAGGTGATTCTTGGCTGTCTGGATCTGTTCCTCGATGAGATAGAAATTGTCGAGAAGCCATTCCGCAGCGGGTGTTATTCGATTTTCGTTGCGGACAGCCGAGGCCAGAATATCGTATACTTTGCGGATGACGGATTCGTTGTCGGTCAATCTTGCAAGCAGGCGGTCTTTTTCCGCTTTGTCACTTAAGACATGTGTTCGTGCAAGATATTTCCCGTATTGCCCCATCTGGGTAATGCTGTACAGTTCCGAACGCAAGGGTTCTTCTTCCATATCGAAAACGCTCTTGGCGGCACTGCCTTGTTGATTCTGGAAGAAAAACAATGGTTGTCTGAACAAATTGAATAATTCGCTGATCGTCTTCAATTTTGAAAGCCTCAATGTGAATGTGGATGTATGCCTGATCAGGCATACGATCTCAATAAAAAGGCTTGCAAGGTTTATTGGAGATCAAGCAGATTTCTGAAATCAGCGAATTTTCCGGATTCACTTTTTTTGATTCAAAAACACAATAAATAAGGCTTGACAAAAAGGGGGAAAAAGGAAAAAGTAACAACACCGCAGGGATTTTCGGCATATCTTTCCTGTCCGGACTGGACAATTCCCGGAGTTATGTTTTACATTCCTGAAATTGTTTCCGGGCAGACAAGATCCCAAACATATCAGGCCGGAAAATATTTGGATAAGGCCTGGTTTTTCAGCTCGCGCCGGATCGGGATCATCCCGTTCGGGGTTCCGGTCAGGACGCCTTGCCTGATTCGGGTTTTCTGGCAAAAGTATCGTTTTTACCGGATCATACTTCGGTGGTATGTCCGGCCAATGAAATTATTCGGGTTTCCTTGATTCGTATGAATATTGCAGAGGAAAAGAAAATCCTCGAGGCGGTACTGTTATGTGCACAGGAGCCATTGTCATTACAGGATATGGCAAATTTGTTCATGGACGAAGGGATAGCAGGCAAGCGAGCCAGGGATCATTGCCGCCTGATTCTTGAAGAGCTGAAACATGACTGGGCAGACAGGGGGCTGGAACTTGTGAATGTCTCGAATGGCTGGCGATTCCAGAGCCGCGCTGAAATGAAGCCCTATTTCGAACGGTTGCGTCAGGAGAAACCGCCGCGTTACAGCAGGGCGACAATGGAAATCTTGGCCATTATCGCCTATAACCAGCCTGTTACCCGAGGTGATATCGAGCGGATCAGAGGAGTGACTGTCAATGCACAGTCGATCAGGTCGCTGGAAGAAAGAGGCTGGATCGAAGTGGTCGGGCACAGGGAAGTTCCAGGAAGACCTGCGCTGTTTGCCACGACTGCACAGTTTTTAAGTGATCTCGGACTGGTGTCTCTGGAACAGTTGCCGCCGTTGCAGATCCTGCAGGAATCGGATATTGCGGACTCGCTATGAAACATCGGCAGTTTTCTCCGGAAACGGGGAACTGGCGGAATGTCGGATTGCATGAGTAAGATTGAAATGAATGAGAATATGGAAGTGACTTTTTTGCCGGCTGAGGGCATGGTAAATATGACAGGCAGTGATGTGGCGAATAAAAAGCGGCAACCCAAGAAAAGGCCGGTACGTCGTGATGCGGAAAAACGGACTGGTAGGAACGAAGAGAGAGAGAATATATCTCTGTCAGGGCCGGTTGCCCGTCAGGATGAAGGAACAGGGGATAACATGTCCGGTACCGTCAGTGCCGATATCGATAACCCGGATTCTGTTACCGGATTGGCCAATGCAGCTAAAAAAACGGTGACAGCAAAGCGTACCGGTCGCAAGAATTTGCCTAAGGCGGAAAAAAAGGCGTTTTCCAACAAAAACGAGGTAGATGAAGTTTTCAGGTTTGTCACTTCCGATGATTTTGACAGAATGAATGAAGCCGGTGATGACTCTGTAGTGGCAAAAGCCAGCGGTTTTTCACAGAAACAGAAAAAAGTTCGGCGGGATCTGACCGCAGAGGATGATGCTCCGAAGCTGCATAAAGTACTGGCAGATGCGGGATTGGGGTCGCGTCGCGATATGGAGGAACTGATTATTGCCGGACGTGTTTCCGTCAATGGCGAACCGGCTCATATCGGCCAGAGAATTCTTCCGTCCGATCAGGTACGAATCAATGGAAAACTGCTCCAGCGGAAAGTGGCAAAAACTCTGCCGAGAGTGCTGACTTATCACAAGCCGGCGGGTGAAATTGTCAGCCGGGATGATCCCGAAAAAAGGCCATCCGTCTTTGATCGTTTGCCTTCGCTAAAGAACAGTAAATGGCTGGCCGTCGGTCGACTGGATTTCAATACGGAAGGATTGCTGCTGTTTACCAATTCGGGCGATCTGGCGAACCGGTTGATGCATCCGCGTTACAATATCGAACGTGAATATGCGGTCAGAACGCTTGGCGAACTTGAGGAAGGCATGCGCCAGAAACTGTTGGCTGGCGTTGATCTGGGCGATGGTATCGGCCAGTTTTCGAAAATTGTTGATGGTGGTGGTGATGGTGCCAACAAATGGTATCGCGTGACTATCGGTGAAGGACGGAACAGGGAAGTAAGGCGCATGTTCGAGGCGGTAGGCCTGACAGTCTCGCGTCTGATCCGAACCCGCTATGGGGCGATAACGCTTCCGCAATCGCTCAAACGTGGCCGTTGGGATGAGCTGGAAGAAAATGCTGTCAGAAATCTTCTTCGCCTTTCCGGTCTGGAAAGCAAAGGCGGCAAGAAAACACCGAAAGAAACCAATTCCCGCAATGCCGGTGAAAAATTCCCGGGATTTCAGAAGTCGGAGTCGCTCTCGATACGGGAGTTGCAAATGCAGGGGCAACGGCAGAAAAAGAACCAGAATGGACAAAAAGGGAATTCACGCAGCCGTCAGCCTGATCCCTTGCAGACCTCATTCGGATATATCGGTATGGAACAACCGGTGTTGAAAAACGGAGCATCCGCACGCAATCGTGGAAGAGGACAGCAAGGCCTGCAGCGTCGCCGTTCCCGATAAAAGGAAAGAAACGCCGGTATCAACCGGCGTTTGGTATTTTGTCAGGATATTCGCAAAGATCGCTGATCAGACAGCCGGAACATTGAAATGCCTTGGCCTTGCAGACATAACGACCATGAAGCAACAGCCAGTGATGTGCATTCATCATGAATTTTGGCGGAATGACTTCGACGAGCCGCTTTTCGACTTCCAGAACATTTTTCCCGGGCGCCAGTCCGGTTCTGTTGGATACGCGGAAAATATGGGTATCGACAGCCATCGCATTCTGATGAAATGCCGTGTTCAATACGACATTGGCCGTTTTGCGGCCAACTCCGGGAAGTGCTTCCAGATCTTCTCTGTTGTCTGGTACTTTTCCATGATGTTTTTCCAGCAATATTTCCGACATTCTTACAATATTTCTGGATTTGGTCGGATAAAGATTGATTGTTTTTACATAAGGCATCAGGCCTTCCGTACCGAGCTGTACAATCGCTTCAGGTGTGTTCGCGACCGGGTACAATTTTTCCGTTGCCTTGTTGACGGAAATATCTGTTGCCTGTGCCGAGAGAATAACGGCAACCAACAGTTCAAAAGGTGACTTGAATTGCAATTCGGAACGGGGATCGGGATTCGCTTTTTCAAAGCGTTCGAACATTTGGACTACTTTTTCCGGAATCATAAAGCGACGAAAGCAAACGGGATAAACGGGATTTCAGACAAAACCGATATAATGCCACTTTTTCAGATATTGTGTCGCCGGTATGTCTGGATATGGTGTACAGTCCGTGTTCGGACAATTGTCATGCCATTGTACCGGGTGTTTTTGAACGGGCTTTGGCACGTTCCATTATTTTCCTGAGAGTGTCGGATTTCCGGGATTTGTCTGTCAGGGCAGAAGGTCGGGCCGATTCGTTTCCCTTTTCCTGTTGTAACCGGAAAGACCTTCGTTCGTATCTTTCCCGTGCCTGTTGTGCCTGCCTGAACGACCAGGCATCCCAGCCTGTTTTTTCCCCCGAAACGGGTTTCATTTCGATACAGTCCATCGGACAGCGCTCAAGGCATCGTTCGCAGCCTGTACAACAGGAACTGATAACGGTATGCATCATTTTTACGGTACCGACAATGGCGTCGACAGGACAGGTCTGAAGGCATAGCGTGCATCCGGTACATCTTGATTCATCGATTTCGGCAATGGCGTACGGTTTTTCGACTCCGCAGGAAGCATCCAGAACCGGTTCGCAGACATTCAGCAGTTCGGCCAGCATGTGTATGCCGGTCTGGCCACCCGTGGCACATCGGTTGATATCGGCGTTGGCCGTTGCGATTGCTTCTGCATACATTCTGCAATTATCGAAACCACAATGTCCGCATTGCGTTTGCGGTAACAGACGCAAAATTTTTTCGACGGTCAACCCTTTTTTTTCCAGGATATCCACTTTACTTGTTCCGTCTAATAGGCAGGAGTATCAGAAAAAAAGCCGTTAACAGACGCTAACGGCTTTGGTGAAGATGTTGCGATCAGTCAAAAACCGGTGTTTCCACTCCAAGGACCTTGTGCAGTTTGGGAGAGGTCGTCGTGTATTGCAAATGGATTTTCTTTTGCGGAAAAACAAATGGTGCAGCAGCAAAAGCGGCCAGAGCGGCTTCATGAAAACCTGAAAGAATCAGTTTTTTCTTGCCCGGATAGATGTTGATATCCCCGACAGCAAAAATGCCCGGAATGTTGGTCATGAATTTTTCGGTATCGACAACGATTTGCCTGCGGTCGATTTCCAGTCCCCAGTCGGCGATAGGGCCGAGTTTTGGCGACAGCCCGAAAAAGACCAGAAGACAATCCAGTGGAAGCCGGCGGGTTACTCCATCCAGACCGGTGACCTTGATTTCAGTCATTTTTCCGTCTTTGCTTTCAAAACCGGTGACTTGCCCGGTCAGCGCCTGCATGCAGAAATCCTCGCAAAGGGCTTTCATTTTGGTTACGGAAGCCGGTGCGGCGCGATATTCTTCGCGACGGTGCAGCAACACGACGGATTCCGCGATATCGACCAGTTTCAGGGCCCAGTCCAGAGCAGAATCACCGCCGCCGCAGACGACCAGATTTTTGCCGCGGAACATTTCGGGATCTTTTACACGATAGAAAAGCTGTGATCCTTCAAACTGTTCGATTCCGTCCACTTTCAGGGTACGTGGCTGGAAAGCGCCGACACCTGCAGCGATGAATACGGTCTTGGTAATGAATCGGGTGCCGATGGATGTTTCAAGATCGAAACGGCCATCCTCGCGGCGTTCGACCTTGACGACTTCCTGGCCGAGATGGAAGGTGGGGCTGAACGGTTCGATCTGTTTCATCAGATTGTCGGTCAGTTCCAGGCCGGTGCAACTGGGTACGGCGGGAATGTCGTAGATCGGTTTGTCAGGATACAGTTCGACACACTGGCCGCCAACGACCGGCAATGAATCGATTACATGCGCCTTGATTTCCAGCAGTCCCAGTTCGAATACCTGAAACAGACCTACGGGGCCCGCACCGACGATGACGGCATCGGCTTCAATTGGCATATTGTCAACTTTGGCTTCCATTATTGCTAAGATTCCTGTGTAAGACCGGTTGTCTGACGAAAAGATGCCATGAAAGAAACGACATGACATCCGGACAACGACAGTACGAGGTGTTGAGAGAAATTTATTTAATCAAATGAATAATCTTGTTTTTGACGTCTTTCCATTTGTCTGCGTCAGGCAATGGATCCCTGGAACGGGTTATCGTCGGCCATTTTTGCGAGAGTTCGGCATTCAGTACAATATATTCCTGCTGGTCGGCAGGGACATCCTCTTCAGCAAAAATGGCTTCGGTAGGACATTCCGGTACACAAACTGCACAATCAATACACTCGTTCGGATTGATCACCAATGTATTGGGGCCTTCGTGGAAACAGTCGACAGGGCACACATCCACACAGTCAGTGTATTTACAAAGCACGCAGGCGTCGGTGACAACGTGAGTCATAAATCGTCCTCTTGGTTATTCAACAGGTGACCGGTTTTTCAAGACAATATAGAATAATTCGGTCCTGTAAAAACAAGACATTCTAATGTAAATGGACTCATCTCACAAATGGTGAATGAGAAAAGGTCGCAATAACGGTCTTTGTGGAAAAAGATGATGGTGTTTCCACAAACGGTTCCTCTTTTTCCTGTTTTTGAATGTTATCAACGGAATTTTGCTGCAATTCATCAATTTCGGATAAAATGTCGAACTGTTTTTATGGATAATTGCCTTTTGTTTGAGTCTGTACGCGCCTGGGGCGGGTATGGCCTGACAAGAGGCATGTTTATTTTTTTAACAAATAAGAAACGGTTCGGGACCGGTCTGCCGGTTTCAAGCCACGATTTTTTGGAATAGATACATGGCAAACGCTGTTGAAAACCTGGAAAAGCTCGAAAGACGTCTGACGATTACCATCCCCGTTACTGACATTACGACCGAAGTGGAAAAACGTTTGAAAGAACGTGCACGTACTGCCAAAGCTCCAGGTTTCAGGCCTGGCAAGGTTCCGATGAAGATGGTCGCGCAGATGTACGGCGCGCAGATCCAGAATGAAGTCATCAATCACAAAGTGGGAGCGGCTTTCAGCAAGGCTGTTCAGGACAATGGACTCCAGATCGCGGGCGCTCCGCGTTTTGAGGAAAAAACAGGTGATGATGTTGCGCAGGACGAAGTGGCGTTTTATGCCATTTTCGAAGTTTATCCTGAAGTCAAGATTGGCGATCTGGGAACGATTGAGCTGGAAAAAGCCGTTGCCGGTGTCACGGATGCCGAAGTGGACAGAACCATTGATATCCTGAGAAAACGTCAGGCACACTTTCATGTCAAGGGAGAAGACAGTGAACACGGAAAAGGTAACGGCAGCGTTGTAGCGGAAGATGGCGACCGTGTGACGATCGATTTTACCGGTCGTATCGACGGTGTTGAATTCGAAGGCGGCAAAGCGGAAAACTTCCCCTTTGTCCTCGGCGAAAAACAGATGTTGCCGGAATTCGAGGATGCTATCCGGGGGATGAAGACAGGTGAAACAAAAGTCTTTCCACTGACTTTTCCGGAAAACTATCATGGCAAGGATGTGGCTGGTAAAACATCGGAATTCACTGTTGAGGTCAAGAAAATCGAATGGGCACATTTGCCTGAAGTCAATGAGGAATTTGCCAAGGCACTTGGTGTCAAGGATGGCAGTGTTGAAAAATTGCGTGAAGACATCAAGACCAATCTGCAGCGTGAAGTCAAGAATCGCCTGATCGCCATCAACAAGAATCGTGTCATGGATGCCTTGATCAAGGTGTCCGAATTCGATATTCCGCAATCGCTGGTCAAGCAGGAAATCGGCGAATTGACCGAGTTGACACGACGGGATCTGGCTGTCCGCAATCCGTCCCACAAGGATGTTGCCTTGCCTCCGGAACTGTTTACGGCACAGGCTGAAAAACGGGTTCGTCTCGGCATGATTCTGGGCGAATTGATGAAAGACAATGTTCTGGCGGTCTCTGCTGATAAACTGAAAGAAAGAGCCACCGAAATTGCTTCCAGTTACGAAAATCCGCAGATGGTCATCGATTATTATCTGAATGAACTCGGCCGCCGCAAGGAGCTGGAAGCGATGCTGATGGAAGAAAACGCGATGGATTATGTTTTCGGCAAAGCCAAGGTTGTTGAGAAAGAAGTGCCGTTCGATGAACTCATGGCTCAGCAAATGTAATACGAAAGTTCCGGATTTTCATCTATTTAGACAGGAATAGCAAATGACACAGTTTCATGATTCTGCACTGGATGCCAGAATGTTGGGCATGATCCCCATGGTGATTGAACAGAGTGGCCGTGGAGAAAGGGCTTTTGACATTTACTCCCGGTTGCTGAAAGAAAGAATCATTTTTCTTGTCGGGCCGGTAACCGATCAGAGTGCTAATCTGATCGTTGCCCAGTTGCTGTTTCTGGAAAGTGAAAATCCGGAAAAGGATATTTCCCTGTATATCAATTCACCGGGCGGTTCTGTTTCGGCCGGTATGGCGATTTACGATACGATGCAGTTCATCCGGCCACAGGTTTCGACATTGTGTACCGGACTGGCTGCATCGATGGGCGCTTTTCTTCTGGCTGCCGGGGCAAAAGGCAAACGGTTTTCGCTGCCGAATTCCCGTATCATGATTCACCAGCCTTCAGGAGGAGCACAGGGGCAGGCAACTGATATCGAGATACATGCACGGGAGATTCTTTATCTCCGCGAACGTTTAAACAGCATTCTGGCCGGCAATACCGGCAAACCCGTCGAACAGATTGCCCGGGATACCGAACGAGACAATTTCATGTCTGCTGCTGAAGCAAAAGATTATGGACTGATCGATGAAGTACTGGTCAGTCGAAACTGACTGAAGGCTTTGTGTTGAAGGCCCGAACTTGATGTTCGGGCGTTTTTTTCGATGCACACTGTCAGAATTTGCGGTTTGTGTTATCTTTCTAACCGTCATTTTTTATATTAAATCTTATACCTGTTCATATACTCATGTCGGAAAACAAATCTACATCTACCGAAAAAATGCTTTATTGCTCGTTTTGCGGAAAAAGCCAGAACGAAGTGAAAAAGCTGATTGCGGGACCCTCTGTCTATATTTGTGACGAGTGTATTGATTTATGCAATGACATTATTCGTGAAGAATTGCTTTCTTCAGGACAGGACAAGGAAAACGGTTCCGAATTGCCGACACCCAAAGAAATCTGCAATTTGCTGGATCAGTATGTTATCGGGCAGGAACAGGCGAAAAAAATACTTTCTGTCGCCGTTTACAATCATTACAAACGCCTGAAATACTATGGCGGAAAAAACGATGATGTCGAACTGGCTAAAAGCAACATCCTGCTGGTCGGCCCTACGGGATCGGGTAAAACGCTTCTGGCGCAAACGTTGGCACGAATGCTCAATGTTCCGTTCGTCATCGCGGATGCCACTACGTTGACGGAAGCCGGTTATGTCGGGGAGGATGTCGAGAACATTATCCAGAAACTGCTTCAGAATTGCGATTACGATGTCGAAAAAGCCCAGAGAGGCATCGTTTATATTGATGAAATTGATAAGATTTCCAGAAAATCGGATAATCCTTCCATCACTCGTGACGTGTCAGGCGAGGGTGTGCAGCAGGCTCTTCTCAAGCTGGTGGAAGGCACGATGGCATCCGTTCCGCCACAGGGCGGACGCAAACATCCGAATCAGGATTTCATCCAGGTCGATACGTCAAATATCATGTTCATTTGCGGTGGCGCATTCGATGGATTGAGCAAGATCATTGCAAACCGGTCTGAAAAGGGCGGTATCGGATTTTCGGCGACGGTAAAAAGTCCGAGTGAGAATACCGGAAACGAGATACTCCTGAACGTCGAACCGGAAGATTTGATAAAATTCGGACTGATTCCGGAATTGATCGGGCGTCTTCCTGTCGTTGCGGTTCTGAACGATCTGACAGAAGATGCATTGATCGATATTCTCGTTAAACCTAAAAACGCGTTGGTAAAACAATATACGAAGCTTCTTGAAATGGAAGGTGCAGAGCTTGAAATACGGCCTGAAGCACTTCATGCCATTGCCCGAAAGGCACTGGAACGCAAAACTGGCGCTCGCGGACTCCGTTCCATTATGGAACAGCTGCTGCTTGACGTCATGTACGATTTGCCGACAGAAAAAAATGTCATCAAGGTTGTCATTGACGAAAACACCGTGACAAATGAATCAAAACCTTTATTGATTTATCAGGATAAACAGAAAATTGCCGCTCAGAACTGATCGTGTTTGGAGCTGTCTGGCTGGTCAGTGTATTTTCGCTTTTGGTGGCAAAGACTTATATATCTGTCACCCAGCTTTTCAGTGAATTTTTCGATATTTGGCCTTGTAATTTCCAGAATAAGGCCAATATCATCATTATGCTCATTACATAAGGTTTGTCATGATGACTTCTATTGATACAAAGCCGTCTAGATTTCCATTGCTTCCATTGCGGGACGTCGTCGTTTTTCCGCACATGGTTATCCCGCTTTTCGTGGGAAGGCCCAAGTCGATTCATGCGCTTGAAACGGCAATGGAAACCGAAAAAACCATTATGCTCGCTGCACAGAAAACGGCCGCGAAAGATGAACCGACTGCAGAAGATATTTATGAAATAGGGTGTATCGCGACCGTATTGCAAATGCTCAAGCTGCCTGACGGAACAGTCAAGGTGCTGGTCGAAGGCGTGCAGCGCGCCAGGATATCGCATGTCGAAGCCGGTGAAAATCATTTGCTGGCCGATATACTGCCTGTGGATTCAGTCGGCGAAAATGAACCTGAAATCGAAGCCATGAGACGCGCCATTGTTCAGCAGTTCGAACAGTACGTCAAACTGAACAAAAAGATTCCGCAGGAAGTCGTCGCATCATTGTCTTCCATTGACGAGCCGGGTCGGTTCGCCGATACGATTGCCGCTCATTTGCCGTTGAAACTGGA
Source organism: Oxalobacter aliiformigenes (assembly GCF_027116575.1). Lineage (GTDB taxonomy): Bacteria > Pseudomonadota > Gammaproteobacteria > Burkholderiales > Burkholderiaceae_D > Oxalobacter > Oxalobacter aliiformigenes. Next base: position 1,879,128 of record NZ_CP098252.1, on the reverse strand, counting down.
GCAGAAACAGGTGGTTCTCGAGATGGTCGATATCGAGAGACGTCTTGAATATCTTCTGGAAAGACTTGAAAGCGAACTCGATATCATGCAGGTCGAAAAGCGTATTCGTGGTCGCGTCAAACGCCAGATGGAAAAATCGCAGCGTGAGTATTACCTGAACGAACAGGTCAAGGCTATCCAGCGTGAATTGGGTGAAGGGGAAGAGGGTGCTGATCTTGAAGAACTGGAAAAACGGATTACGGCAGCCAAAATGCCCAAGGAAGCGAAAGACAAGGCGATGGGCGAGTTGAGGAAGCTGAAGTCCATGTCTCCGATGTCGGCGGAAGCGACAGTCGTGCGCAATTATATTGAGACGCTGGTTTCACTGCCCTGGCGGAAGAAGTCCAAAGTCAACAACGATCTTGCCAATGCGGAAAAAGTTCTGGATAACGATCACTACGGACTGGAAAGAGTCAAGGAACGTATTCTGGAATATCTTGCCGTTCAGCAGAGAGTTGACAAGGTCAAGGCACCTATTCTGTGTTTTGTCGGACCTCCTGGGGTAGGCAAGACTTCTCTCGGACAGTCCATAGCACGCGCAACCAACCGCAAGTATGTACGAATGGCTCTGGGGGGAGTCCGTGATGAGGCGGAGATCCGCGGGCACCGCCGTACCTATATCGGAGCCATGCCCGGCAAGATTTTGCAGAGCCTGGTCAAGGCCGGTGTGCGCAATCCGCTTTTCCTGCTGGATGAGGTGGACAAGATCGGTGCCGATTTCAGGGGAGATCCAGCAGCGGCGTTGCTGGAAGTGCTGGATCCGGAACAGAATCATACGTTTTCCGATCACTATGTCGAGGTGGATTTCGACTTGTCTGATGTGATGTTTATCGCAACATCCAATTCCTACAATATTCCGCCTGCCCTTCTGGACAGAATGGAAGTCATCCGCCTGTCCGGTTATACGGAAGACGAGAAAACGAGCATTGCACAACGTTATCTGTTGCCCAAACAGATGAAGGGCAATGGTCTGAAAGAAACGGAGCTCTCGATTACCGAAGCGGCTATTCGTGACATTATCCGTTATTACACACGGGAAGCCGGTGTACGCGCACTTGAACGGGAGATTTCCAAAATCTGCCGCAAGGTCGTCAAGATGCTGTTATTGAAAAAACAGAATCGCAGAATTGTCGTGACTCCCAAGAATATCGACAAATTCCTCGGTGTCCGTCAGTTCGATTTCGGTATTGCCGAAAAGGAAAACCAGATCGGTGAAGTGACCGGTCTGGCATGGACGGAAGTCGGCGGGGAACTGCTGACCGTGGAAGCGGTCACCGTTCCCGGAAAGGGCCAGATTATCCGGACGGGTACCTTGGGCGATGTCATGAAAGAGTCTATCGAAGCGGCCAGAACGGTAGTGCGCAGTCGGGCCAACAATCTGGGTATCAGAAACGAGGCTTTCGAGAAAAAGGATATCCATATCCATGTACCGGAAGGAGCGACTCCGAAAGACGGACCGTCCGCGGGTATTTCGATGGCAACGGCACTGGTATCCGTTTTCAGTGGTATTCCGGTCAGGGCTGATGTCGCGATGACAGGTGAAATTACCTTGCGCGGCGAGGTGCTCCCGATCGGTGGCCTGAAGGAAAAACTGCTGGCTGCGTTGCGGGGCGGGATCAAGAAAGTGATCATTCCACAGGAAAATGTGAAAGATCTCGTGGAAATCCCCGACAATGTCAAAAACAAGCTGGAGATCATTCCGGTACGCTGGATCGACAAGGTCTGGGAAATCGCACTGGAACGCCAACCGGAACCCATTACGGAAGAACCGGCTGCTGTTCCTGTCACTGCAGAAAAATCCGAAAATGCCAGTGGCGGCAGTGTGGTGACGCACTGAAGTTCTGTTGAAATCGAAAAGCCCCGGATTCCGGGGCTTTTTCATTATTTTTTTGCGATACATTCATTGAGCAGATTACGGGCCACCGGAGCGATTTCCCCAGCCGTTATGCCAATGCAGCCGCGATGTTCCTTTTCCAGAATGTCGGCAGCTTTTCCATGCAGCCAGACGGCAGCCAATGCCGCCTCCCACGCGGGCCAGCCCTGCGCTATCAAACTTCCTGTCATGCCGGACAGAACATCACCGGTACCGGCTGTCGCCAGCCCCGGATTTCCGGTGGGGTTGATGACGGTTTTTCCATCGGGAGAACAGATAACCGTTCCCGATCCTTTCAGAATGGCGATGGCATTGAATTTCGTGGCAAGCTGCATGGCTGCTTTCAGTCTGTCGGACTGAATGGATATACTGTCTGTTCCGAGAAGACGTGCTGCTTCAAGCGGGTGGGGAGTGATAACCGAAGGCGGGGAACGATCGGCAAGACTTTCTTGCAATTCGACACTCTCCGCCAGAATATTCAGGGCATCGGCATCGAATAAAGCCGGTTTGCCGGATTCGATGGTTTTTTCGACATATTCTCTGGCGACAGGGGATTTGCCCAGTCCGGGGCCAATGACAATGACGTCTGATGAGAAATCGTATTGATGAGCGGCCCTGAACATTAATTCCGGTGTGACAGGGTCATAAACAGGCGGATTTTTCAGATAAACGGCATAGCACAAACCTGAGCCCGTATAGAGTGCTGTCCTTGCGGCCAGAACCGGAGCACCTGCCATTCCGTCGGCTCCGCCTACAATGGCGATACGTCCATAGCTGCCTTTGTGCGTGTCGTGAAGCCGGGGGGCAAGCAAACGACTAAACAATTTTGGAGAATTCAACCAGCACCGGGTCTCGGGAAAATATTTTTTATCGACATCCAGCGGGGCGACATGTACCTGACCGGCATAGTCGCGGCCTTTGCCGGTATGCAGTCCCGGTTTGTCGGCGAGAAATGTGATCGTGTGAGTTGCCTTAATGGCCACGGCATCCTGACCGACGACATTGCCTGTATCTGCATTCAGACCGCTTGGAACATCCAGTGCAAGGACAGGACATGAAAATGTATTGACGGTTTCGACCAGTTCGCTTCGGTTGCCGGTCAACGCTTCTTTCAGACCGATGCCGAACATGCCATCCACGACGAGGGACCAGTTTCTTTTTCTCAGTGATTCAAGCGTGGTTTTGATGGAAAGGGCATCTTCCCAGTGGATGGCGCTTTTTATGGCTTTTTGTCTGGCCAGACGAGCTTCTTCCGGTTCATTTTTCTTGCGGTTGGAAACCAGAAGAACGGAAACGGAAATGCCTGAATCGGCGAGCAGGGTGGCCATTTCAAGCGCGTCGCCTCCATTGTTCCCGGGGCCTGCCAGAACCAGTACCGTTTTCTGTTTTTCCGGAAGGTCTGACAGAAGTGACATGGCAAGTGTAGCGGCCTGTCTGCCGGCTCTCTGCATCAGCGTTCCTGTCGGCAGATCGGCAAGGGCAGCCTGTTCAAGGGTACGGACGGCGTCAATGGAGTAAAGAGCATTCATAAGAAGATCCGGGAATGGGTGAAAATTCAGTTATATGGTCATTATCCTGTAATGGCGCTTGTGGAAAAAGAATTTTGTATCACGTTTTCGTCTCTTTTTGTCATTTAGTCACTTCAAGCGGATTTGTTTTTACAGTACAATGGTGAACTCTTGAAAGTTTTCAAGACCTTATTTGTTTTTTAACTGTAAATCGCGAATTCGGCCTGAAAGGGTGCCCGCCAGACGGGTTCTTGGGCGAATTCAAGACCTAACCCTGGAGATTATTATGTCCGTTACCATGCGTGAAATGCTGGAAGCCGGTGTTCATTTCGGCCACCAGACCCGTTTCTGGAACCCAAAGATGGCTCCTTTCATCTTTGGGCATCGCAACAAAATCCACATTGTCAATCTTGAAAAAACTCTGGCAATGTATAACGACGCGATGAATTACATCCGCCAGCTGGCAGCCAACCGCGGTACCATCCTGATGGTCGGAACAAAACGACAGGCCCGCGACATCATCGCCAGCGAAGCACAGCGTGCCGGTATGCCTTATGTCGACCAGCGCTGGCTGGGAGGAATGCTGACCAATTTCAAAACGATCCGGACTTCCATCAAACGCTTAAAGGATATGGAAGCTGCCATCGAAGACGGCACTGTCGACAAGATGAGCAAAAAAGAGGGGCTGATGTTCCAGCGTGAAGTTGCCAAATTGCAGAAATCCATTGGCGGTATCAAGGATATGAATGGTCTGCCTGATGCGCTTTTCGTCGTTGACGTCGGTTATCACAAGGGCGCTGTTACCGAAGCTGCCAAACTCGGCATTCCTGTTATCGGTGTAGTCGATACCAATCATTCGCCAGAAGGACTGGCTTACGTCATCCCGGGCAATGACGATTCTTCCAAGGCGATCCAGCTTTATGCTCGCGGCGTCGCCGATGCGATTCTTGAGGGACGTGCCAGTGCCATGCAGGACGTTCTGGAAGCAGTAAAGGGCGAGGAAGTCGCTGAAGAAGGCAAATGATGATGTGCGTCATTCCGGAGCCGATCCGGAATGATTCGTAAAAAATATTCAGTAAAAACGGGGGCGTCTGCCCCCTTAGCAAGGAGAACAGTATGGCAGTCATTACAGCAGCTATGGTAGGCCAGCTGCGTGCGAAAACCGACGCCCCGATGATGGAATGTAAAAAAGCATTGACCGAGGCGAATGGTGATATTCAGAAAGCGGAAGATATCCTGCGGGTCAAACTGGGCAACAAGGCTTCGAAAGCGTCCAGTCGTATCGCCGCTGAAGGGGTTATCGCCATTCATGTGGATGGGAATGCGGCATCTATTGTCGAAGTAAACTGCGAAACCGATTTCGTCACGAAAAATGATGATTTCATTGCATTGGCCAATGCATGTGCCAAACTGGTGGCGAATGACAATCCTGCCGATGTGGCGGCGTTGTCTGCTTTGCCTATGGATGGAAAGACGGTGGATGAACAGCGCAAGGATCTGATCGGCCGTATAGGAGAAAACATGTCCATCCGGCGTTTTGCACGTCACCAGACGGATGCGAAAATCGCTTCATACTTGCATGGTTCCCGTATTGGCGTCATTGTGGAATACGATGGCCCGGACGAGCAGGTCGGCAAGGATGTCGCGATGCATATCGCGGCCATGAAACCCGCTGCATTGTCGGCCGAACAGGTTGATCCGGCATTGATTGAAAGAGAACGTTCGATTGCCCAGCAAAAGGCCGAGGAAGATTCAGCCAAGGCGGTTGCGGAAGGCAAGAAGGCTCAGCCAGCCGATATCATCGCCCGTCGTATCGAAGGTTCCGTTCAGAAATTCCTGAAGGAAGTTTCCCTGCTGAATCAGCCTTTTGTCAAAAATGACAAACAGTCTGTCGGCCAGATGCTGAAAGAAAAAAATACAACGATCAAGTCTTATACGTTGTATGTTGTCGGTGAAGGTCTGGAGAAAAAATCGGACGACTTTGCCGCGGAAGTTGCCGCGCAAATGGCGGCAGCCAAAGCTTGATGCTTTCAAACGGGCCGAAAGGCCCGTTTTTGTAAGGTTTTGTTATTTTTCATTTTTAGGCTGCAAGATAAGGAATTCAGGGTATGACCAGTCCACTTTACAAGCGGGTTCTTCTGAAATTGTCAGGTGAGGCTCTTATGGGGGAAGACCAGTTCGGCATCAATCGTGCTTCCATTGAGCAAATGGTCGGTGATGTGGTTGACGCTGCAAATCTGGGAGTGGAAATGGCCATCGTGATCGGTGGCGGCAATATTTTCCGTGGTGTCGCTCCAGGTGCCAAGGGAATGGACCGTGCGACAGCCGATTATATGGGAATGCTGGCTACCGTAATCAATTCGCTGGCGCTGGCCGATGCCATGGAGCAGGCCGGGCTGACAGCACGTGTCATGTCTGCCATCGGTATCGATCAGGTTGTCGAATCCTATGTGCGGCCGAAAGCGCTTCAGTACCTTGAAGAAGGCAAGGTTGTTGTCTTTGCTGCCGGAACGGGCAATCCTTTCTTTACGACGGATACCGCAGCAGCATTGCGCGGTGCGGAAATGGGGGCGGAAATCGTTTTGAAGGCAACCAAGGTCGACGGCGTGTACAGTGCGGATCCGATGAAAGATACCTCTGCAACGCGGTATTCACATATCACTTTCGATGAAGCGATCGAAAAACATCTTGAGGTGATGGATGCTGCCGCTTTTGCATTATGTCGCGATCAGAAATTGCCGATCAAGATATTCTCGATTCTCAAGCATGGCGCCTTAAAGCGGGTTCTTCTTGGTGAAGATGAGGGAACACTTGTCCATATTTGAAACAGAACCGATATAATGCCAGTGCCTAATGGCTTTTTACTGAATATTTTGCAAGAGGGTGTTTCATGAATATTGCCGAAGTGAAAAAAAATGCCGAACAGAAAATGAACAAATCGGTCGAATCGCTGAAAGCCGATTTGGCCAAGGTACGTACTGGCCGCGCTCATACCGGCATTCTCGACCATATTCAAGTCGATTATTACGGTTCTCCTACCCAGATCAGCCAGGTCGCCAATGTCACTCTGATCGATGCGCGAACCATTTCGGTTCAGCCTTGGGAAAAAAAGATGGTCAGTGTTATCGAAAAAGCCATTCGTGACTCCGATCTTGGCCTGAATCCATCTTCTGTCGGCGATATTATTCGTGTACCGACTCCTCCGTTGACCGAAGAACGTCGCAAGGAAATGGTCAAACTGGTCAAAACGGAAGGTGAGGATGCCAAGGTAGCTGTCCGCAATATTCGCCGCGACGCAAACGAATCACTGAAGAAAATGGTCAAGGATAAGGAATGTTCGGAAGATGACGAACGTCGTGCTCAGGACGATATCCAGAAATTGACGGACAGGTTCGTTCAGCAAATCGACAAACTGTTGACTGAAAAAGAAAAAGAAGTCATGACCGTTTGACGGATTCGTCATTTCAGACATGTCCGACAATATTGTTTCCGGTAAGGTTGTCATGCCCCGACATATTGCCATCGTAATGGATGGCAATGGTCGTTGGGCGAAAAAGCGTTTTTTACCGCGTGTAGCTGGACATGCCAAGGGTGTCGAGGCCATCAGGCGTACCATTGAAGGGTGTATTTCACGCGGAATTCCTTATTTGACGGTCTTTGCGTTCAGTTCGGAGAACTGGAGCAGACCCAGTGAGGAAGTCGGTTTTCTGATGAATCTGTTTCTGTCCACTCTTGAAAAAGAAACGGACAGATTGGATGCAAACAATATCCGGTTGAATGTCATTGGCGATATCAGCCGTTTCGATTCGAATCTCCAGGAAGCGATTGCACGGGCACAGGATAGGACATCGGCCAATACGGCATTGACATTGACGGTATGTGCCAATTATGGTGGACGGTGGGACATACTGCAGGCGGTCAGGAGGATGTCGCAAGATGGTATTGGAATGGCGGAAATGACAGAGAAACGACTCGCTTCCTATCTTGCGCTGTCTTACGCTCCTGATCCCGATCTGTTCATCCGTACCGGCGGAGAAAAACGGATATCCAACTTTCTCCTCTGGCAGTTGGCTTATACCGAGTTATACTTTACTGATATATACTGGCCCGATTTCGATGACAGGGAGCTGGAAAAGGCAATTCTGTCTTTTAAGTCCAGGGAAAGACGATTCGGGAAGACAAGTGAACAACTAGTGATATGATCGATGCTGAAAAAACGCATATATACTGCCATCTGCCTTGCAGCGGTTCTGTTTCTGGTTTTATGGTCGCAAAGCAGTAGGCTGTTTGGTCTTTTCCTTCTGGTGTTTTTCTGCGCGGCGTCGTGGGAAAATGCGCGGCTGTTCGAAAACCGTCATCCGTTTGTGATGGCGGCGGTTTCCGGAATCGTTTTTATCGTGGCGCTGTTGTGGTTTCCTGAAGATGCTTATGTCCTGTGTATCGTGGCGTCGGTGGCGATCTGGATTCTTTTTCTCATTCCTTCCCTGTTTCGCGAGTTGCCGAAACCCGGTACGGTTATGGCTTATCTGTATCAGCTGCTTTACTGGTTATCGATTCTGGGAAGTTTCCTTTCCGTATATGTTCTGTACATCCGCTCTGCTGTACTGCTGCTTTCGATTCTGATGATTGTCTGGCTGGCCGATATCGGTGCCTATTTTGCCGGAAGAGCTTTTGGAAAACGCAAACTGGCTCCCGCGATTTCTCCCGGCAAGACCTGGGAAGGAGTGGTAGGGGGATTGTGTGCGGTGATCGTGGCAGCCGTGGTGGTGGTATGGCTGATTCCGCTGGAGGACAATATTGCATTGAGGATATATGTACGCTATGGTCCGGTTGCCATGCTGGCTGGTCTGGTTCTGCTGGTAGCGCTGAGCATTGTCGGTGATCTGCTGGAATCGAAGCTGAAACGGCGCAGGGGATTCAAGGATAGCAGCAATCTGTTGCCGGGACATGGTGGAGTTCTGGACCGGATTGACTCGCTGATTCCCGTGTTGCCACTGGCTGTTTTGTTGGGAGTGTGGTTGTAAATCATGACAGCAAATCCGCAGCGTATCACTGTACTGGGGTCTACAGGCTCTATTGGTGTGTCCACATTGGATGTCTTGTCCCGGCATGGTGAGCAATATGTCGTTCATGCACTGACAGCGAACAGACGTATCGATGAGCTGTTTCGGCAATGTGTGCAATTCTGTCCGGAAGTCGCCGTGGTCGGGACGGCAGCGGATGCCCTGATACTGGAAAAAAAGTTGCGTGCAAAAGGTATCGGGACAGAAGTTTTCCATGGTGAAAAAGCATTGTGCGACATCGCGGCTTCTTCGCAGTGCGATGCTGTTATGGCTGCTATTGTCGGTGCAGCAGGGCTTGCTCCTGCCCTGGCCGCGGCCCGTGCAGGGAAAAAGGTCATGTTGGCCAACAAGGAAGCACTGGTTATGTCAGGCCAGCTCTTTATCGATACGGTCATCGCCAGTGGCGCAACGCTTCTGCCGATTGACAGTGAGCACAATGCCATTTTCCAGTGCCTGCCGGCGCAGCATAAGCGTTTTCCGAACGAACATGGCGTTTCCAAGATTTTGCTGACGGCATCGGGAGGTCCCTTTCTTCACAGACCTGTCGATACACTCGATAGTGTTACACCGGAACAGGCAATCGCTCATCCGCGTTGGGTCATGGGCAGGAAAATATCCGTTGATTCAGCAACGATGATGAACAAGGGACTCGAGGTTATTGAAGCGCACTGGCTTTTCGGTATTCCGGCCAGCCAGATTGAAGTCGTTATACATCCTCAAAGTGTTATTCACTCCATGGTTTCTTATATCGATGGGTCGGTTATCGCGCAACTGGGCAATCCGGATATGAGGATTCCGATTGCACATGCGCTTGCCTATCCGGACCGGATGTTTTCCGGTGTCACTCCACTGGATCTGGCGAGAATCGGTACCTTGCAATTCGAGTCTCCGGATTTCGTACGTTTTCCGTGTCTGAAGCTCGCGTATGAAGCGCTGAAAACAGGCGGGGCAACTCCTGCGATTCTCAATGCCGCCAATGAAGTGGCCGTTCAGGCTTTTCTGGATCAGCGTATCAGTTTCCGTCGTATTGACGACGTCGTCGCACGTGTGCTGGACAAAGTGACAACAGAAAGTTCGATTACGGGAATCGACAGCGTTTTGATGCATGACCGGGCTGCCCGGACGGTCGCCACAAGTCTGATTTTGCAATGATAATCATTCAAACAATACTGGCTTTTATACTTGCGCTGTCTGTATTGATTGTCATTCATGAACTGGGTCATTACTGGATGGCACGTCTGTGCAATGTCAAGGTTCTGCGATTTTCATTGGGGATGGGCAAGGTCCTTTTCAGTCGCGAATTCGGGCCGGATAAAACGGAGTGGGCCATTTCGGCATTGCCGCTTGGAGGGTATGTCAAGCTTCTGGATGCAAGATCGGATGATTTGGGGACAGTCTCTGAAGAAGACAGAAAGCGGGAATTTACGAGCCAGAATGTATGGCGCCGTATGGCTATTGTGGCGGCAGGTCCGTTGGCCAATTTCATACTGGCGATTGTTGTGCTGACCGGATTGTATATTTATGGTATGCCGGAACCTGTGGCCAGGCTTCGGGAGATTCCTGAAAATACCGTAGCCTACAGGGCAGGCCTGAGAGGTGGAGAAACCATAGTGGCCATTGATGACATGCCGATCCATAACTGGCAACAGGTGCGATGGAAGATGACGGAAGTTCTGATGGAAGAACGTCCGGCCGTTTTGCTGACGTATGTAAAGCATAACAAGAACGATGATGACAAAACCGGGCCTGTTACGGTCATTCTGCCGACAGATCATCTGTCGATAGAAGATGTTGACAAGGATTTTATTGGGAAACTGGGGTTGTCCGTTGAGCGGCCTCCGGCTGTGATAGCCGCTGTCGAAGCGGGAGGCATAGCGGAAAAAGCGGGCTTGAAAAAAGGGGATAGGGTTATCGGGATAGATGGAAATCCGGTTATCGACTCATTGGCCCTGATTATTGCCGTACGGAATTCTCCCGGCAAACCCATGGCTCTGGAAGTCATGAGGAATGGTCGGCCCGTTGCCGTTTCGTTAACTCCTGCAGCCAGGCCGGAAAAAGACCAGCTTGTCGGCAAAATGGATGCCATGGTTTCTGTCATGCCTGAGATGACGGTGTTGAGTTACAGTGTTCCTGTCGCATTGGCCGAAGGCGTCAGCAAAACATGGGAAACATCGGTTATTACGGTGAAAATGATCGGAAAAATGATAACAGGTGATGTTTCGCTGAAAAATATTACCGGTCCCATTGCCATAGCCGATTATGCGGGGCAGACGGCACGTGCCGGCCTGATTCGTTATCTGCATTTTATTGTTTTTATCAGCATCAGTATCGGGGTGATGAATTTGCTGCCCATACCTGTGTTGGATGGTGGTCTTTTGCTGTATTATGCTGTGGAAGTTGTGACGGGTGGTTCCATTCCTGAAAAAGTGGCAACGATAGGTTATAAAATCGGAATGGGCATCCTGGGAATATTGTTGCTGATTGCCGTTTTTAATGATGTCGTCCGTCTTTTTTTCTGAATGATGATTAACAGTATGGATGGATATCTCTGTTTGCATCTTTAAATGAGATTCATGAAATTATTTCATCGTTGTTTACCTTTTCGCCTGTCGGTTCTGGCTGCCGCAAGTGCGATCCTGTATTCCGGTCATGCATTGGCAATAGAGCCCTTTACCGTTAAAGACATTCGCGTTGAAGGAATCCAGCGTACGGAAGCCGGTACGGTTTTCAATTATCTTCCCGTGAGAGTCGGGGATACGTTTTCCGATGAAAAGGCTGCATCGGCTATCAAGGCGCTTTATGCGACCGGTTTTTTCAAGGACGTCAGAATCGATGCGGAAGGTGATATTCTGGTGGTCATTGTTGAGGAAAGGCCGGCAATTGCCAGTGTCGACTTCACCGGAGCGAAAGAATTCGACAAGGAAATGCTGATCAAGTCCTTAAAGGATGTCGGTCTCGGCGAGGCACGTATTTATGACAGGGCGCTGGTTGACAGGGCGGAACAGGAACTGAAACGGCAGTACATGTCGCGTGGGCTTTATGGCGTCCAGATCACGACAACCATTACGCCTGTCGAAAGGAACAGGGTCGCAGTCAATTTTACGGTTGACGAAGGAGAGGTGTCACGCATCAAAGAAATCAAGTTTGTCGGAAACAAGGCGTTTTCCGACAAGGAATTGATGGACAGGATCAAATTGCGTACACCGGGATGGTTTACCTGGTATACACGGGCCGACCAGTATTCGAAGGAAAAGCTGACCGGTGATATTGAAGCGCTGAAATCGTTTTATCAGAACAACGGTTATATCGAAATGCAGGTTGAATCGACACAGGTGTCGATTACCAGCGACAAGAAAGATATTTATATCACGTTGAATATCAATGAGGGCGACAAATTCACCGTCTCCGATATTCACCTGGAAGGGGAACTTTTTGGCCGTGAAGATGAGATCAAGTCACTGGTCGAATTGAAAAAGGGCGATATTTATTCCGGTGAAAAACTGACGGCAAGCTCCAAGAAAATTTCTGACTATCTGGGTAATTTCGGGTATGCCTTTGCCAATGTCAATCCCCAGCCGGACATCGACAAGGAAAAGAAAGAAGTCGCTTTTACCATCTTCATTGATCCGGGCAAGCGGGTTTATGTCCGGCAAATCAATATTGCCGGAAATACCAAAACCCGTGACGAGGTTATTCGCAGAGAATTCCGGCAGATGGAAGGATCTTGGTATGACGGCAAGAACATCAAACTGTCCCGCGACCGGGTGGACCGTCTCGGCTTTTTCACGGAGGTTTCGGTTGAAACACCGGAAGTACCCGGAACCGTCGATCAGGTTGATGTCAATATGAAAGTGGTTGAAAAACCGACCGGTAATCTCATGTTGGGAGCCGGCTTTTCGCAGGAAGACAAGCTGCTTTTGTCGGGATCCATTGAACAGCAGAATTTTGCGGGAACCGGTAATGATGTCGCCCTGACGGTCAATACCAGCAAACGTTACCGTACCATCGCACTGACGCAGAATACACCTTATTTCACGGACGATGGAATCAGTCGTCGTTATGAGCTGTTTTACCGGACGATCCGGCCGCCTTTGATCAACGATAACGATTATAAGGTCGAGACGTTGGGTGCCAATGTCAAGTTCGGTGTGCCGTTTACCGAAGTGGACAGGGTTTTTTTCGGTGTGGGCGTCGAAAGAACGGCAATGGATACATACTGGGATAGTCCGGAACGTTACAAGGATTTTGTAAAAGACTTTGGTGATGGATCGAGTGCCAGTGCTTATGCCATACCGTTGACCGTCGCGTGGGCAAGGGACAGCCGTGACAGTTCCCTTGTCCCGACAAAAGGCCGTTATCAGAAAGCCAATCTGGAAGTGTCGGCGCTGGGTGATATGAAATATTACAAGGCTTCCTATCAGCATCAGTATTTCTTCCCGATGTTCGAAGGAGGTACATTGGCTCTGAACGGTATGATCGATTATGGTAAAGGATTGGGCGGAAAACCTTATCCGGTATTCAAGAATTTCTATGCCGGCGGTATGGGAACCGTTCGCGGTTATGAGAGTTCGTCATTGGGACAGGTCGAGTACGATTGGGATGGCGATCGTGAATATCTTGGTGGTACCAAGCGGGTTGTCGGCAATATCGAGCTTCAGTTCCCGATGCCAGGCATGGGAGGGGACCGGACGTTGCGCTGGTTTACTTTCCTGGACGGCGGTAATGTTTTTACGGATGAACAAAACATTGATTTTGGTGATTTGAGATACTCGGCGGGGTTTGGTGTAAGTTGGGTGTCGCCAATTGGACCGCTGAAACTGAGTTATGGCTTCCCTCTCAATGCGAAAGAAGGGGACAGGAAAGAAGCTTTCCAGTTCCAGCTGGGTACCGGTTTCTAGGGAATTGGTGGCATAATTCATAATGTTGATTATTTTTTGGAGAAGCAACTTGAAAAATTTTGCTAAAACATTCATGACTGCAAGAAAAGCGGCTGTATTGGCATTCTGCTTTTGTGCTTTTGGACTGGTTCATGCGCAGGAATACAAGATCGGCTACATCAATCCGGACCGGATCATGAGTGAATCCGCACCGGCCAAGGCTGCCGAGAAAAAACTGGAAAGCGATTTTTCGAAACGGAACAAAGAATTGCGGGATACACAGGCTCGGCTGAAATCCATGGGAGAGAAACTGGACAAGGACATGCCTGTTCTGTCTGAATCGCAGCGGATCAAACGCCAGCGTGAACTGGCCGATCTCAGTCAGGATTTCCAGCGTAAACAGCGTGCTTACCGTGAGGATTTCATGCAACGCCGCAATGAAGAAATCGCCAAGGTATTCGATAGGGTCAACAAGGAAATCAACAAGATTGCCAAGGATGGGAAATATGACCTGATCGTGCAGGATGCCGTTTATATTTCTCCGCGTGTTGACATTACTGAACAGGTATTGAAAGCACTTAACAACTAACAAGACTGACCAGAATGTCGATAAATCTTCAGGAACTGGTTGACCGCTTCGGCGGTCAACTTATTGGTGATGGCAGTATCGAAGTGACAGGATTTGCCCCGCTGGATAATGCAGATTCCGAACATATCACTTTTTTGACCAATCCTCGTTTGCGTCATGAAGTTGGCCGGTGCAAGGCAGCGGCATTGATCATTTCTCCCAGGGACAATCAGCTTGTCGGCGATCTTTTCAAAGGCTCTCGCATCGTCACCAAGAACCCTTATGCCTATTTTGCTCATGCGGCGCAGTTGTTCGAGAGTTTCAAAACCGTTCCACCTGTTGCCGGAATTCATTCCAGCGCGGTTGTCGATCCTTCCGCAAAAGTGGCGCGCAGTGCGACGATTGGTCCTTTCGTCACGATTGAAGCCGGTGCAGAAATCGGAGAAAACTGTCTGATTGAAGCAGGCTGTTTCATTGGAAAGAATGCGAAAATTGGCGCGGGCTGTCATTTCTTTCCACGGGTTGTATTCCTCCAGGGCTGTGAAATCGGTGAACGGGGCGTGTTGCGTCCAGGTGCCGTTATCGGTTGCGAAGGGTTCGGATTTGCCAATGAAGATGGGGTATGGGTCAAGATTCCGCAGACAGGACGGGTGATCATCGGTAGTGATGTGCAGATCGGTGCCAATACCACGGTGGATCGGGGGGCACTGTCGGATACGGTTATTGAGAATGGTGTCAAACTGGATAATCAGATCCAGATAGGTCATAACTGTCATATCGGTGAAAATTCGGCGATGGCGGGGTGTGTCGGTGTAGCGGGAAGTGCCATATTCGGCAAACGCTGTACCGTTGGCGGTGCCGCCATGATCGGAGGACATCTCACTATTGCCGATGGTGTCCATATCACGGCAGCCAGCGTTGTGCAAAGTTCGGTTACAGAGCCCGGTGTTTATTCCGGTTTTTATCCGTTGGCCAAACATGCCGAGTGGGAAAAGACGGCTGTACTGACACGAAAACTGGGTTCCATGCGTGATAGAATCCGTGAACTTGAAAAAACCATCCAATCAATAACAAAAACGAAAAAATGAAGAGTTTGAATATTCATCAGATCAGGGAGTTGTTGCCTCATCGTTATCCCATGTTGCTGGTTGATCGCGTATTAGACTGGGAAGCGGGTAAGAAGATTACTGCCATCAAGAATGTCACGGCTAACGAGGAATTTTTCAACGGCCATTTTCCGAATCATCCGGTAATGCCAGGTGTGCTGATTATCGAGGCATTGGCTCAAACGGCAGCCATCTTCGCTTTCATGTCACATGACAGCAAGCTGGACAAGGATGCTGTGGTTTATTTCGCGACGATTGACAGTGCTCGTTTCAAACGTCCGGTTGAACCGGGTGATCAGCTTGTCATGGAAGCGGAACTGATCCGCAGCTCGAGAGGCATGTGGAAATTCAGGACGAGAGGTCTGGTGGATGGCCAGCTGGCGGTCGAAGCCGAGTTGATGTGCGCCATTCGGGGCGGTGTAGTCTCCCAGAAAGCAGATTCCTGATGGCCATTCATCCTACTGCAATAATTGATCCACATGCTGAGCTGGACAGTTCAGTGGAAGTCGGTGCTTATTCGATTATCGGCCCGGATGTCAGAATCGGGGCACGGACAAGGATCGGGCCTCATGTTGTTATCGAAGGACACACGACGATTGGTGAGGACAATCACATTTTCCAGTTTGCTTCTCTGGGGGGGGTACCGCAGGATAAAAAATATGCTGGAGAACTGACAAAACTGGAAATCGGTGATCGCAATACCATTCGGGAATTCTGCACATTCAATCTGGGAACCGTTCAGGACGAAGGTGTCACCCGTCTGGGGAATGACAACTGGATCATGGCGTATGTGCATCTGGCTCACGATTGCCAGGTCGGAAGCCATACGATTTTTGCCAACAGTGCGCAGCTGGCTGGTCATGTCCATATCGGCGACTGGGTTATTTTGGGAGGATTTACGCTGATTCACCAGTTCTGCCGGGTTGGGGATCATGCGATGACAGGGTTCGGTTCACATATATCCCAGGATATCGCGCCTTTCCTGATGGTATCCGGAACGCCGACATCGACTTATGGTATCAATTCGGTAGGACTCAAACGTCGCGGTTTCACTACGGAACAGATTGCCGATATCCGTAAGGCATACAAGACGGTTTACCGTTCGGGCCTGTCTCTTGAAGAAGCCAAGTCCAGATTGCTGGAAGAGGCCGCCGCTTCGCAGGAAGCGGCCGATTATATCCGGCAGATGCATACTTTTATCGAGGGGGCGCAAAGAGGATTGTTGCGATAACTCTGGAAAAAGGCTGTGTCCCCTGTATTTGAAAGGAACGGACAGATGAGATCGATAGCCATGGTTGCCGGAGAAACATCCGGGGATATTCTCGGCGAGACACTGTTGTCGGCATTACGTCCCCAGTTGCCCAATACCCTGATGCACGGGATAGGAGGGGCGCGGATGGCGAAATACGATTTCGTCAGCAACTGGCCCATGGAAAAACTGGCTGTAAACGGTCTGTTCGAGGTCTTGGCGCATTATCGGGAAATCCGGGGCATTCGCAATCATTTGCGCGATCATCTGCTGGCTGAAAAACCGGATGTTTTTGTCGGCATTGATGCGCCTGAATTCAATCTCGATCTGGAAGTTTCCCTGAAAAAGGCGGGAATCAGGACCGTACATTTTGTCAGTCCGTCTGTCTGGGCATGGCGCAGTGGCCGTATCAAGAAAATTGCTGAAGCCGTTTCACGTATTCTGGTGTTGTTTCCTTTTGAAGAGGCCATTTATCAAAAGGCTGGTATACCGGTTACTTGTGTCGGGCATCCTCTGGCCGAAGCGATTCCAATGAGACCCGATATGAATGCTGCACGGGACAATCTTGGACTGGACAAGGACAGGCCGGTAATCGCTATTATGCCGGGCAGCAGAATGTCCGAACTGAAATACAACAGTGTTCCTTTTGTTGAGGCGGCCAGGTTATTGTTGCAGCGTGATCCGGATATCCAGTTCATTATTCCCATGGCGGGAGATGAACAACTGGCATTCTTTACCCGTCTCATGAGAAGTGTCCGTCTCGATGATCTGCCGCTGAAACTCATGAGAGGACGATCCCATGCAGCTATCACGGCGGCAGATGCTGTATTGGTGGCTTCAGGAACGGCAACTCTTGAGGTGGCACTTTTCAAAAAGCCGATGGTTATTGCCTATCGTCTGATGCGTGCGACATGGGAGATCGCCCGTCATATTGTCAAACCTCCAGTCGGATTGCCCAATATACTGGCAGGAGAAATGATTGTTCCGGAATTGCTTCAGAATGCCGCCACGGGAAAAGCGCTTTCCGATGCACTCTGGTTCCAGTTGACGGATCAGGCGAACAGGAATCGTTTGCAGGAAAAATTTGTCGCCATGCATTATTCATTGCTGCGCAATACAGCGCAAACAAGTGCACAGGCAGTGCTTGACGTAATGAGACAGAATGACTGATACATTTCAGGATAAGCGGGTATCTTCCTTGCAGCTTTCTTTTGAAGACGTTTTTTCGTCCGGGATATCTCTTGTTTGCGGTGCGGATGAAGCGGGCAGGGGACCCATTGCCGGGCCGGTGTTTGCTGCAGCAGTCATTCTCGATCCGGATCATCCCATTGACGGTTTGAAGGATTCCAAAAAACTTTCGGAAAACCGGCGTGACGAACTGGCACAATTGATCAAAGAGAAAGCCAAAGCGTGGTCTATCGCGCAATGTTCCGTGGCAGAAATCGATGAGTTGAATATCTTATGGGCTTCCATGCTGGCCATGAAACGGGCAATCGAGATGCTTTCCATAAAACCGGAATTGGCTCTGATTGACGGTAACCGGTGTCCGAAGGAGTTGTCAATTCGTGCCAGAGCCATCGTCAAGGGAGATGACAGAATACCGGTTATCTCTGCCGCTTCGATTTTGGCCAAAACGGCCAGAGATGCCATCATGATGGAATTGCACAGTCAGTATCCGGAATATGGTTTTGACCGCCACAAGGGGTATCCGACAGCATTTCATCTGGCACAGCTGGAAAAATTCGGTGTTTCGCCGGTTCACAGGAAAACATATGCACCCGTCAGAAAAATACTGGAACGGAATGGTCTGACGGTTTGATTGGTTTTTTCGATATTATCCAATGATTGCTGCCTTCTCCTGAAGAACTTGATGAGTTGTCTTATTGTCCGGTTTGTGGAACAGGAAAGGTAACAACAGTTTTGACGAGAGGTTTTCAATGAATCTGGAATTTCTCCTGGCCGGGAAACGTCCTGTTGATCTTCGCAAAATCAATTGGCCCGGGAAACTGAAATTACTGGTAACAGCACCTCATCCTGATGATTTTGATGCCATTGGCGTAACGCTCAGGTATATGGTTGGTCAGGGACATGAGTTGTATGTCGTCGTTGCTGAAACGGGAAGCGGTATCGACAAGGTTTATGGTGCCGGAATGGTGCAGGATGACAGGCGGCAGTTGCGCGTCAGGGAACAGACCGCCAGTTTTCGTTTCTTTGGTTTGCCCTGTACGCATTACCGGTTTCTGAAACTGAACAATGAGAATGATGACCAGGTTGCGGATGATAGTGAAAACCGGATCTTTCTTGAAAAACTGATTCGTGAGATCAGACCGGATATGCTTTTCATGCCTCATGGTAACGATACAAATCGTGCTCATCGTGCCATGTATGCCATGATGAAAGCGATTGCATCGAAAGTTGAATGGCCCGTTGCACTGATGTTGAACAGTGACGTCAAAACAGTCGATATGAGAAAGGATTTTTATGTCCCGTTTGATGAGACACAGGCACAGTGGAAAGGCGAACTGTTGCGTTATCATGACTCGCAACACCAGCGTAATTTGCGTGACCGGGGCTACGGTTTCGATGAACGGGTACTGATGTTGAACCGGAAAACAGCTGCCGGACTCGGTATTTCGGAACCTTATGCGGCGTCGTTTGAACTTGAGTTGTGCAACTAGATTTTGGGCGACGGTTTTTCCTGGGCAGGGCTGGAAAATGCGCGCATATCGCTTAAAATTGCGGTGGAAATTTCCTCGATGGATTTTGATGTCGAGGAAAGATAGGGAATCCCCTCCAGATTCATCATACCTTCCGCTTCGGAAACTTCATACCGGCAGTTTTCCAGTGATGCATAACGGCTGTTCGGTCGTCTTTCGTTGCGAACCTCGGCAAGGCGTTCCGGCTGAATGGTCAGACCGAACAGTTTGTTCTTGTAGGATTCGAGTGAGGAAGGAAGTCTGCCGCGTTCGAAATCTTCCGGAATCAGCGGGTAATTTGCCACTTTCAGTCCATATTGCATAGCCAGGTACAGGCTGGTCGGGGTCTTTCCGCTTCTGGAAACACCGACCAGTATGACGTCGGCTTCGTCCAGATTCCTGTTGGATTGACCGTCATCGTGTGCCAAAGTGAAATTGATGGCTTCGATCCGGTTTTTATATTCTTCGCTTTCCATGTTCTGATGGCTTAAACCGATTTCCTGTTTGGGAGAAATGCCCAGTTCCTTTTTCAAGGGATCGACAAAGGTCTGGATGACGTCCAGATGCAACGCTCGCGCTTCTCTCAGGATACAGACCAGTTCAGGGATAACCAGCGTCGAAAAGACGATGGGCAGCAGACCTGTTTGCCGGTACTCGTTCTGGATCTGTTCCCTGGCATGACGGACTTTCTCGATTGTGTCGACGAAAGGGATGTGTACTCTCGAATAGGACAGATTGAACTGGGAAAGAACCGAGCGGGCCAGAGCTTCCGCTGTAATACCGGTACCATCGGATACAATAAAAACAGTACGTGCAGGGATATTCTGTTGTGTCGTCATATTTCAGCCTGTCGGAAAGAATAATCAAGGAGACGAATAATTTCTTCTATTGTAAGGATTATTTTTGAAAAACATAATGACACTGGCGGTACAATAAAGACGAATTTTATAGTTGTCGAAATATCGTGTCTTTCCTTCTTCGCAGACACGAATTCCATTTTCGCAAGGAGATCACTATGTCCGAAGCAGCTTCACCAGTACTCAACAACCAGGCTGTTTATGTCATTCCGTTTACAGACTTGAGAATGAAAGATGTTCCTTCAGTAGGCGGGAAGAACGCGTCTCTCGGCGAAATGATCAGCCAGTTGCAGGAAAAGGGAGTCAGGGTTCCGGGCGGGTTCGCGACAACGTCGCAAGCATATCGCGATTTTCTGTCTTACAGTACCAATGGCAGTGAAACATTGGCAAGGCGGATTGAAGACCGGCTGGCCGGTGTGGATATCAATGATGTCCGTGCGCTGGCGGATGCCGGTGCCGATATCCGCAAGTGGATAGAAGAAACTCCGCTTCAGCCACGTCTGGAAAAGGAAATTCTCGACCAGTACCGGCAGATGGTCAAAAATACGGCAGGTGAACTTTCTGTCGCCGTGCGTTCGTCCGCAACGGCAGAAGATTTGCAGGATGCCTCTTTTGCCGGCCAGCAGGAAACCTATCTGAATGTTGTTGGGGAAGAAAATGTATTGAAAGCGGTCAAAAAAGTTTTTGCATCCTTGTATAACGATCGTGCCATTTCATATCGCCAGCAGCGTGGTTTCAGACATGCAGACGTCGCCCTCTCTGCCGGTATCCAGAGGATGGTACGTTCCGATCTGGGAGCGTCCGGCGTCATGTTCACGCTGGATACCGAATCGGGTTTCAAGGATGTCGTTTTCATCACATCCAGTTATGGTCTGGGTGAGACAGTCGTGCAGGGAGCCGTCAATCCGGATGAATTTTATGTCCACAAACCGATGCTGGAGAAAGGCAAAATGCCGATTATCCGGCGTTCGATTGGATCGAAACTGATCGAAATGGTGTTTTCCGAAAAACCGGATACCGTCGAACCGGTTGAAACCGTGGAAGTCCCTGAGGAAAAACGCAAGCGTTTTTCCATCAGTGATGCCGAGGTGATCGAGCTGGCCAGATTTGCCGTGATTATCGAAAACCATTACGGATGTCCCATGGACATCGAATGGGGCAAGGATGGCGTGGATGGGAAACTCTATATTCTTCAGGCGCGACCGGAAACCGTCAATTCCCAGAAAACGGGAGAATCCGTACAGGTCTTCAAACTGAAAGAAAACGGGGCAGTTCTGACGTCAGGTCGTGCCATCGGTCAGAAAATCGGTATCGGTCGCGTTCGTATCGTGAAAGATCCATCCGAAATGGACAAGGTGCAGGAAGGGGATGTACTGGTTGCTGATATGACCGATCCGAACTGGGAACCGGTGATGAGAAAATCGGCGGCCATCGTCACGAACCGGGGAGGGCGAACCTGCCATGCCGCAATCGTTGCACGTGAGATTGGTGTTCCGGCTGTTGTGGGATGCGGAAATGCCACGGAAGTGTTGAGGGACGGACAGCTTGTCACGGTTTCATGCGCTGAAGGCGAGGATGGTCGTATTTACGAAGGGACGCTCGAGATGGAAGAGTCCCGTATCACGTACGGTACCTTGCCCGTTCTTCCGGTCAAACTGGCGATGAATGTAGGCAATCCGCAAATGGCGTTCAAATTGCAGGCCATTCCAAATGGTGGTGTCGGTCTGGCACGTCTGGAATTCATCATCAATGAGATCAGTGTTCACCCCAATGCCATTCTGGCTTATCCGAATGTCGATCCCGATCTGAAAAAAGGAATCGAGTCCGTTTCACGGGGATATGCTTCACCACGTGTCTATTATGTCCAGAAACTGGCCGAGGGGGTTGCCACGATTGCGGCAGCTTTCTGGCCGAAGCCGGTCATTGTCCGTCTGTCTGACTTCAAATCCAACGAGTACCGGACATTGATGGGCGGAACGCGTTATGAACCCGAAGAAGAGAATCCGATGATGGGATTCCGTGGCGCTTCGCGTTATATCGCTTCTTCATTTGCCGAAGCATTCCATATGGAATGCGAAGCGATGAAGAAAGTGCGGAATGAAATGGGACTGACTAATGTCGAGATTATGGTGCCGTTCGTCAGGACACTCAAACAGGCTCGTTCCGTCATCGATTTGCTGGCCGTCAACGGCTTGCGTCGTGGAGAAAACGGCTTGCGTATCATCATGATGTGCGAGGTGCCTTCCAATGCTATTTTGGCCGACGAGTTCCTTGAAATGTTCGACGGTTTTTCAATCGGTTCCAATGATCTGACCCAGCTGACGCTGGGGCTGGATCGTGATTCGGGACTTGAATTGCTGATGGCCGATTTTGACGAGCGTGACCCTGCTGTGCTGGCCCTGATTTCAAAGGCGATTGCCGCCTGCAACAGCCAGGGAAAATATGTCGGTATTTGCGGCCAGGGGCCATCGGATCATCCGGATTTCGCACGCTGGCTGATGAAACAGGGAATCGATTCGATGTCACTGAATCCGGATTCGGTCGTTTCAACCTGGAAGACATTGGCGGAAAGTCAGACGAAAGGCTGCTGAATTTTCCGGGACCTGGCGGGTGGGGATTATCGCGACAATCCGTCAGGCCGCCGGTCGTTTGCCTTTTTCCCTGTCATCCTATAATGTGATCAGGTGTTTGCCGATATGAAATAAACGGATGACAGACTGGATGATATGGTTTGCTCTCGCCGGTATACTGGTGGCAGCGGAAATTTTCACGGGAACATTTTATTTGTTGATGATCGCCGTCGGTTCTTGCGCCGGTGGCATTGCCGCAGTGGCAGGTGTTCCTTTTTATGGCCAGTTTATCGCAGCAGGGATAAGCGGTGGTGTGGTGACACTTGCTTTGCGCAATAGCCGGCTGTTTAAGAAACATCGGGTTCATCCGCAGAGAAATCCTTCCGTTCTCCTCGATATCGGGGAAACTGTTGAAGTCCGGCAATGGGAAAATCCGCAAAACGGTATTTATCGGTCGCGGGCCAGTTATCGCGGTGCTCTTTGGGATGTGGAACTGCTTCCGGCAGGCAGGCCGGAAGCCGGATTGTTCATCATTCGTGAAATACGGGGAGCAACCCTGCTTGTCGAAAATAGCAAGACATGATTTTTTCAACTTTTTGACTGGATGAGGTTTCGATTGGAGCCACTGTTTCTTGTTTTTGTTTTTCTTCTCGTAATCATTGTTTTTGTGGTCAAATCGGTCAATGTCGTGCCCCAGCAGCATGCCTGGGTCGTTGAACGTCTTGGCAAATATCATGCGACGCTGGCGCCGGGACTGAACATCGTGGTTCCTTTTATCGACCGTATCGCGTACAAGCACAGCCTGAAGGAAATACCGCTGGATGTGCCTTCGCAGATTTGTATCACAAAAGACAATACGCAATTGCAGGTGGATGGCATTCTTTATTTCCAGATTACAGATGCCATGCGTGCGTCTTATGGTTCTTCCAATTACATTGCCGCCATTACCCAGCTGGCCCAGACGACATTGCGTTCGGTGATCGGCCGCATGGAACTGGACAAGACTTTTGAAGAACGTGAATATATCAATACCTGTGTCGTCAGTGCTGTCGATGAATCGGCGCAGAACTGGGGAGTCAAGGTTTTAAGGTACGAAATCAAGGATCTGACGCCACCGGCTGAAATATTGCAGGCCATGCAGGCCCAGATAACGGCCGAACGGGAGAAGCGTGCGCTGATAGCGGCTTCCGAAGGGCGCAAGCAGGAACAGATCAATATCGCAAACGGGCAGCGGGAAGCGGAAATCGCTCGTTCGGAAGGTGAAAAACAGGCGGCGATCAACCGTGCCGAAGGAGAAGCGGCAGCTATTATCGCTATCGCTGATGCCAATGCTGAAGCATTGCGCAAGGTCGGACAGGCGATTTCCGCACAGGGAGGTAGCGATGCAGTGAATCTGAAAGTTGCCGAACAATATGTCGCTGCTTTCGAACAATTGGCGAAAACCAATAATTCGATTATTGTTCCCAGTAACCTGAGTGATATGAGCGGCCTGATTGCCAGTGCATTGCAGATAGTTGATTCACAAAAGAGAAGCCGGGAATAGAAAAAAACAGATTGTTTATTGGAAAAAGGCATGATTTGTCATCATGCCTTTTTCAAGAGGATTAAGATTTAGTCTACAGCGTTTGCACTAAGAAAAAGTGATTTTTCTAATGCACTGAAAAAATCTTGGTAGATTTTAGGATTTTTGACAGGGGCTAAATTGAATTGTGCATTTGCACGGACAATGGTTTTATCTTTTCCTTTTTGTCTCGATACCACTGTTATTTTTACTTTTTTGTTACCATCTACCTTGGTAGCTGTAACGCTGCCTAGCAGATAGTCGGCGCGATCAATGATAAATCCGAAATCCTGTAAAGTGGAAATGGTAGCTCTTAATACGCGTTCTTTATCATTTGTATCAAAAGAGCGAGTTTGGTAATTGCGGACTTGCAGTTGCGTCTCACCATTGGTTTCGAGAACAGTCTCACTAGTTGTTTGACAGCCGGTTAATATGAGAGAAGTGGCGAGAATACAGGGAACTAAAAATTTTTTCATATGTTATGCGCTTCAAGGAAAACAGATTTGGAGAGTTTGTCGTGAAAGCCAGTATATAGTTCCGGGTCACGCAATGTTTCTTCTCTTGTACTACCGTTTGTCAATGTTACGATTCTTTGAAAAGTGATGCGCACGGTGTGATTCTTGAGTAATGCTTTCCCGTTATTATCCATAACTGGTTTGACAACCAGGGAAACTCGAATAGTTTGATCTTTGCTCATAGGCGTTGGGTGCGATCCAAGCAATGCCAAGAGAATATTGGCCGCTATTTCTCCACCATTGGTGGCATCGCGTGTTTTACTTGATGTCAAGACACCAAGTTTTGTTTCGGAATTTTCAAGCGTATAGCCGAGATCTTGCAAAACATTGGAACAAGCTATTAGCATTTCTTCTTCGGTCAATCCTTCGTAACGCCGAGTTTCCAATTGTCTTTGTGTTAACATTTCTTTTGTTGGGACAAAAAGATCGTTGGGCGGTTCCATTGCGCATCCAGCGATTAATGCAGCGAGAAAAATGGTCAGTTTTTTCATGTCAGAATCTCGATGTGTGATATGCAAAATCCCTAACTTTGCGATCAGAATCAAATTTGATAATAATTGTAAGGGTTCTCTGACTTGTCGATGACGCACCACTTGCAGCGTTAAAACCTGCTCCTCCTATTCCCCCTGCTGATGAACCGAATCCAAGAATTAGAGCGCTTACACCACCATTACTAGTTGAATAAGCATGATCTGTCGCGATTTTGTCATAAATCCAGACTTCTCGTCGCTGTTCATCTGTAGAAACGATATTAGGAGATCCTAATACTTGAGCGACTTCTGCACCGCTCATGCCAACACGAATTTCTTTTTGCACTGTTCCAACGGAAATTCTATCCGTTGCATTATCCTGTACTTGTTCACGATGGAAGGCTGTTGTTTGACATCCCGTACTCAAAAGCAAAATGGGTAGCAAAAAGGCAATTTTTCTTGAATGCATGGATTTTTCCTAAATAATTTGACGACACTACATAAGGTAGTGTTGCTCCAAGATAGACTTTAAAATGGTTTTTTGTCGATAAGTGGGTAAACGTGACAATTTTAACATGTCAAATAAAGTTCCTTGCCACAAGAGTATTGGTAACAAAAACCAATTTTTCCATCTGAGTCGATCTCATTAATGAAAAATCAACCAAGAAAACGGAAACACAGGCATTCTTGTTTGGCAAGGTTCTCTAACGTTACAAGGAGAAAATATCAATTTTTCTTGACCAGATCGCGTCCCAGTTTGTCTTCAACCGATTGAACCTTGCTTTTCAGGCGGGATTGGTTGCCGGCACGATAATCGACACGGGTCATGACACTGATGCGGTCGCAATCTTTGGCAAGTGCCTTGAAACAGTCGCCGACCACTTTCATGACGTCATCCCATTCTCCTTCGATCGTGGTGCTCATGGCGGAAAACTGGTAAGTCAGTCCGCTTTTGTCGATAATGTCCATGCAACGGGCAACATAGGGACTCAGGCTGGTTCCCTTGTCATTCGGAAAAATAGCCAGTTCAAGCAATACCATAAAAATTCTCCTGTAATCAGTCAGTAAATCAGGCTTTAACCGTGTAGCCGGAACATCCCCATTT
This sequence comes from Oxalobacter aliiformigenes, assembly GCF_027116575.1. GTDB lineage: Bacteria > Pseudomonadota > Gammaproteobacteria > Burkholderiales > Burkholderiaceae_D > Oxalobacter > Oxalobacter aliiformigenes. The sequence goes on along the minus strand of NZ_CP098252.1, from coordinate 1,853,071 downwards.
AACGATATCGCTGCCGATGGCTTCGATCATTCGGGCAACAGGTGTTGCTCCTGTGCAGTGGCAGGGTATCAGAATATCCGGTTTCCAGCGTTTCATATTGTCGAAAGTATATTGCAGGCGAGCTTCATCGGCGTTAACCAGATGCATGCCTCCGATGATTCCGTGAATCCTGTCGATACCGGATATCTGTTTGATATATTCCACTGTATTAACGAGACCGGCATGACAGCAGCCCAAAAGGATCAACAAACCTTTGTCGGTTTCGAACCACATGGACTGGTCATCTTCAATCAGATCATCGACGCCCCGATGGTCATCCAAAAAGAAAGGACCACCGGTATCTTCAAGTGGCGAATTGCGGGGAACCGGACCGGTCAGGCCGATTTCCGGAGTCAGGTAGCGGGGAGTGCCCAGTTCGCAGATACGGTTGGAGGAAATGTCGGACAAGGCTTGTCGGGATGCTTCCGGCATGCCGATGGAACGAGGTGCCGTTCCGATCTTGCAACTGTATCGTGTAATATCCAGATTGTAACAACAGTAGATACGGGCATGGTCATTCAGTGCCAGAAATTGCGGGATCTGGCCGGTATGGTCAAAGTGGCCATGACTCAATACCAGTGTATCCGCCTGTTTCAGGTCAATATTCAAACGTTGGGCATTGGATAACATGCCGCCGATTTGTCCGGTATCGAACAGGATATGGCGGTCTTCTGTTTCGATCCAGGCCGAAAAACCGTGTTCCTTTGCCAGATTTTCGTCGAACGATTCGGTATCGACCAGTACAGTGATTTTGACTGACGTGCTCACGAATACATCTCCCCTTGGTTGGTTGAAATGGAATCAGGATCAATAGTAACAGAAGACAAGTTCTGTCGGCGTTTTTCATGCCGTTTGACCGGCTATTTCAGAACTTGTGTACAGCGTTCCAGAAGATCGCCAGTTTCCTGGTTGGTATCCACCTTGAACAGTGTGCCGTCCTGACCTTTTGTCCACCAGATGAGGTCTTCTCCTGTATAGCGGGCACCGCTGGCAGAAACAGCGATTTGCATGGGAATTTCTTCCTGTTTGTACAAAATTTCGGCAGATTCCGTTGTGGGATAGGTGACGATAATCCGGTTTCCGCTGTCACACTGATAACTGATCGCCTTGGGCGGGAGAGGGAGCAGGTTCTGGTTGATATCGTTGCTGTCGGGTGTACTGCAAGCGGCCAGAGGAAGAAGCAACAAAAGTAGCAAGCGTTTCATGATCGTTCTCCGTGATTGATGGCTCATCTGTCAGTCAGATTGAACCGGATTTTATAATGATGCGTAAAAAACAGGCATGTCGGTTTGCAGCAGCCGAAGGATCAGGCGCGAAATTGTTTCCGGGTTGCCTGAAGTGAATGCACGCATTGTCCCTTCCGGATTTTTTTTCGACAGTTCAGACCGTAAATATCCAGCAAGTGTTTCAGCTGGCGGGCTACGGCATATCCGGTGTCGATGATATTCAGTGCGCGATTGCCGTATTCTGCGGCCACTTTTTCAATAACATGCCGGATGAATGGATAATGTGTACATCCCAGTACGATTGTATCGGCTTTCTGTTCAAGGAGCGGACCCAGATATCGGCGTACCAGACTGAAAATCGCTTGTGAATCCAGCTCGGCGTGTTCAATCAGATCAGCCATACCCGGACAGGGTTGCATAATGAAATGTACGCCCGTCCGATCGTTCAACAGCTGATGCAATACATGAAACTTGTTGCTGGCCAATGTCCGTTCCGTTGCCATGACGCCGACAATGCCGGTGATGGTTTTGGTTGCCGCCGGTTTCAGTCCGGGTTCCACTCCGACGATTGGCAAATCGGGATAATTGTCCCTCAAAAGATGGATTGCTGCGGCTGTGGCGGTATTGCAGGCGACGACCAGTGCCTTGATCTCCCGTTCCAGCAAAAAACCGGCGATTTTGAAGGATCGTTCGATAACGAATTCTTCCGGTTTGTCACCGTATGGCGCATAACCTGAATCGGCGAAATAAATCAGGTTTTCAGTCGGTAACTGGGTGCGGATATGTCTTAGAACAGACAGCCCTCCCACACCGGAATCGAAAACACCAATCGGGCCGGAAGATGAAAGCATGATGGGAATTCCCGGAAATGAATCGTTCAGTTCGATGCAAGAGGAATTTTTCCATCACGGAAATTGGCAATCCGTGCCGACCATTCGGCGGGGCCGGTTGTATGAAGCGACGTACCATTTGAATCGACGGCAACGGTAACCGGCATGTCTTTTACCTCGAATTCATAAATGGCTTCCATCCCCAGATCGGCAAAGGCGACCACTTTGGCATCCTTGATCGCACGTGCCACCAGATAGGCGGCGCCCCCCACAGCAATCATATAAGCTGATTGGTGTTTCTTGATCGCCTCGATGGCAGCCGGACCTCGTTCAGCTTTTCCGATCATGGCAATCAGACCGGTTTGACCCAACATGGTTTCCGTGAATTTGTCCATTCGGGTCGAAGTGGTCGGACCTGCAGGACCGACTGCTTCATCGCGGACCGGATCGACAGGACCGACGTAATAAATGACACGGTTGGTAAAGTCGACAGGCAATTTTTCACCACGAGCCAGCATATCGGCAATCCGTTTGTGTGCCGCATCACGACCTGTCAGCATTTTGCCATTTAAAAGCAGGGTTTGTCCGGGTTTCCATGAAGCGACCTCATCCTTTGTCAGCGTATCCAGATTGACCCTTACCGATTTTTCCACATCAGGGTGCCAGTTGATTTGCGGCCAGTCTGACAAGTGTGGCGGGTCAAGGTATACCGGGCCGGAACCGTCCAGTACAAAATGGGCGTGGCGGGTTGCCGCACAATTCGGAATGATGGCAACCGGCTTGGATGCGGCATGAGTCGGGTACATGTTGATTTTGACATCAAGAACCGTTGTCATACCGCCAACACCCTGTGCACCGATACCTAATGCATTGATTTTGTCGTACAGCTCGATACGCAATTCTTCCAGCCGGTTTTGCGGGCCACGCTGTTTCAGTTCCGCCATGTCGATGGTTTCCATTGCCGCTTCTTTAGCCATCAAAACTGCTTTTTCTGCTGTGCCACCGATACCGATGCCGATAATGCCGGGAGGGCACCATCCTGCCCCCATATGTTTGACCGTGTCAATGACATGGTCAACAAGGGAATCGGAAGGGTTCAGCATTTTGAGTGATGACTTGTTTTCCGATCCTCCTCCCTTGGCACCGAGGGTGATCTCTACCGTATCTCCCGGAACGATATCCATCATGATGATGGCTGGTGTATTGTCTTTCGTGTTCTTGCGTTCAAATTGAGGGTCATTGACTACAGAAGCACGCAACTTGTTCTCGGGAAAAGTATAGGCCCGTCTTACTCCCTCGTTTACCGCATCGTGAATACTGCCGGAAAATCCTTCCCATCTGACATTCATGCCCACTTTCAGAAAGATATTGACGATACCCGTGTCCTGGCAGATAGGGCGTTTGCCTTCCGCGCACATCCGTGAATTGGTGAGAATCTGTTCGATAGCATCTTTTGCCGCGGGACTTTGTTCTATTTCATAAGCTTGCGCAAGATGTTTTATATAGTCGACAGGGTGGTAATAACTGATGTACTGAAGCGCTGCGGCAATGGAATCGATCAGGTCTTCCTGCTTGATGATGGTGGTCATATGCGTACTGGATTGAGTTCAAAAAGGGGCAACAGAGCCTGTTTGTCAGTGTATGGGCATATTTTAAAGCCTTCTGTCACTGGATGTGAATGAAATGCACGGCAAATATTCGTGAAAGGCCGAAAGAGATTTGACTAAATGAGAAAGTTCGGATATTGTCCTCTTTTTATATCAATTGATTATATATATTATTATTTTTTTTTATAAGATAAATCCTGAAACGTGACATTCCTGATATGTGGCAGGGAATACGAGAACCGTGTTTTGAAATGGAAGCGACACTTTCTTGCAGGAAGTCGCTTGATGAAAATGGTCTTGTTCAGGAGAAGAATTCAGTCGTCACCGTCAACGTACAGGACGGATTAAAACAGGAGTGACAATATGGCAGCCAATCCATCCGAGAAGAAAGAAACACAATTTTATTATCCATCCGAGGCATTCGTGCAGAACGCCGCGATTTCAGGAATGGATGCTTATCATGCACTGTGTCGGGCCGCAGCGGAAGATTATGAAGGTTTCTGGGCCGAACTGGCACAGGAAAACGTTTTATGGCGCAAACCGTTCACCCGGGTACTGAACGAAACCAATCCACCGTTTTACAAATGGTTTGAGGATGGTGAACTGAACGTATCGTGGAACTGTCTTGACAAAAATCTTGACAATGGCAATGCAGAAAAAGATGCCATTATTTTTGAGGCGGATGACGGCACGGTAACGAAAGTGACTTATCGTGAATTGCACCGTCGTGTCTGCAAACTGGCCAATGGACTGAAATCGCTGGGTGTCAGAAAAGGTGATCGTGTAGTGATCTATATGGCCATGTCAATAGAAGCTGTCGTTGCCATGCAGGCATGTGCGCGGATTGGTGCTATCCATTCCGTTGTTTTCGGCGGGTTTTCTGCTCCGTCGCTTGGCGAGAGAATCGAAAATGCAGGAGCAGTCGCTGTCATTACGGCTGATATGCAAATTCGTGGTGGACGTCGTTTGCCATTGAAAGCCATTGTGGACGATGCTCTTGCCATGAGTGAGAGCCATACCGTCAAAAATGTGATCGTTTATCAGAGGACGGACGAGGAAATACCTTTTGATAGGGAGCGTGATCACTGGATGCATGAATTGACTCGGTCTCAATCTGAAATTTGTCAACCTGAGTGGGTCAATGCCGAGCATCCATTGTTTATTCTTTATACTTCAGGTTCTACCGGCAATCCGAAGGGGGCACAGCATTCATCCGGAGGTTATTTGCTCTGGGCCATTATGACCATGCGCTGGACATTCGACATCAAGCCGACCGATATTTTCTGGTGCACGGCCGATATCGGCTGGATTACCGGACATACCTACAATGCCTATGGTCCCCTGGCAGTCGGAGCGACGATCGTTCTTTTCGAGGGGGTCCCGACTTATCCACATGCCGGTCGTTTTTGGGAAATGATCGAAAAACACAAAGTCAGCATTTTCTATACGGCACCGACTGCCATTCGTTCATTGATCAAGGCCAGCAGCGAAAACCGGCAATTCGCGCCGGAACAATATGATCTTTCCAGCCTGCGGTTACTCGGTTCCGTCGGCGAGCCGATCAATCCCGAAGCATGGCTCTGGTTTTACAAACATATCGGCAAGGAACGCTGTCCGATTGTGGACACTTTCTGGCAGACGGAAACCGGTGGACATGTCATCGCACCGATGCCGGGTGCGACGCCGCTGGTGCCCGGTTCATGTACCTTGCCGCTTCCGGGATTGTCTGTCAGTGTCGTTGATGAAACGGGACAGGAATTGCCGTGGGGACAGGGTGGTATTCTTGTCATCAATCGGCCATGGCCTTCCATGATCCGGACAGTATGGGGCAATGATGAGCGTTACAAGACCCATTACTGGCCGGAAGAATTGGGGGGCAAATTGTACCAGGCCGGCGATGGCGCCATACGTGATCCGGAAACCGGTTATTTCACTATAACCGGACGTATCGATGATGTGTTGAACGTATCAGGACATGCTCTGGGGACCATGGAAGTCGAATCGGTTCTTGCCGCGCATCCCATGGTGGCGGAAGCGGCTGTTGTCGGCAAACCGGATGATCTGACGGGGGAATCCATTTGCGCATTTGTTATCCTGAAAGATGAATTGCCTCAAGGCGATCAGGCGAAGTCCATTGCTTCCGATCTTCGGAAATGGGTATCGAAAGAAATCAGCCCGATTGCCCGGCCCAAGGAAATCCGTTTTGGTGAGAATTTGCCGAAAACCCGTTCCGGAAAGATCATGCGTCGTTTGTTACGTGTTATTGCCAGAGGAGAGGAAATTACGCAGGATATTTCCACACTTGAAAATCCGGCAATCCTCGATCAGTTGCGCAATTCGTTGTGAGAACGCCAAAAAATTGTCATAAAGATGAGGAAAATCCTCATCTTTATGCTAAAATATTTCGCTTCACAAGTAGTCCATTGCAGGAGAGATGGATGAGTGGTTTAAGTCGCACGCCTGGAAAGCGTGTATAGGTGAATAGCCTATCGGGGGTTCGAATCCCCCTCTCTCCGCCAAGAATTAGTTCGCTGATATTCGCGAAAATACGAAAACCCGCTAAAATACAATGTGTTTAGCGGGTTTTTTGTTTGTCTTCGTTCTGGCTTGTTCGCCAGAATCCGGAAAATTTGGGGGCATAATTTCCCCCTGAATGCCTCCATCAGAAAATCCATGCCCCCATTCTTGTTTTGGAAGGGAAAACATCATGGCCCGAATCGTCAAACCTTTATCACCCATGCAGGTGAAAAATGCCAAACCGCAAGACAAGCCCTATAAACTCTTCGATGGTGGCGGCTTGTATCTGGAAGTGACTCCGCTCGGCTCCAAACTGTGGAGAATGAAATTCAGACAGGCCAACGGAAAAGAAAACCGGCTTTCCTTCGGCAAATACCCGGACGTATCCCTGGAACAGGCGCGCCAGAGACGGGATGAAGCCCGCAAACTGAAAGCCGCAGGTATCGACCCTTCCGAAAACAAGAAAGCCTTGAAAGAAGCAGACCTTGAAAGAGCCGCCAATACCTTTGAAAAAATAGCCCGACAATGGCATACCAACCGTCTTGAAACATGGCAGCCCTCTACTGCGAGAGACATCATCAACCGGCTGGAAAAAGACATCTTTCCCGAAATAGGGGCATTGCCAATCAGTGCCATCACCCACAAACAACTCATCGATACCCTCCGGAAAATTGAAGAGAGGGGAGCCAATGAAATCGCCAAACGACTGAAGGCCAATTGTGCGCGAATCTTCAGCTATGCCATCCAGCATGGTTATACCGATAAAAATATTGCTGCCGACCTGACCGATGTCTTAAAGCCTGTCAGAAAGGGGCATTTTGCCGCCATCACAACTGACGAGCTTCCCAACTTTCTGAAAATTATGGAAAGGAACGAAGCGCGGCTTTACATGCCTACCCGCATCGCCCTTCGTCTCATCCTCCTGTTATTTCTCAGAACCAGCGAACTCATAGAAACCCCGTGGAGTGAAATCAATCTGGAAACAGGAGAATGGATCATCCCGTGAAACCGGATGAAACGTGGCAAACTCGCCATGAACCCCGACAAGACTGATCACCACGTTTGTATGTCCAGACAGGCACTGGAACTACTCAGGGAATTGCATACCCTCACAGGAAGAAACCAATGGCTTTTTCCGAACCAGAGAGACCCGAAAAAGCCCATGAGCAACGGAGCCATCCTCATGGCTATCAGAAGAATGGGTTACCAGAACCAGATGACCGGACACGGTTTTCGAGCCTTGGCAATGAGTACCATTAAAGAACGGCTGGGATATCGCCATGAAGTGGTTGACCGTCAACTGGCCCACGCCCAGAAGAATAAGATAGACAGTGCCTATGATAGAGCCATGTTCCTCGACGAACGCAAGAAGATGATGCAGGAGTGGGCGGATTATCTGGATGGGTTGAGTAGTACGAAAATTGTGTAGCGTGATTGATGAGATGGTGACTTTATGAATATCAAAGAAAAAATAAAAAGTCTGAATGCATGGAGGATATATGCACTTTTTTTGGTTATTTTGGTAATTGCACAGATAGTTGAAATAGTAAATATTTATAGTTTTGACTTCACGGATACTATTGAGGTTTCTGTTAATAATCCAACATTACTAGGAAAATTAATTTTAATTTTTCTTTGCATATCAGGTTCAATCTGTGTTGCTGTCATGATGTTTCGTTTCAAACCTGTAACGGAATCATTCAGTAGAATGCAGGCAATTCTTGGAATACTATTTGTTATATTTTTTTCTATTGCCATTATTGGATTAAAGAGATCAATTGAGAATACAAGTATGTATTCTTCGGAGACAGCAGCTTGGGTTCAGGCAGTCTCTTCCATAACGATGATAGCTGCTGCTATCTGGGCGGTACTTTACCAGTCAGGTAGTAGCAAAAGAAAAGAGGAGGAAGAAAAAAACATCTCCAATCAGGTCAAAAATGGACAGATTAGCTATTTGATAGCCGACATGACAGGTTTTTTTACAGCAATCTCTAAAGCGGAAAATGTCCCGAATGAATTTTATTGTGATTTAAATTTTAGTGACTATTGGAAACGTCTCTATCTTTATGAAGAAAAAGAGGTCAGTGGAGAACGTATCAGAGTGCTTTATGTAGCCAGACGTTCAATTATGAGTGTTCAGTCCATAATGAATAAGCTACAGCATGAGAACCGTCTTTTGCTGACGGATAAAGAAAGGAATATTTGTCAGAATGTAATCAAGGAACTGGAAAAGTGTACATTGATACTTTCGAAAACATTTTTCCTTGAGAATCTTCATAATGCAGGTCTTGATGAGTAATCAATAAAAGAAAATCAATATTCTTCTGAAAACATGGTTCTTCAGCTGAATAAGCATGAACATATTCAGAGGAAACAGCTCCCTCAGGGAAGATCAAATCGCCAATATTCGCCGTAATCAGGTATATCTTGGGTACGGGAATGACCCGGCAAGCCTTCTTTGCAACATACACGAACAGTGTATTTATACGGGATCAGGCCGTTCCATCAGGGACATTCTTTTCAGGATCAGATATAAAAATGTCTTCAGAGGCAATAACCTGAACATTCCGAACTTGGTCTGCCATATCCATAACAAGGCTGTTTATCGCGATATTCAAAGAAAGAAGCTGATTTGTACGATCGTAGGCAGGAGGCTTTACAAAGGGATGAGCAGAGAATTTAAGGATATGATCTGCCACACCAATGCCGATCTCGTTATAGAGGAACTGGTGGCCATTCTCTATGTTATGCAGCTTATTGAATGAATCAGTCCACTTTCTTTTTCGACAGCTTCCTTGCCCATACCTGAATCTGTTCCATCAAAAACATCCTGTCATTTACAGACAGGGATTCCAGCAGTGCCGCAATATCATCAGCCAGAGCCGCTGTACCGGAAGAAGCACCATCAAACAGTCTGCCTAATGGTTCTCCCAATACATCAGCAATACGGTCCAGTGTAGTAATGCTTGGACTGACCGTTCCTCTTTCAATGCGGGAGAGAGAGACGGTATCAATTCCCACCTTTTCTGCTACTTCAGCCTGAGTCCTTCCAGACGCTTTCCTTGCCTCGGCAATGTTTCGTCCTAACCGTACTGCAATATCCCTGCTCATAAACTAGCCTCAAACTGTTAAGTAAGTGCAATTTATGTTGTCTTAGCTTCAGAAGTTTTGTAATATCGCAATATGCTAACTGTGGGCGTATTGAGTATATTTATAAAAATAATTCTTACTTACTTGTCTTGAAGGAGAGTATTCAATGGAAGAGGCGTCACTTGAGAAAAACTGGTTTTATGAAGGCGATGGAGAAAAGAAGGGACCTGTCACAGAAAAAGAAATAGGCGAACTTATTCGTACAGGAACTCTTACAGCCAAGTCTCGTGTATGGCAGCAAGGGTTTACTGACTGGAAGAGCGTGGAAGAAACTGAATTGAACACTTATGTCGATAAAAGCGTTCCTCCTGTTGTACAAGTAAAAAGTGTCATGGTTTGATTACTCGCTTTATCGTCACTTTATGGAACTATTATCTACGATTTTTTTATCGGGTTTTATCAAGGCTTTGCAGGATATGGCGCGACATATAAAGGTCTTTTTAAAGTCTCATTACTGTATCTCGTTATATGGATTCCTTTTTATGTCTGGCTTTTGATATCAGATGAAAAACTGATCAAGAAAGCAGGATATCAGAACAAGGTAGATAGATGGACATGGTTGATTACACCAATTTATCTTTATAAGCGAGCCAAGTTACTCGATCAGAATTTTCTTTTTCTGTTTGTTTATTTCGGATGTGCCGCATCATCCTTCATATTTCTTTAAACCAACCAATTGAGAATAGAGGAAAAAATGTTAAGCAGAACAACAGCATTCATTTCGATAGCGATGTTGGCAATTCTATTGTCCAGCTGCAAAAAAGAGCCTCAGGCAGCACCAAAAGACGGGATTCCGTCAGTTTCCCAAGCAGAACCTGAAAATAAACCCAAATCCAAACTTGATGAGATTTTCACGACAGAGATGCTTTCATCTGACCTGCCCAGTCTGGAAAAACTGGCTGGAAAACCAAAGAGTAAATTAGGTAATACCCGTGAATACAAGGTTGGAAAATGTCCTCTGACAGTTCATACGGATGGAAAAAGCATCGGTTCTATTGAGATGAAAGTAAGCCCATCGTGTACGTTTGATATCAGCAATATTGCTCCCAATCTGCCTAAAAACACTTATGCCCACAAACTGACGCATGGACAGTTTGACACGATCACCAATGGAGGCGGGCAATTCATGGCTGAATGTCTTGGAATGTGGTGCGGTAATGCAGCTGATCCTTTTGTTAATCACTACTGGCAGGCCCCTCGTTCTGATCAGTTTGTTGAGTTAATGTTGGAGACACAGCTTGTTAGCGACAAGGCCATGAATGCAGCCTCCAAATGGGAAGACATTATGCAGAAAAAAGAGGGGGACAACTTTGTTATGAATACAAAATTCAACTGCGGGAAATATGACCGTGATGCACACCGTCTGTTCAAGAACGTTCCCATTACCCATATTCGTGTCGGTTCTGGCATCAGTGATGATGTGAAAAAGAACTTTACTGCACAGTGTAAATAGGAGAAAACATGTTGAACAGAACGGCAGCATTTATTTCAATAGCAATGTTGGCAGTTTTATTGTCAGCTTGCAAAAAAGAACCTCCCAAATGTTCTGACAAGGAAACGCTTTCCCTTGTTCGGAGCATTATTCTTGGTCAGGTTGGTGGCGCAGGTAATTTGAATGAAAAAGAGGTTGAGGAAACAGTAAAACTGGAACATCCACGCGCGAGTGCTTATGACGACAAGATAGGAAAATACAGTTGTGAAGCTACTCTTGTTTTTGCAAATGCATGGAGATTACCTACTATCAAATATGCATCCCAATTGGATGATGACAAGAAACATATTGTTGCCGTGGGTGGTTTCTTGCGCGGTGATCTTTGGAATTTTGCATCAGCTCTTCAGGGAGTAAAAGAAAAGAAGGCGATGGAAGCAGAAGAGAATGATTAAGGTAGTTTGAGTCAGATATGTTTTCAGGGTAGTTGCATAGCGGGGTAATGATGTCTTTTCCCTGAATACATAATGATGCTTCATTGGTATGGTTTATGAAAGGCCGGCATATCTGTTTTGTGCCGGTTTTTTCTATTCTATTGCCCAAATAAAGTAACTTGCACGTCGAAGCTATATACGCCTGAAGAAACTTTATAAGGGCGAAGCATGAATACTGAAAACGACAAAACAACAGGCAAACTCCTTTTTTCCGTTAAGGAATTTTGTGAAATGGTCGGGATTGGACGAACAACTTTTTATCAGGAAGTGAAAGCAGGGCGAATCAAGGCCAAGAAAATGGGAAGGAGTACCCTGATTCCAAAAAGTGAACTGGAACGTTTTATTGAGGAGTTGCCTTCTTTTTAATGATCACTCTACATTTAGTATATCGGAGCGCGGATCATTGGAAATCATGTTCGATCAGGCTGGCACTATCAGATTTGGGTTGAGTCGCCTTATGATAAAGTTTGAAGGATTTTTTCTGAAACTGGGTATACCGCCATGACTATTAATGAACGTCTTGATAAATTAAAAGCTGCCGTTAAAGCAGCTGAGAATGAGGCTGTTACAGCCGTTATGTTTCATGAGACCTGGAAGCCGACAGCTTACGATAATGAGTTGCTTGAACGAATGGGAGAATCTTTCGCTACCCATTCTTTTCAAATTATTCGTTCATCACTGAGGCGCGAAATGTTGCTTGCTTTAATGAGATTATGGGATAGCAATCATCAGGCAATTCGCATGACGAAAATTAGAGAAGAATTACGAAGCACCGAAGTTTTCAATGCTCTTGTTGCCAGAAGAGTTTCAAGAATTGGTATTACTGCTTCAGGATTACCACGATATTTAAACACCAAACTCGATAAAAAACGTGATAAAGTAATCAGCCTCATCGAAAAATATCTGGAAGGTGGTATCGGGCACGCCACTTTTCTGAAAATTCGTGCATTACGTGATGAACATTTAGCTCATAGGCAAATTACGCCTTCCAAAGCATCTTTTGCAGATGCAACTGATAAGGATATCGAATTTTTTTATGAAGATACTCTTGAAATCGTCAGGTTACTTCTCAGCCTTGTTTTGGCTGTAGCATTTGACTTGTCAGAGGCCTCCAAAGTCTATAGTCACCACGCAAAATTCTTCTGGATAAATGCCCGTGGGGAACGCACTGAAGGCCATCCTAACTTTCATCCACCTGTACCTGTGGCTGATTAGGACTGGATGCTTCTTTTTATACAGGATGTTTGGAAAGTTTGTTTCCGTATGAGGGAATTTGAAAAAAATGAAAAATATCTTACCCAGTAATATATTTACTGGATCGAAAGAAGTATATGATTTGTGAGAGAGGCACTTAACCCCACCGTACAACACACCAGACAGATTCACCGCACTGCAATCACAATACAGCCTGTATTTATCAGGCTGTTTTCTTAGGTGCGTCCAAGGTATACCCGCACAAGATGAATAGAGGTGAATGAATTTTATGCGATTGAATAAAAATACATGTCACTAACTATCATAACTAACTATCAGTGAGTTATATAAAAAGAGAAGGGGTTAAAGAACCATCCACACTACACATACCACTCACACTAGACATACCATCCAACTATACGAATACACAGCCGGATAAATACCGGCTGTTTCTCTATTACCAAACTACCTCTATACCTCTATACCTCTATACCAATACCAATCCAGACGTATGCCTGATATTCCCTTTCCACTGTGTCTGATGGTCAGGATGAATAGGTTTCAATAACTGGCATGCCTATCGCATTAAAACCGATCCTGCTGTACCCGATAAATCAAGGGAAACTCCCCTGCTCTGGTGCTATGTTCATGAGAACTCTCCCCAAATGGGTTTCCATACCCATATGATGATCTGCATCCCTCAGGAAATCATTCCATCATTCAGGAAATACATATGCTTTACTTGATGGGCAGGGCAAGACGTGAAAACTTTTTACAATCAATACATCTGACAGCTTGTGAATGTCCATAAATTCAACAGCTCTCTGAAATTACATGACATGCTTGGCGGAGGTGGCGGGTGGATAGTCACTTTTATTTTTGACGGGTGTTTCTAATCCATTGTTTTTGAATGTCTTTATTGGGTGTCGTTTTGTTGATTCTGTGGTTTATTTTTGCCACAGAATTTTAAGGCCTCTGTTTATTGGATGACTGAACAATATTTTGGGCAAGTGAATGGGGAAACGGACAGAAGGATAAGCATACTGTCGTTTCCCGCTTTCAATAAAGAATCAGATTACGAGGATATCCGTGAATACTGGTTTCAGATTTTAATGTTTCTGAGTGCTGGAATATCTGGACCATTTTCATCTAATTCTGGAATCGCTAAAGGAATTTTTTTTGCTCATATTTCTGGGGTAACTTTTTGTCATATCATCAAGTGTTGAGGGATAAAGAGTCCGGATATCGTATATTCCCTGATCCAGAGCAGAACAGAATCCTGATATTTTGCGGAAGTCACTTTTGTATTGTTCAAGGTTGAAAACATAGTCATAGTTCCTATATTCCTTTTTATATAGAGCAAAAAAGTTATATCGCTGGGTGTAGCCCATCTTTTTTTTGCAATCGAGCAGACCGGGATCCCTGTAATGAAATTGTGTCAGTGCCAGTAGAGGGATCGCACAACCGTATTTTTCAAATCTGAGAATTTCTCTTGGGTCAAGTCCTTTACACATATACTGGAAACGAATCCATTGCCTTTTTAGTGGTTGGCTGGGGGGTGTGGAAATATGTACGGCTTTTTTGGGGACGGGCTGTACTTTCGACAGTTTTTGAATTCTGTTTCTGACCCAGTGTCTGAATGATGGAATGATTTCCTGAGGGATGCAGATCATCATATGGGTATGGAAACCCATTTGGGGAGAGTTCTCATGAACATAGCACCAGAGCAGGGGAGTTTCCCTTGATTTATCGGGTACAGCAGGATCGGTTTTAATGCGATAGGCATGCCAGCTCTTCAAATGTTTAATGAACCCTTTATCCAGAAGACCAGTTGCTTCTTTATGCCTTTTAATGCCCAGCATGCTCCAGCTGATTGTAAGGCCAACATTCAGGATATACCCTTCCTGATTGGCGTCACTGATGAAGTTATATAAATCAGTGAATTCCTTCCGGGTCAGATGTGTAGATCGTTTGGATAAATCGCCCTTCTGGTATCGGTAGTAGTGTTCAATGTCAGAGCTGTACTGGCGTCCTCTTTTATATATGTAAATGTCTGCGTATGCCTTTTTAGCTGCATTAGCTTCTTGCGACATTGCTTTTTGAAACTCTTTTTCATTACTGCCGTATATGGCAGTGGCTAACTTTGAATAAAACCCCAGTCCTTGTAATAAAGAAAATTTCTCTTTGTTTGGTGTGTTTCCACTTACGGTCATTTGTTGTGCCATTTCTTCAGAATAGTTAGACATGAATTTCTCCTTTATCTGTCATTTTGATAGTCAAATTGGAAGGAAAAATGCTCCTTCATATGCCATATACGTTTTGGAAGGCTTTGCTTATAGTGAAATCGAAACTTTTTTGTAACAAACAGGGCGGAAATAGGACTGAAAAAAGGTATATTCCTTATATGAAACATGGAGTTAGGCTCTGTTACAATTTTTTTCATTTGGCCTGTTTTTTTTTGCCTGTTTTCAAGGCAGATGAGCTAAACTTCCCGTCCACTTTCTGGAACATTTCTTAGCCAATCACGGCTTTTTAAAAGGAATGACATCATGAAAGAAAAGAGACTTCCCCTTATCTCGAAACACATCCTGAAAGCTCACAAGGTCAACGAACCTTCAGACCATCGTTTCATTTCCGTGGCACGACTGTTGCAATCTTTGTGGCGGGAGGAAAGAAATCTGCCTATTGGGAGTTACCGTAATCCAAAAGGACAAAAGAGAAGATTGGGTAGCCGGTTGAGTATGGACAGTGGAAAAAAAGGGATGAATTTCCTGACGCCCGAAATAGCGAAACTGGTATACCGGGAATACGTTTATCAGGAGATTGGTGCATTGATAGATGAAGAAAGGCTATGGACAAATCTGCTTTCCAGCCAGCCGCTTTGCTTCAATCTTTTTGTGGAGGATTGAAACTGGATGAGGAAAAAGCCAATCGCTTCTTCAAATCCCTTTTTCCGGATTACGTGCAAAGTGTGGAAGGGATATATTTTGAGCATTCCCCAGCAAGAGGCAATCCGGACTATACCCATGATTACACAGCGTTCGATGTCTTTATTGAATGCATCACACCAAACGGGGAAAGTGGACACATTGCCATAGAAGTCAAATATGCCGAATCCATGACAGAACCTCTGGCCCAGTTGAGACCACGATATGATGAGTTGTCCCGTCAATCCGGTTTGTACAAAGATGCTGATGCCAAAGAACTGAGACAACACCCTGTTCAGCAGTTATGGCGGGAACACATGTTAAGCAGGGCGTTGGTACAGAATGGGCGATACGACAATGGACGATTTATCGTCATTTATCCGATGCAGAACTATCTTTGTGACAGAGCGGTGAAGAGCTATCAGAAGTACCTGATATCAAACGAACCGTCAGAATCAGGATTCAAGACGCTGACACTGGAAGACTGTATTGCAGCCTACCGGGAAATTGGTGATCTGGATATGGTCGACGCCCTTTATGGAAGGTATCTGGATTTCGAGAGGGTGGAGGATGTGATTTTTAGTTAGAAGGGTTACAAAATTGATCTGGTGGAAGAATTTGTTATTCTGATACCAGATCAGATCCTTAAAAACTTGTTGGATGCTATGAAGCGCATTGAGCAATATTTATAATGTATGATGAATTTATTACTGATTTTAAACTGATAATAAAGAGTAGAAGCTATGTCTCAGGAGCAAGATCTATCTCTGGCACAAGATGTGCACAACACTATTTTAGCTATAAAGGATGGGCGTTTACACATCAAAGAAGAGTTAAAAGGGTGTTATGAGGAAATATTAAATGTCCCACTCAATGGAGTGGGAGTTGAAGATACAACTGCACTTTCGTCTGAAGCAAAGTCACTTGCAAGGGCTACGGGAAAGATGCTAAAAGATATGTTTTTTAGGCCTGAGGTTGAAGAAGCGATGAAGGAATCTGAAGAAAAGTTTACGACTCAGGAACTTCAATCGAATTTATTTGAACTATTTGAAAAATTATTTATAGCTCTTGTTGGAGCAACATCTCATTCAATATCAGATCTTCATGAAATTCACGTACGATTCATTGATAGACTAAAACATCAAAAAAATCTTTTTGAGAAAGAGTTTAATAGAGTTTTGGAATCGCTTCTAGATTTCTACAATGCACACAAATTCAGGTTATACACAGATGCTATAGATTTTGGTGGAGCAAAGTTTGTTGTTGGCGGTCAAAGGGCTTTCTTAAAATCTGCTTTGAATGGCGTTCGTATTGCGGGACTCTGTTCAGATACCCAGCTGATTCCTGATCCTGTTTACCCTCATGTTTCAGGTAATATGCATCTGAATGCAGTTCATTTACAACTTGCGGAAACACTTTTTTATATTTTAAAACTAAAACCATTAATCGACGCTCATTTTGTTGTCCCTCCTGTTTATATTTTTCCAAGTTTTGAACTCGAACTAGAAGAGAACGATGCGATAACAAAGCAGGGTATTGGTGACATGTTACTTAAGTTGGTTTCTCCTGTATGTGATGGTGCTATATACTCTTTTCAGGATTTAGTTGAATATTCAAAAAATCATGAAACTAAATTCATTGATGCTGTTATGGCTAAAAAGCTGTTTATTCCACCCGGTAGTTCGCCAAATGAGATTTTATCTGGTGAAAAAGCTGTAAGAAAATATATATCTGAAGAAGAACATCGAAGAGATACAGATATGATAGATATGATGAAACGAATGCCTCGTGGGTTATTAATCTTAATGGGCATATCGGAACGTCTAGGACCTCAATATCATTTATTTGATAATAGCCAATCATTACATGCACAGCCATTATTAAACCAAGAAGTGCATTGGCATTATTATATGAAATGCTGTGAAGCCTCGGCTCAAACGTTGGTCAACAACAAAATATTGTCAAATGAATCATTCCAGACAATGCAAGCTCTGCAAGATCAGAGTATGAGTTGGCTTGCAAATATTCCTATTGAAGGTCTGGTTGAGTTACGGAAGAAACAGGAACATGAGTGGTTCCAGTTTGAATTAAAGAAATATACGAATCAACTTGCTGAAGCTGGTGGAGCTGAGATTAGTGATGTTGTGCGTGAAGTTAACCACGGATTATCATGTTTGATGCAACGTTATCAGAAAGATATTGTTGAGATTGAAAAGACATACGCAGGTAAAGTGAAAGATTTGGCACTAAAAGCAGGTGGTGCAGGCGTAGGTGCCTTTATGACTTTATTTCCGTTTCTTTCACCTATATTAGGTAATGGTGTAGCAGCAGGCATTGGTGCTTTAGGTGCTGTTGCTGCAGGCGCTTTCCCTGTTAGACAACATCAAAAAGCCCAAGAGGGTGCAAAGCAGAAAATTAATCAATCTATGCTGGGTATGCTTGCAACTGCAAAAAATAATTGATCAAGCAAAAATTAATAGGGGCATTTATGGGGGCATTTCCAAGTATCTAATTGAAGAAACACTTATTTTTCAATGGGTAATGAGAGGTATTAGAAGTTCCCTCTCCACACCAATCCGAGAACATCCGAAAATGTCTCGGATTTTTTTTATTTTTCAGTCACTTACGTGCATTTTGTGTCCGAAAGTATCCGAAAGGAACCGGCACTATCCATGATTTTATGATGGGAAAACGGGTTCGATAATCTCATTTATCATTTTCCCATCATAAATTATGCTGAAAAGAGCACGCGAACTGACTACACTTGAATTCAGAGATCTCAAAAACGAAATTTGGACGTCAGACAGGTTCAGGGATTATATATCCGCAATACCCACAGTTTCTTCTTTCTGTATTATACGGATTCTGCTGGAAAAAGACGATACTCTTGGCAATTATCCGGAGATTTCACTGAAATAGTCCAAGGAAATGGCTTGTGAAATCAAGGGCCTCTCTTCGTCACTAAATCTTTTATTTTAAAGGATTTGTGTTTTTTCAAATTCCTAGAATCGTGCTATTTTAAGTCCGTTATCACAGTTTTTCCGGATTGTTCACTTGAATTTGGAAAAGAAAGGAGCATTTATCGGGATATATGCTTTTATTTGGAAAATTTATACTCCATTCTTGCTAGGAAAGGGATATGTCGTGGTAAAAATCGTCAAGCTTTCTACCGATAAGGATGAAAAACGTCAAACTGCTGCAAAAGATCTACAATTTTTTGGATAGGATGTGAGTATCTGAAAGTCGTTCCAAAATAAGGTTCTGAATAATCCAAAGACATCTGTGATTGTATGATATATCAATGATCTAAGTGTATTTATTTCTAGGTAAGGTTTTTTATGTCTTTGAAAAAATCGCGGACTCACAGAAGAGAGAAGATATGTGATTTGACTATGCAAGAAATCAATAATTGTTAGAGTGAATCCACTCCGAATATTCTTATAAGTTACTGGTATTTGGCAGATTTGCTTTTATTATGGTTTGTCAGTTTGTATGCAAGATATCGTTTTTCTCAAATGTCTTATTCGGAAAAATGTTTTTTCTGAAAAAGCAGGTTTCATTGAGTTTTAAAAATCCGGAATAGAATGATAGTCATCAATCTTTTAAGAGTTAAGTGGGGGGTACTGTTTCCGTCTTGTAAGTTTGACTATTATTTGTATTCATTTTATAAGTTCACTAATTTTACAGGTGTTTTTTTGTTTGCTTCAAGGAAGTTCGAGTTCATTTTTTACAGATATCGGATGTATTCAAATTATTTACATATGTCTGAGTTTTCTTGTTTTTGTTGAAATGATTTCCCAACGTTGGTCAGGGATTGATTTATAGCCAATTAATCATAAAGATCAATTATATAAAATACATTTATTTGTTTCTTTCCAAAACTTTTTTATAGACGGATTAGGTGAAACATAATCTGTACTTCTTGGAATTTATCTTTTTACGACCGTACTGGAATCTAATATCGCTCAAAGAATCAGCCTGTTTCTATCATAGAACAACTCATCATGACTGATTCCTTGTTTAACGACAAATGCTACTTCATCAATAGAGGACAAAATTGACCTGCAGCCGGTTTTTGTGTGTTTCTTGTTGGCTCACCAAACTGGCTGTCCAAGTCAACTTTTTAGAATTCGGTTTCTCATAAAATGCGATTATTCTCGATTTCCTATGTCCTTATTTCTGTTTCCATTGCCTTGCCTGTATATGGACAGACAATAGTAGCAGCAGGCGAAGATATCGTCAGTGGATATTTGAATAAAGGAAAATATGATCTTAGTATGTCGGGTGATGTTTCTTGGAATACAGTATATACCTATGCTGCGGGCGATACGAATAATCTGACGATTGACGGGAACGGCCACAGGATTACGTTCGGACCATCAACAGGCGTTTATTTTAATTTCAATCGTAATAATGGGTCTCTGGCCATTAATGACGCGATGGTCGGAACACAAACATTTGCCAGTGCAAGGGATTCGCTATTTTGGATCGGTACATCGGGTATTACAACCAATTTTGATTTCAATGGCACAACATTCCAGAATATAGGACCCAGTAACTACAATTTATATGCTTCAGCCAATTATGGTCCAATCATCTCACAACGTGTGAACAGTGTGACCAATATTAACGGAGGGGAGAAGGGGGTTACTTTTTTGGGAAATCATGGTCTTGCTGATCAACCTGGAACAATCGGAATCAGTTCAGGTACCATGAATTTTTACAATAATGTCACGTTTGATTCGAACTGGTCTGCAAATTATAGTGGGGCAATGGCAATTTATTCGGATGCTCCTGCAACAGTGAATTTCAACGGTACAACATCGTTCCATAATAATCACACAGGACATTATGGTGGTGCCATTGATATGTGGGGAGGAAATGGTTCACTTGTTTTCAATGGTGATGCCAGTTTTACGGATAATTACACGTACAGTGTTCAGAATACAACTCAGGATTTTCCGAATCATTATACGGATCGTAGTGCCAGTGGTGGAGCAATTCATGTCGGATTTCTGGCATCTTCCGGGGCGACCGGTACATCAATAACCTTTAACGATGATGTCATCTTTGATGGCAATTTTGTCAATGATCTGAAGACCAATGCCTATAATAATGCGCAAGGAGGGGCAATCGGGCTGAATCAGTCCAGAGAAACGGGTAATCGCAATTACAACCTTTATCTGAACGGGAATTCCGTTTTCAATAACAATTATGTCTATTCAGCCAACGGAAATGGGTTGGGCGGAGCGATTTTTTTGAATGCGCAAACGGGTTCCGTAAATATTGCCGGTGAGGCAGAATTCACCAACAATACGGCCAAATCGCTTGGTGGGGCGATATATGTCCGGAAAGGCACGCTGAATATCAATGCCAACAAGGGAGATATTGTATTTAAAGGAAACCGTCAGGGGGCCACGTTTGTATCTGAAAACCGGACACTTGATACAGGTAACAGTTATATCTTTTACAAGCCTGTTGAAGGAACCGGGACGCCGAATTCAATTTACTGGGAAACATCCAATGCGCTGACATTGAATGGAACACAGGGTAATGCAATCCGTTTTTATGATCCTCTTGCACTGGTAGCCGGTGCAACACTGACACTTGACCAAAATGGTACTGGAGAGACGGTTTTTTATGGAGATAACGGAAAATCGACTGCTTTTGATACTGATATCAATGTCAATACCAATATTAATAGCGGGACGTTTACTGTTGCCGATGGAGTCAACTATGGACGGACAACTTATGGCACATTCAATCTGAAAAATTCAGCCACATTGAAAGGTGAAAATTCGGGTACGTTGAAAGCTGCAACGATCAATCTGAATAGTGGCAGTGGAATTGCGGTAGCTGGAGGAACACTGTTGCTAGATTCTGCCAATATCGCGTTGGGAAACACTGCAGGTGGTGTCGTGAATCTTTCAGGATATGGAACAGTAAACTCGTCGAGTACACTGAAAACCGGTTATACAGGTACAACAGTGAATGCGAATATCGGGCTGGATGAGAGTAGTAGCCCTGGTCTGCTGAGACTGGAAGCACCGGTTTCCGGTACGACAAGGCTGGTCAAGAATGGCCAAGGTACATTGTTATTACCGACAGTACAGAATTACAGCGATGGAACGGTTGTCAATGAGGGGGTTCTGATGTTGGCTGAAAACGGAACTCTTGGTAAGGGTAATGTAACGATCAATACAAATGGTACCTTGCAGATAGATAGTCCTTTCAGCGGAAATTACAATTTTGGCAATGTACTTCTTGGAAACGGTTTGTTGAAGGTGGGATTGGCTTCCGGTACAAATACCTTTGATTTCAGCAATATAACCGGTACGGGGTTTGCCGGTACGCTTGAATTGGATGACAGCTTGTTCAGCCTGGCTGGAAACAATACGACAGTTCTTGGCAAATCGACTCTCCGGTTGAATTCAGGCAATACGACGAATGTCGGAGCAGGTGAACAGATAATTGGTAATTTACAGGTGAATGGTGGATTGCTGCGGTTTCCCAATATGCCGACGGGTGTGATTTGGACGGATGTACTGACACTGGATTCCGGAACAGTACAGGTTAATGCAGATACATCGGTTATTTCGGCCAAATCGCTTTTGGTACAAGACGACAGTGAAACAAATCAGTTGCTGGTCAGAGCAAATGCAGTACAGGGGGCAGCCTCGGATCTTGTTTTACAAAATCTGTCGGGATCGGTAGCGTCGGGAGTTGTTCAGTCTGATGTGGAACAGGAGGGCAATACGGTAGCCGTTGCCAGTTATGCATATGGTTTGAAGAGTATTTCAGATTCTCCGGGAAGTAATGGTTTGTTTACTAGTTACCGTCTGACCGAACTGGAATTGAAAGATGGCCAGACATTGACATTGTCAGGAGATGAAACGACGCCTGCAGGATCGAATGACATGAAGGCGAAAATAACAGGAAGCGGGAATCTGGCAATAAGTGCGACAGACAGAATAATACTGGCCAACAGCAATAACGATTACAGAGGAAGTACGACAGTCAGTGAAGGGACCCTGCAACTGGGGACGGACCATGCGTTGGGAGAGACAAGAGAACTGAATATCCATAGTGGTGCCAGGACGGACATAAACGGTAAAGACCAGAAGATAGGAACCCTGAATGGAGAAGGGGAACTGGACATCAACAGAGGAAATCTGGAAATAGCCGGAGGAGGAGAATTCGGAGGAGTGATCAGTGGAAGTGCAGGAACGCTGGCTTTGTCGGGAGGGACATTGACACTGACGGGAGAGAACACCTACAAGGGAGAGGCGACAGTTACGGCAGGGACCCTGCAAATTGGCAATGGAGGGACAACAGGAAGTTATGCGGGGGACATCGCCAATAATGGGACGGTAGGATTCAATAGAAGTGATGATATTGTCTATGATGGGGTTATTACAGGGAGTGGTAATCTTGTCAAGGAAGGCAATGGGACGTTGATACTGACCGGAAATAATGATTATGCAGGGGGAACATCGATTGATGCCGGTACACTTCAAATCGGAGATGGCGGGACGACCGGCAGTGTTGCGGGGAATATTTCTAATGATGGAAAACTCGTTTTCAACCGAAGTGATGATATTGCCTATGGCGGAATAATCAGCGGGAATGGCAGTCTGGTCAAGGCCGGGAATGGAGAACTGACTCTGACCGGTGATCATACCTATACCGGGACGACATCTGTCGATACGGGGATTCTGCGGTTAGGGGATGGCGGTACGAGTGGTAGTGTATCCGGAAATATTGTGAATGCCGGTGTGGTTGTCTTCAATCGTGCAGATGATCTGGAATATGATGGAGTCATCAGTGGCACAGGGCAGATGCAGCAGGCCGGTAGTGGAACAGTTACCTTTACCGGTAAAAATACTTACGGTGGGGGTACGCTGATCAGTGATGGTACGATACGTTTGACAGGAAAAGGGTCCATCGGAAGTGGAGTTATCGATATCGCATCACAGGGTACCTTGTTTATCGATAATCCTGATGGAGATACTTATACGTTCGATAACCGGCTTGAGGGTGATGGCAAGTTGCTGGTTACACTGGAATCGTCATCTGATACTTTCGATTTTTCTCACTCGGTCGGTAGCGGTTTTAGTGGCGAGGTGAAACTTGACAGCGGTAGCATGATATTGGGAGATGCCAACAGTTCGGCTCTTTCACAGGCGACTCTTGAACTGGGAAAAAATGGCAGTGTCACTCTGGATGGAGACAGGTCTATTGGTAATCTGACGTTCAGTGGCGGTCAGTTGAATACCACTCTTGGAAACGGTACGGATGTTGATGTACTGACGGTCGGGTATCTGAATGTGGATGCCAAAGAATCTCCGACTGTACCGGGTACGGTGAATTATAAAGGGAGTGCTTCCTTGAATCCTGATCCAGAGAGAAGCGGCAATCTGTTATTGCAGGGGGATGTCAACGCGGAAAACAGTATCGCGATTGTCAAGGCAGATGCTGTTAGTTCTGCAGGAACCCAATTGAATCTTCTGATGGATGGTATCGTTCCGGCGGACAAAACGGTCGTAACCAATGACGGGTTTGGGAACAGTGATCTCCGTGCGACTTATGGATATATGGCAGTCATTACGGATAACAAGACTGAAAACATGACGGGGCTTTTTGGCGGGTATGTCCTGAAGACACTGGAAAGCACAACAAACGCAATACTGGATTCGGCAACAGCACCTGATGCCAACTTTGGCACGAAACTGACCGGTTCAGGCGATTTCGAGTTCAGGGCACATGATAACAGTATCACGCTTTTGAATGCAGCCAATGATTATAGTGGACAGACAACCGTAACAAGCGGGACGTTAAATATGGGGGCGAATGACGTATTCGGGCATACCAGTGCATTGAATATCCGTGAGACTGCAACAGTCAATATGAATGGATTCCGTCAGAATATCGGTGAACTGAACGGAGAAACAGGATCAACTCTCGATCTGGGAGGAGGGGATCTGACGATTGCGGCTGGTGGAAAAAGTAATGGCGATCTTTCCGGTAGCGGTTATCTGCATTTGTCGGGAGGGACATTGACGGTTGCTAATGCCAATGAAAAATTGGATGCTGTTATAGATCTGCAAAGCGGTGCCACGGCCAGATTGCAATCAGTCAAGGGATTGGGGAATGGAAATATCAATTTGTCGGGCGATCTGCAGTTATCCGGAGCACAGGGGACAATGGAAAACAGGTTGGAAGGAACCGGAATCGTGTCTCTCACAAATGGTAGCAACGTGGGTTTCTTGGCGGATAATGCTGATTTTTCGGGCAGTATCCATATCGGTTCCGGAACAACACTGTCCGCAACGTCAGATTCACAGTTGGGAACAGCAACAGTCACTAATGAAGGCAATCTTGTTCTCCATAGTGATGATGACTGGAAGTTCGACAATGTCATGAATGGATCTGGAAAACTGGTCAAGGAAGGCGAGGGTATTGTTCGTATCAGTTCGGAATATGCCCATGAAGGTGGTACGGAAATCATGCATGGTTCGCTCGTGATGGACGGCCTTTCCAGTGCGCTTTCAGGAAGTGGAGATGTCAGAATTGCGGAGGGAGCGTCTCTGGGGGGGTATGGTTTGATTGGCGGTAATGTCATCAATCAGGGAATTCTGGCCGCAGGAAGCGGAATGGCGGTTCTGACAAAGGGCACAGGTACCTTGACAATATCAGGTAATCTGACCAATAGCGGATCAATTCATCTGGGTGGGGATGATGCAGGGAATGTTCTTCGGGTGAAAGGGGATTATTCCGGTAGTGGCTTACTTGTGATGAACACGGTTCTGGGGGATGACAGTTCGGTAACGGATAAATTGATTGTGGAGGGCAATACATCGGGATCGACTGCTGTCATGCTGAATAATGCCGGAGGTATGGGAAATGCTACTCATAATGGTATCCAGATTGTTCAGGTGGACGGTATTTCCGACGGAGAGTTCCATTTGGGTAATCGTGTTGTCCAAGGGGCCTATGATTACCGGCTTTACAAAGGAAGTGTGGATAATCCGGATGATGGGGACTGGTATCTGCGTTCCACACGCAATGATGCTGGAACAGCACCCATACGCCCGGAAGTCGGTGCATATCTGGCGAATCGGGATGCGGCCTTGACGATGTTCAGACATACATTGCAAGACCGTACGGGAAACAGGCAGTTCTTGGAAAGTGCAGTAGCCGGCGAAAATGCAGAGGCTTTCTGGGGATATGTCGAGGCTGATTATGGTACAGGTCGGAGTGCGGGTCAAATTGACCAGCGACGCTGGGGCAACAGGATTCAGGTGGGAAGCGATATTTTCCGTAGTGCGGAAAATATCAATAACTGGCGTGTTGGAGTAATGGCCGGTTACGGTACGGTCAGAAGCCGTAGTCTGACCGACGGACAGGTATACAGGGCAGATAGTGATCTGACCGGTTACAGTGCCGGAGTTTACACCACCTGGTATTCTGATGCGAGGAAAGGAGCATCAGGTCCTTATTTGGATAGCTGGTTGCAACATAGCTGGTTCAAGAATCAGGTAAAAGGTGAAGAACTCGATGAAAATCGGTATAACAGCAGGGCATGGAGCGGATCGCTGGAAGGCGGCTGGACTTTTGATGCTTATACAGATAAAGATTATCATGTTTATGTTCAGCCACAGGCACAAATCGTTTATACCCGTTACCATGCCAATGATGTAGTCGAAAGCAACGGAACCGTAATCGAGAACAGGCATAAAAACGGCATATCGACTCGTTTGGGAACACGTATTTTCGGATATAGTAGGGGAAAAGATACCCGGTGGCAGCCTTATGCCGAGCTGAACTGGTGGCATAATCAGAAAACATCAATGATTCGCATTGAAGACGAAAACTTTGATTCGGGTTTGCCGAACGATATTGCCGAGCTGAAAACCGGGTTTGAAGTGATGCTCAATGAAAACGTGAATGCTTGGGCGCAGATGCGTTTACAAAAGGGAGAAAAAAGTTACAAGAGTGTCGGCGGTTTTGCTGGCGTTAGGATCAATTGGTGATTTCCGTGTCTGCAAGGTAAGCACTATAATGAAAACGTTGTCAGTCTGATAGATGCTTGGTTACAGGGCAAATGAATTGTGAAATTTTTTGCCCTGTTCTCTTTTTTATTAAACTGGCAAGGTTGGAAGAGCGGTCAGGAAATATCCTTGAATGTTCGGTAAACAATGGTTTTGCCGGATACATGGAGCGTGAATATTTTGCCGAGCGATTCGTTCAGTGTCGCTTGCCACCAATTAGTGAATACGACATTCTCAAAACCGTATTTCAGGTGTTCGCAACTCATCGGTTTTTTTTCGATAGAAAATATGGATACCTGCTGTCCTGGATAACTTTCAAAGGTCGCGTCTTCGCGTATGGCATTCATGACTCCATAATCGGATAGCATCCATACTTCGCCGGCAATGTCGATATAATCTGCCAGCAAGCTGATATTGGCTATTGTATGATCCTCGCGTCGGCCTGTCGCGCCAAGAATAATCAGGTCTTTCCATCCTTGTGCGAGGCAGTAACGGACGGCTTTGGTCAGGTCGTTGGTATCCTGTTCGGATATCTTGTGGATTATGGATGCGTATTGCAGTTTCTCTTTTTCTGACAGAGAGTCGCAATCACCGACGATAACAGTAGGCATCCTGCCGATGGTGAGAAGTTTTCTCACGGCACCATCACAACAGACAACGGGTATTTTGTTTTTCAGGAATGACAACGGTACAGGATGTACAGGAAAGTTTCCATTAGCGACAATTACGGCGCTTGCCGTGATGTCTGCTTCAGCTAGGGGATATAACTTCATTGTTCTGCCAGTTTCTTCCAGTGAAAATAAGCTGCCGCAGAGGCAGTTGTATAAACGATGTACATAATGCTGGTAAAGTAAAGCTGTGTATACGCGTAAGCGAAAACCGAGATCACATTTGCCACGATCAGCAGTATCCATTGTTGGATATAGCGCTGGGTGAGCATCCACATCGCTACTAGTGAAAGGGATGTGATAAGTGCGTCCACAACAAAAACAGTACTATCGGTTTGTTCAAGTATCCAGGAAAGAATGCCCCATAAAACGGCAACTGCCATGATGACCAGAACATAATGTCCGGGTTTTTGGAGTTGTCGCAATTTAGCTGGTCCGGATGATTTTTTATACCATGTCAGCCAACCATAAATTCCCATTACCATATAGTAAATATTGATTGCAGCGCCTGAATAGAATCCGCTGATGAAAAAAACATAGATATAAAAACCGGACATCAAAAGACCGGAAGGCCACATCAATATGGATGCCTTGTATTCGAAATACAGATAGAAAAGGCCGAACAGTGTGCCGGCTATTTCAATCCAGTGCGTTTGCAGGAATTCAGTCATGAAAGACACCATTTACTGTTGTATGAACCAAGAAAAAATCTGCCGTTTTCTGGCATTTTCTTGTCACGAAAATAACTTTTTTCTTGTTTGCTGCCTGCATGAAAACCAGTTCTGCCAGTGCCTGTCAAGATATGGAAAAAGATAACATTATAGTATTTCTTCGACAGTAAAGCCGTGTATTGATCATGTCACATGAAAGCAAACTGGTGGAATCAGGGAAATTCTCTGGAAAAGATGACCAGTGCGATATGACTGCCGGATTTTCAATGTTTTTCCGGAGGTATGCCAATAGCTATACAGGTTTTTCCGCAAGCCGGACAGGGAAGGTCTTGCGGGGGAGATACCAGCAATTGGCAGGGTGCATAACAGGCTGTACAGTGTATGGATAGTTCCCAAGATGATATTTGTGGGGATTCAAGCAGTAGCCGCTCTGCCGTCTGTATCGCTTTGCAGCGCAGGCAGGAAAACAAGGCTGTTGATATGGTCAACATCCCTTCAGGATATCGTGTCAGCCATTTTTTTGCCTGATCTCCGTATTTCCCGCGAAGAATGTCCCGTCGGTATCGATGCAATTCATCGACATGCGACCATTGCGTGCCGTATGTAAGCGTGCGTTCATAGTGGCAGACGGGGCAGCGATAACGGGTTTCAAGTGTCATGAGAGCTCAGAGGAATAGTGGTAATATCAAATCGGTAACTTTCGGGAAAGCCTTTTGCCAAAATGAAGTCGGTTTTTCCCAGAATCGTAAGAGGCATATAGTTTCATTACATTGGTAGGATGAGACGGATGCATTTTGGGAAACAGTCAGGACAGGTCATAGTAATATTTTTCCTGAATGATCTGAAAATGGTTCAACCCATAATGCGGGCAATACAGTGTTCCTTGCAAAATATTATCAAATGGCTAGATTATTTGTCAGCTCATTCCGGTATATGCGAACTTTTTACGTTCATACCGGACTCGGGCGTTTTTTGCAGAATGTGATGTGCCAATTCAAGTTTGTCTTTGTCTGATACAAATGAAATCGGGCAATTTACTTCTTTCTTTAATAGTTAATTTGTCAGTATTTTTATCATGACGCCTGGAATGACGATAGATCAATTTCATCTTCATGGTTAGAAAATCTTTCAGAGTCTGTACTGAAAAGAGGGTATGTCATTGGTAAAAATCATAACGGTTTTTTCCGGTCATTCCGTTTTGCATTAACCATTCCTGGATGGAATGTCTGCCATGATAACGGGCAAGGCGAATAAAGCAGATGGAAAATGGTGTGTTATTTGTTGTCATCCACGTAATGGATTCATTGTTTTCTTCTGCAAACAAGATTATTATGCTGTATATTTGTACAGCATAATAATCTTGTTTGTACATAATAGTTTATTTGTTCGGAGATCCATTTTTTACTGAAAACTAGGCTGGTCGGGTACTCTTGACCTGCATTCCGGTTTTGTATACAAG
Organism: Oxalobacter aliiformigenes; assembly: GCF_027116575.1. Taxonomy (GTDB): domain Bacteria; phylum Pseudomonadota; class Gammaproteobacteria; order Burkholderiales; family Burkholderiaceae_D; genus Oxalobacter; species Oxalobacter aliiformigenes. The sequence continues at coordinate 1,823,809 of NZ_CP098252.1, read as the reverse complement.
GCAGTGGCAATTGTTGATTGACAGATTTGCGTTTTCCGCATTTTCCTGTTTAGAAACAGGATCCGGTTATCCCTTATTGCCGATCCGGATTTTAAGGAAAACATGTGCTAATGGGGGCTGTGAGTGATGTATATGGATGGAATATATCGGGCAATCGCAATGAAAAGCGGGCCGGAGATGACTTTGACCGGGGGCGTTCAGCGATGGAGTACAGATCTGCCGGGAACATACCAATGGAAAAATGTATTGCGCTGGTTGATTGCAACAACTTTTTCGTTTCATGTGAACGGGTGTTCCGGCCTGATCTGGATGGCAGGCCAATGGTTGTACTGTCCAGCAATGATGGTTGCGTGATTTCCCGAAGTGATGAAGCGAAAAGGCTGGGAATCCGGATGGGAGAACCCTGGTTCAAGGTAAAAGGATTGCATAAATATCGGGATGTCATGGCATTTTCAGGCAATTTTCCCTTGTATTCCGATCTGAGCAACCGGGTGAAGTGCATGCTGGCGGATTTTTCACCGGTTCATGAGGAATACAGTGTTGATGAATCGTTTCTGGATCTGACCGGATTCGACGATATCCGGGAACGGTCTTGCGCTATCCGGGAAATTGTCTGCAAGCAGGCAGGTATTCCGGTATGTATCGGTATCGGCCCGACGAAAACGCTAGCGAAACTTGCCAATTTTGTTGCGAAGAAGCATCCGAAATCGAAGGGAATTTTTTTTTACAATGTTCTGGATCGACAGCAGAAACGCGTACTGCTCGACAAAATTCCGGTTGATGAGGTATGGGGAATTGGTCAGAGGCTGAACCGGTCATTGAGGCGTCTTGGGATTGGAACGGTTTGCCAGTTGCATGATTCGGACATCAAGGCCATGCGTGCCCGTTTTGGCGTGCCGATGGAACGGCTGGTTTCTGAATTGCGGGGTATTCCATGTATCGAGATAGCTGATATCAGTCCGCCACGCAAACAGATTATGTCCAGCCGTTCTTTCGGAGAACGGATTACGAAACAGGATGATCTGGAAAATGCCATGGCTTTTCATGCGACGAAGATCGGTCGGCAACTGAGAAAGCAGGAATCTGTTGCCGGGATGGTGCATGTGTTTCTGGAGACAGATCCGTTCAGGAAAGACCGGCCTCAATATCATCCCTATATCAGTTTGCCACTTGTCGAACCGACCAGTAGTACGGTGGAAATAAACCGGTATGCGATGATCGGGCTTCACAGGATATACAAGTCCGGATATGAGTATCGCAAGGCAGGGGTTTGCGTCAGTGAGCTGTCTCCGGAGTCACTGTTTTTTCCGGATATGTTTGCCGATTCCAGACAGGAACGGATCATGAAGGTGATGGATGAAATCAACGGACAGTTCGGAAACGGGGCTTTGCGTCTGTCACAGGATGACTGGATGCACCGGTATTGGGAACCCCGAAAAGAGCGAATGTCCCCAAGATATACGACATCCTGGAATGAACTGGCAGTATGCGGCGATTAGGAAAAGATGTGCATATGGGGACATGAGTTAAAATAGGATGCAAAAACGTGAATGGCGGCCGCATTCGGAACCGGTTGGCAGTGTTGTGCGAATGGGAGGCTTGCGACGGGTATGAGGGAGTGTGAATGGAAACATGGATGATCGTGGCGTCTGTCGTTATGGCGACAGTGATAGTGTTTCTTCTCGGTGTATTCCAGAGGTGGTTCAGGAAAAGCAGAATTGTTCATGAAGTGAGAACCGGTGTTCAGTCTGCCCAGACCTTCCGGGAGAAATATCCGACGCCGGAGAAGTATGAAGTTGATATTATTCGGGAGCTTCTCGTTCAGGGAGCGGAAGAATCCCTGTTAAAACAGGTATTGAAAGAGACTTACGATACCACCATAGCGCAGTCGCACAGATCCGGTGAAGAACCGGCCCATTTTGTCGATCGCTGGCTGTATTCCATCGCCGCGCCAAAACGCTGGGATTTTATCGAAGGCGTGTTGCCTTATTATTTCCGGCTGGTCCAGTTATTGCTGGAAGAAGGACTTCGTCCGACACCTGTCATCAAAAATTGCGGTGGGATGCCAGCGTTTATACAAATTGTCGAATCGGAATTTTCCAGAGGGACATCTCCGGAAGAACTTGTCTCGAAACACTTCGGAGCGTGATATCCTACAAAGATATTGACGTTTTGATCAGGATGTACGTCCCGGAAGAAAATGTCCGGTACAATGAATTTTTCTCCCACTGAAACAGGAACAATAATTATGCAGGAAAAAAAAGAATCCTTGGTTTTGTCAGATGATTTCATCCAGTGCTGGCATGATGCCGGCCGTCATCTGCAACAACAGATTGAAGGAGGGCCGGCATGGATACGTGCCCATCTGGATCAGCCGATTATGGAACATCTTTCGTTCCGTCTTGGCAATCAGCTTTTTTTCATACGGATTGAGGATGCCGAAGGTCAGCTGAAAACACCGGGTTCTGAAGAGGCGCTGATCAAGATTGCGGAAAAGTGCAATGGCCATGCCTGTATCATGCCGATGAGATTTTCGTTCGGGCACTGGATTCCTGTTGAAAAGGGATGGGGACTGTTGTCCCAGAAAGATCGTACACCTGTCAATCCGCCCGATCTGGTAACAGATGAAAAGATCGAAATGACGGACTGGGAATTGCATGATTTCGCCATTCAGGTCGTTCGACAAAATCTGATTCAGAGCGGAGAGTCGGTGACAGCCTGGAACAGTAATCCCGAATTGCAGCCTTCGATCTGGTTGGGAGGCGATGCCGGTTTGCAATGGGTCGTCGTTCAGGCGGTACGTTATCCTGAAGAAGCGAAAATCCCATCCAATATCAAGGATATTGAGGCGGCTTACAAGGAAAAAGGTGCCAGGGGAAATTTCGCGTATGTCAGCTTTGCCAACGAGAACCAGCAGCGCGATACTCCGTTGAAGGAAGGAGAAAAACCGTTGCCTGTTTATCGTGGTGAGAAAGTATTTATCAGCTATTCAGGTCTGCTGGATATCAATAACGACTGATTTCACTTTTTTCGTCAATCTCCCGTCTTTTCAGGACGGGAGATTTTTTTGTGTCCGGAAAAGGAGGAACAAAAAAATGGAACTGTTTATATTTACAGTATGATATACTGTAAATATAAACAGTAAACAGAGAGGAATTGAAAAATGAATGGTATTGTTTCCGAAATAATGGATGCACTGATTTTTGTATGTTCGGTATGTGTGGTCATCGTGTTTTGCCAGTTTCCGATCAACTGAAAGAACGGTATTTCCGGTCGTGACATTTCATTTTTCCGGTATGGCATGAATTTTCCCTTGTTTCCGGGATGAATACCTGACAGGCGGAATCTGGTTGGGAAACGGTAAAAATGAGACAGCAGAAATGGATATGTTTCGGTACTGAAATTTGTCGCATGCCGGTTTCTTCGGTTTTCCTATATGATGGAAAGCGTTTTCACAGATGAATCGGGGATGTCGATGGAAATGAGTGTCATATTTTATCCAAGCGGTTATTTGCAACTGCAGGTTGCGGATGACGGAGATGATTTTTGCCATGTGTATGACAACCCGAACAGTCTTGCCAAAGATGTCTCGTCCCTGCTGGATGGCGACAATGCGATCGGCTGGTACGGGAATGACCCGGATGCATGGCTGGATGTTGAAAAAACGCCAGCCATTCGTTATATCTCCATGCAAAATCTGCCCGGCTATCTGAAGGCCTTCAGAAACGGGGAAATCGACCGGGCGGCACTTTGGGAAAATGAAATCGCTTTCTATCAGGCACTTGCTGAAAAACGCGGCTTGTAAGCTTGCAGATCTGACAAATGCAGGGGATTCTCTTTCCGGTTTGCTGTGAAAGAAGTCACTGAAGGCCGACATGGTTCGGACAGATGCAAGTTTGTGTCCGGTTTGAAGATTGAATACCGGAAAGAATGATCCGTTTCTTTCCGGTATTTGCCATTACATCGGTTGGTTGGACTACTGTTTTTATTCTATGGCATTCAACAGGGGCTTCAACAGGCGCCAGCAGTTTTCGACTGTGTCGATTTCAACGGATTCTCCCGGCGCATGGGGACTATGAATAGTCGGGCCGAATGAAATGATATCGAGATCGGGATATTTCGACTTCAGAATCCCGCATTCCAGTCCGGCATGAATAATATGGGTGGCCGGTTCGCTGCCAAATTCCTGTTTATAGATTTTCCGGCAGAGTGCCAGCAAGGGAGATGAAAGATCAGGTGCCCATCCCGGATAGGCGTTTTCTTTCCTGATTTGTATACCTGACAGGGCAAACAGGCTCGCGATTTCTTCTGCTAGTGCATGACAGGCGCTCTCAATGGTCGAACGGACCATAAACGTGCATGAACCGCTGTCCGGTTGCAAATTCACCGTTCCGAGGTTGTTCGATGTTTCCGGAGAACCGGGCGCGGAAACACTCATCCGCCATATACCATGGGGAGCGGCATGCAGTGAATGCAACCAGACGCGCTGATCATCGGAAGACATGATTTGGCCGGCGGTAACAGGTTTCCAGCCGATCCGGATATTTTCATCAACTCCTGCCAGTTCCTGACGGATCAGGGTTTGCCATTGTTGAAGCAGATCGTTTAAAGAAGCCGTGTTTTGCGGTTGTACTCCGATGATGGCGGAGGCTTCCCTTGGCAAGGCATTACGTGCGGTTCCTCCTGTCAAAGTCGACAGACATACCGGAAAACGGTTTTGCAACGAATGGAGAATTCTTGCCAGAAGCTTGATAGCGTTGCCGCGTCCTTCATGAATGTTGATGCCTGAATGTCCGCCACGCAACCCGGTGATGTCGATTTGTACAGCCTGCCATCCGGCTGGGAACGTTTCGGGATGTCCGGCACGTCGGACCAGAACGTCCATACCTCCGGCGCAGCCGAGACAAAAATCCCCCCATGTTTCACTATCGAGATTCAGCAGGATTTTGCCTTGCAGTACGTCGGTCGCCAGCTTGTTGGCTCCCCCCATTCCTTCTTCTTCATCGACTGTCAGCAGGGCTTCGAGTGGTCCATGAACCAGTGAGTTGTCATCCAGTACGGCAAGGGCCAGCGCAACACCGATGCCGTCGTCCGCACCAAGTGTCGTATTCTCTGAGAGAACAAGATTGCCGCGAACAGTCGCATGGATGGGGTCTCGCGAAAAATCGTGTGTGGAGGAATCGTTTTTCTGGCAAACCATGTCAAGATGAGCCTGAAGAATGATACCGGGAGCGTTTTCCCGTCCGGGACTGGCGGGTTTGCGGATGACAAGGTTGCCCCCCGCGTCGATGAAGTTGACAAGTCCCTGTCCTGTCGCCCATTTCCGGAGATAGTCTTTGACAGGACCTTCATGTTTGGACTGTCTCGGAATGTGGCAGAGAGCGGCGAAATGTTTCCAGACGGATTCGGGTTTCAGTCCCCGGAAGGGGAAATCCTGCTGTTGCGATGCGTTGGTCATAGATGAAATCGGATGTCGTCAAAATAATATGCATGATACCAATTTCATTCATGAAAAAGATCTGATTGGCAAAAAATGTCTCTGGCAGGAGTATGCGAAAAACGGTTTTTTCCATCAAGTGGATTTTTCCTGTGATAACCTGCTTTTTTGGGAAAGACAAGGCGATTGTCCGCTCGCATGAATGGCGTTGTTCCGGTTGACCGGGAGGGAAAAATCGGGCAGTTAGGATTCTGCCGGGAAGAATGGACGAAAAGTGAGCGCCTCGTGTTTGCATAGTACTGTCAACCATCGGTAATGGATGGTATATTTCTGCACACTTGTCCCGGTTTCCTGCCGGAAATGCGCCATTGAATAAAATCCGGTTTTTTTATGATATCCCTGATTAACGAGTATCTTTCTTTTTTCGACGATTCGCCATTACTGTACACCCTGGCAGCACTCAGTCTGTTGGTCGCCGTGTCCTGTTTTCTGAATTTTGTCGTCAAGAAAATCCTGCTCCGGCTGGTTCACCGGGCACTCAGACTCACCTCGATTTCCGATGTCGGTGATAATCTGCTTGAAAAGTTTATTGCGCGGTTGGCCAATATCGTTCCGGCTCTGGCATTTACGCATGGTATTGTGTGGGTCCCGCATCTTCCGGAGAAAATCGCGTTTATTGTACGGACCGTGGCGGCCTCGTTCATCATTTTGACACTGGCCATGGCGCTTTGTGCGGCACTGAATATCGTCGAAGCTATTTATAACAGACGGCCGATTGCAGCCAGTCGCCCGATCAAGGGATATATCCAGTTGCTCAAACTCGGGATATATCTGGTTGCCGGCATACTCATCATCGCCACACTGATTGATAAATCACCCGTCATTCTGCTTTCAGGACTGGGTGCCATGGCGGCGGTACTCATGCTGGTTTTTCAGGATACCCTGTTGTCTCTTGTCGCCAGTATCCAGATTGCGGCAAACGGTCTTGTCAGGGTAGGAGACTGGATTGAAATGCCGAACCTCAATGCCGACGGAACGGTTATCGATATCGCCTTGCATACGGTCAAGGTACAGAACTGGGACAGGACGATTACGACTTTTCCGACCCGTCGTCTGATTACCGATCCGTTCAAGAACTGGCGGGGTATGCAGGAATCGGGAGGACGGAGAATCAAGCGTTCCATTTATATTGATCAGACCAGCATTCATTTTCTGACAGAACAGGAAAGTATCAATGTCCACCGTATACGGCTTTTGCAGAATTATCTGGCAACCAAGGAAAAGGAAATCGGGGAATGGAACAACCGGCTTGGCGAAGCCGGAAACAGTTTCGCCAATCGTCGTCAGCTGACCAATATCGGAACATTCAGGGCTTATGTGGAACAGTATCTGTTAAGTCATCCGAAAATCGTGAAAAACGATACGATACTTGTCCGGCAGATGGATCCGGGCGCAACAGGTTTGCCAATCGAGATTTACTGTTTTGCCGCGACGACAGTCTGGAACGATTATGAAGCGATCCAATCGGATATGTTCGATCATCTTTATTCCATATTGCCGCAATTCGGTTTATATGCCTATCAGCAACCGAACGGGCGTGATTTCCAGAAAGTCAGGGTTATCGAAGGTGTCTCTCACAGTGTTCTTTCCGGTAATGAAGAAATCGTACCGGGAAAAACAGGGAATATCAGGGAAAAAACGGAATGATTGACGATGAGATGCTGGCGGAAGAACTGGAAAAGTTTTCTGCCGAACGTGACTGGAAACCGTTTCATACTCCCAAAAACATTGCTTCGGCATTGGCTGTCGAAGCGTCTGAACTGCTTGAGATATTCCAGTGGACACGCGGCCAGCATGACTGGCGGGAAATCGATGCGGACAAAACGGTACGCGAACATACGGAAGAAGAGCTTGCCGATATTCTTTTGTATCTGATCCGTTTTGCGTCGCTGGCCAAAATCGATTTGCAGCAGGCGGCCCTCAGGAAAATGGAAAAAAACGCCTTGAAATATCCTGTTGAAAAAGCGAAAGGATCAGACAGAAAATATAACGAATGAATCCGGTTTTTTCATACAGACAGAATTTTTCAGGCCGGCTCTTCTGGAAATGTTACATTTTTTGCGGCTATTCAATGATGAAAGCCCAGGAAGTCGTTTCTGGACCTGTCATTAGCGGGTATAGTTTTCTTGTCATCTGATTTTTCAGGAAAAACATGCATTTGAGACGGTATCTGTTATTGTTGTTGTCCGGTCTGGCCATATTGCATCCGGCAGCGGCATCCGCTTCCGAAAAGGTATCCGGTTCCTCCGGGTTGACGGATATCCTGTTTGCTGCGGGTATCGTCGCTATTGTTTTTATTGTTTTCGTTTTTTCCATTTATGTCCGACATCAAAGAAACAGTAATGCCGTGGTGCTTTCCCATATGTACGGGACAATTCTGGAAGGGCGGTTGCAAATTCTCGTCGTCAATTTGCAGGAGTTCTCGGAATTTCTGGATATCGATGCCGGGGAAAAGAGACAGGAAAATTTTCTGCCAGACAGTTTTCAAGACCTTGGACATGTTGAATTACGCGAAACCCTGTTTGAACTGCTTGAGAAAAACGGATTGGGCAATCGTGAAAGAAAGAATTTGCAGCGGGGTTTTGATTACTTGTATGAAGCACTGGTTCTGATACGTTCCTTGCCGGCCGGAAAGGTCAATGTTCTCCGGTATGTGTCACAGGATGACAGGCTGAAGTTGCAGTATCTGCTCACCAGATCAATCGAAGCTTTTGAAACCGTCAGGCGCCGGACAATTTCCTGACGGTTTTTTCCTTCCTGTCCTTCTGACGGCCTGTTTTTCAGCTTGCCACGATCGCTTTCTGCCGGTTTTCGATACGGGAAATAACGGCATTACCATCGACATTCCATTTTGAAGCGACTATTCCGGAAAAGGCGGCATATTGTTTATTGATAAAGCCGGCCCGGAAAACTCTTTAGGTGACATGACAACCCGCAAGCGGATCAGTTCTCCAAAGCATGAAAAGAAGAAGTATGGTGAAAAAGAGACAGGAGAAAAAGAGAGGTTATAACCATTAAAAAACGTTAACAGGAATATTAAAAAATTGAAATAAGTATAACAAAACAAAAGAGAAATCCGGATAAAAAAGAAACAGGGCAGGAAGATAGGAGAAGGGAAACGACAAGGACGAGATAAGGCGGCATCCGGAAAAGGCGTTGAAAAACAGGAGGTTGCGAAATGGTTACGACCGTTAATGGTTATTAACGGTCGTCAATGATTATTGGAGGACGTTAACGGCGAAAAAGTGCCCTGAAAGGAAACAGCCATGTCCCGCATATCCCGTCATGCCGCAGCCGGAGAAAACCCGGCATCTTTCAAACCGCCGGTTGAAGAAACCCACGGCCGCAAAATCGTCAAAGGACTGTTTTGTGCAGGAGTTGCGCTTTCCGCCATTCTTTGTGCTCCTCATGTATCGGCGGCAAGTGTATATGCTGACCAACAGACGAAAAAGATAACGGTGGGTACAGGAGAATCATATGGGACTGTCAATGGTGACGTTTATGGTGGTCACGGCAGCGAGAATGCCAGTGAAAGTGATAGTGTCAGCGGATATACCGTCGAGATAAAAGAAGGTGCTGTGGTAGAGAAAGTCAATCCATCATATGGCGGAAGTGTTTTAGGCGGTTTCATTGGGCAGTCAAATGACGGCCGTGCCATCACGGAAAACACCGTTGAAATGACAGGAGGAACAGTAGGGAGGAGCATCCATGGTGGTTACAGCCTCGGCAACGGTGTTGTCCGGAACAACACCGTTGACATCAAAGGTGGCCAGGTAACCGAAACAGTCCATGGTGGTTACAGCAACGGCAGTGGTAACGTGACAGAAAACAAAGTCTTCGTGTCAAGTGGAGAAGTAGGAAAGGCTGTCTTTGGCGGTTTGGCTGACAAAAACAGCACAGGTGTTGTCCAGAACAACGAGGTTAACATCACAGGTGGTACGTTAAGCGAAGATGTCCGTGGTGGCCAGAGCGACGGCAGCGGTGAAGTTAAGGAAAACACCGTGACCATCTCAGGAGAAAAAACAACCGTAAACGAAACCGTCTATGGCGGTTACAGCAAAGGCAGTGGAGCCGTCAGCAACAACACCGTCACCATGACAGGAGGAAAAGTAGAGAAAGAGGTCCGTGGCGGTTACAGCAACGGCAGCGGGGATGTAACGGAAAATGAAGTCTTCGTAAAAGGAGGAACCGTAAGCAAAACCATTTTTGGCGGCTTCGCTGGCGAAAAGAGCAACGGTGAAGTCAAGGGTAACACCGTCACCATAGAAGGAGGAACCATAAGCGAAAAAGTCCGTGGAGGTTACAGCAACGGCGCAGGAAGCGTAATAGGCAACGAAGTTACCATGACAGGAGGAGAAGTAAAGGGAAATGTCTATGGAGGTTACAGCAACGGCAGCGGGAACGCCGAATCCAACACCGTCACCATAAACGGAGGCAGCGTCCTTGACGGAATACGCGGAGGCCAATCTGCCGGCGGAACCGTCACCGGCAACACCATTGACCTCAACGGAGGGACAGTTGCAGGAAGAATCTATGCAGGCTACAGCAATAACGGAACCGTCACCAGCAACACCATCAACCTGAATGGAAAAAACGGAATCGACATCACAAAAGCCTGGCTCTACGGAAGCAATGCGACAGCCACAGGACAAAACAACAACACCCTGAACATCAGAAATTTTAAAGGGCGTGCACAAAACATCGGAAACTTCGACCGCATTGACCTCGATCTGGCGGGGTTGACGCTTCGTGCCGGTGACCCGATCATCGTCCTGACAGAAAAAGAAACGACCCGTCTCGGTAACAGCACTATCCACCTCCACACTGCTCAGAAAGCCATAGCCCACACCAACAGTGCGCTTGTCCCACGCTACGAAGTCATCAAAAACAAAACAGATGCCGGCCTGACAGCAGAAAACGTCAAATACGAAAAAGGACAAGTCACCGTCCGCGAAAAAGGAGCCCTCCAGGCCCTCTACAAAGTAGAATGGGACGGCCCCGGCATCGATAGCGTTGACGGAGACAGCATCGACCTCGTCAAAACAGGAGAAACCGAAATCGTCCCCGGAACAGAAACCATCAACGAAAGCCGGCTGGCCCTGACAGACTTCCTGAACGCGGCAGGAGACTTCATCCTCGACCGCAAACTCCAGTGCAGCCTGCGGGAAGACGGAAGCATCCCCGAGACCTGCTTCTATGGCGCCGTCAGCGGAGGAGACCTGCACCACGACCTGAACGGAAACAAAGCCTGGGCCCACACCACAGGAACCCACTGGTTCATCGGACTCAGAAGCAAACTCAACGAAAAACAGGACACCGAAAAAGACCTCAACGGAGCCCTGTACATCGAAGCCGGCTGGGGAAACATAGACACCCATAACCGGTGGGCAAAAGGAAACGGAGACATCCACTACTACGGAATCGGAGCCATCGGAGAAAGAAAACAGAAAGAAGGAAACTGGAAAGGCACCTACCTCCAGGCCCATGCCAGAATCGGTCGTGCCTTCAGCGACTACAACAGCCGCCTCAAAGACGGAAGCGGAGAAAAACTCGACTACGACAAAAACAGCACCTACTACGGAGCGGGACTCGAAATCGGTCGGGAATGGCAATACCACCCCGACTACATGCTCGACAGCTACCTCAAATACCGTTGGCTGCACCTGAACGGCTTCAACACAGAAATAAACGGAGCCGACCACAAACTCGACGACATCGACAGCCACCGTACCCGGCTGGGAACCCGGCTCAACTACACAGCGGAAAAAACCGGCATGCCCTACATAGGCATAGCCTGGGAACACGAATTCGACGGAAACGCGAGAGGAAGCGTCATGGGATACAGCCTGAAAGACACCAGCCTGAAAGGAGACAGCGGCGTACTGGAACTGGGCGTTAAATTCGTACCGTCGGAAAAAAGCCGGTGGAACTACGACTTCACAATAGAAGGCTACGTTGGCCAACGGGAAGGCGTCATGGGCAACTTCGTCGTCAATTATCTGTTCTGATCGCCGGCTTCAATCCAATACAAAACACGAAAAACACAAAACACGAAAAAAGGAGCGGAAATCGCTCCTTTTTTCTTGCAAGGGTAGACAATACGGGTTTTTCTGTCCGGTCGTATCGGCTGAAAGGCTGACCGGGGACAAAACCACAGAATGTCTGCGCAGACCCGGCATCCCGCCGGCAGAAAACCGGCCGGGTTTGAACGCCCTCTGAGGGAGGACGGATTACTGGACAATCATGTCAAGAATATAAGCCTGGTTTTGTGTATTGGCGGGTGCATTGGGTACGTTGTACCGTTTCAAACGGAGAATGTGGCCGACACCTTCCTGGTGCTGGTAGCCCTCGATGTTTGGATAGAAGGCACGCCATGTGCTTGTTCCGGTGATGACGCCACTGTTGTCATAATACACGTCACGAACCTGAAGGCACTGTTTCACTGGCAGTGTCGGTGAACTGCAGGTTACTGTATTGGAAGCGATTTCCATGAAAACGGTTTCACCTGTTCCGCCGTAACGGACATCGGCTGTCGGCCGGCCCGTAAAAGTCAGGGTGTTGCCATCATAGAAACGAAGTTTCATGACCGGTGTTGCGGAAAGAAACAGATCGATATTCGCACGGTTCTGCAACTGGGAGGCTACTTTCTGTTCAAGTGTATTCAGCTGCGGATTGGCACACAGCATCCGGGTTGACATCATATTGGAAAAGGTAATGACATTGTCGGTCAGCAAATAAGTACCGTTGATGACATTGCAGGTATTGGAAACCGAAAAACGGTTGGTTTTGAAGTCCATCTGGACGGGGGTGCCGGGCTGGACGAACAGATAGTCCAGTCGCTTGCCACCACGGTCGGTCGCATCGGTCAGTTGCCAATGGAATGCGTCGAGGGAATCCACTGCTTGTGAGGCAGGCGGGTTTGAACTGGGAGTTTGTGCGCAACCGGCCAGAACGAGGGGAATTGCCAGTAAGGATAGAAGATATCGTTTCATGTGTGTCTCCATGGATGTTTTTGTTTCCCGAAGGGATCGATTCAGTATAAAACTGGACCTTCAGTTTTGAAAATGTATCATTTGGCAAGAGTCGGATGCTTTGAAAAATCAAATTTGTTTCAATTTGCCCGGCGGATCCTTTTCAGAAACCGGATGTGTTGCTGTGGCGACGACTCTCGAAACCGTCATGAGGTTGGAGTGTTTTTCGTAGTGCACAATAACAGTGGACAGGAAGGAGCGGTCTTCTGTTTTTGGAATGGTTGAAAGGACAATGGAAAATCCGTTATGGAGAGGTCATTTCTTGCCGATGAGCATCAGATTGAGCGGATATTCACCGGTTTTCAGCTTCAGTCCTTCACGAATGGCCTTTTCATTCATCGTCATGACAAATCGGCCTCCGATTCCCATGGATTCCGCTGCCAGATAAATATTCTGGGTCATTGCTCCCGTTGTGGTATAGACATATTCTTTTTTGATATTGCTTCCGGAAACGAAAACCAGCACGACAGGTGATTTGCCGACGATGTTTTGCGGGCTGATCCCGTTCTTGATGTTTTTGTCGGAAATCCGGATGAGCCTGTTCTGTTTCCAGTGATACCGGTAAACGCCGCTGTCGTCCAGGACATAGATTTTGTTATAGGGGGCAGTGTTCATCGCCAGGGGAATTGTCCAGCCTCTTGGTGAACGGTTTTGTCCGGTGGCGGCCCAGAGAAGGCTGGAGAGTTCTTGCGCAGAGATATTTTTCAGCGGAAAATCGGCCGGGGTTGACGAATGACGCGATTTCAGCAGAGTGAAAATTCCTTGGCCCCCTTTTGTTTGCGGAGGCGGCAGTGTGATGTCCGCACAGGTGACCATGCCCGGAAATGCCAGTATCGCCAGCATTCCGGCACAGTGTTTTCCGAACAGTTTCATCCGTTTTGCCATCTATTTGAGGATACGGATGACGTCCCGTCTGCGATGAGGGGTTTCCGGCTGTTCGTCCGCATAACCGAGTGCAACGCCGAATTGCGGGGAATATCCTTCCGGAATGCCCAGATCTCTCAGAAGAACAGCGGCGACGGCCGGGTTTTCAAATGCCATGGTAAAACTGGCCAGATAACATGATCCGAGTCCAAGAGAGTTTGCCGCGACGCACATGTTCTGGGTTGCATTGGCACAATCCACTCTGGCATTTCTGGATTCATTGCCGGAAACGATAATCAGGGTGGGGGCATTGTAGAAAGGGGAAAAACCGGGATCGAGTGCCTTTTCACGATTGCGTTCGTTGTCTGACTTGAGCATGGTGTCGCAGGCTGCATCTCTCAGTCTTTTCAGAAGGTCTTTGTTCTGTACGGCAGTCAGGTACCAGGATTGCATGTTTCTGGATGTCGCGGCGTAAATGCCGGCTTCAAGAATCCAGTTCAAATCGCGATCGGAAACCTGCCGGGTTTTGTAGGAACGAATGCTTCGGCGGGAGAGCATTGCGCTGATCGTTTCATTCATGAAAAGTCTCCTAGGTGAAATAGGACTCGGGAGATGAGTCGCTTCAATGATTTTCCTTTAATTAGACCACTGTTTATTTGCAAAGTAAACTTGGGAATCCTGCCGGGCTGATAGGAAATGGCGGAAGTTTTGAGCGCATGGAAACATGTTTGCAATGGTGTTTTTTATTCAATAAGGCATGTTTTTTCTGACAGGGGAGATTTCCTGAGACAGGGTGAAAAGGCGCATACGGTTCTCATCGAGGGAAAGATTCGAGGTGGCAGGATTTTCTGGAAATCAATTGCCGTGGCCGGTATGGAAAACAGTCTCCCGACAATCCGTGAGAATGGAGTGGAATATCGGCTGTGTTTTGACCGGAGTGAACAGGTGGAAAGTTTCGGGAGCGTGCGAATTGTCGGAAGACGGTGTTTCGTTCATGTTGTCAGGCGGAATGAATGGATTTCCCTGCACCGGATGTTGTACGGGAGAATATGCTTGCCCGGAGACAGATTGTCCACGGAAACAGGGCTGTGGATGTTTTTGCCGCCGTTGTCTGTTTCGTTCGGCAGGAAACGGGTTGATTGTGGCGTACAGTAGTTATCAGCATTTCATGAAAAACAGTTGCCTGAAGTCTGGCTATGGAAGGGCTGATTTCATGGCAGCGGTTCAAGCCGGCATGGGTCGAACATGTCCAGCGACTTGTCATAGGTTTTCGATCTGATTTCCATCAGAGCCAGAATGGTGTGAAAAATATTGTCGTGCGAGAAGGTGTTTTCTTCCGCCTTTTTCGCGATGCAACTGTAATCCAGATGGTCGAACTTTTTCATGTTGTCGGACATCCACAGGATCGTGGGGACTTTTTTCTGTTCTTCAGGTGCAATGGAGTAGGGTAATCCGTGCAGGTAAATGTTGTTTTCGCCCAGCGATTCGCCGTGATCGGAGACGTAAAGCAGTCCGGATTCGAGATGAGGGAATTTCTTGAGGATGCCGATGGCTCGTGAGACGACGAAATCGGTATAGAGAATGGTGTTGTCGTAGGTATTGACGATTTCCTCACGGGTACATTTCTGGATTTCAGCAGTATCGCAGGTGGGCGTGAATTTCCGGAAAGAGTCGGGATAACGTTTGTAATAGGTAGGCCCATGGCTGCCGATCATGTGCAGAACGATGAAAGCGTCTTTCTTGACATTGGCCAGATATTCTTCCAGATTTTCGACCAGAACCTCGTCGAAACAGCTTTGACCGTCGCAATAACGGATATCGTTTGTTTTGACCATATCTTCGTTGGGAACCCGGTTGCAGACGCCTTTGCAACCGTCGTCGTTTTCGCGCCATAGCACTTCGAAACCGGCCTGTTGTATGAGATCAAGCATGTTTTCGGAATATTTCGCGTCATTTACATTGAACCGGTTTCTTGGCATGTTGGAGAACATGCAGGGAACGGATGTGGCGGTAGCCGTGCCACAGGAATAAACGTTTCTGAAGGAGATGACGTCTTCTTTGGCAAGGAGAGGATTGGTTTTGCGCGGGTATCCGTTCAGGGAAAAATTCATCGAGCGGGCGGTTTCACCGACGACCATAATGAATACAGTCGGCGCGGCATCCTTGTAAGGAGCCAGTCTGGCTGCTTCGTCCAGTCGCTGGAGCTGGCGGTTGACCATTGACTGGAGATGGAAATAGCGTGCCGTGGCATAGATGTAGTTGGTCGGATTGATCAGTCGCGGCAGATCGCGGTGGTTTCTTCCGAAAGCGGCATATTCCTTGAAGAAAAGCGCGGCGATTATCCCCGTCATGGCAAGGCAACCGGCTATGGCGAAAATACGGAAACGGCATTCTTTCCAGAAGGGCCGGTAATCGATCCGGGCAAAAAGCAACAATATCGCAGGCAATACTCCGCCGGAAAATATCCATAAAAGGGAACCGGGCGTGATGAGATCAAGCGCTTCACGCATGTTTGTTTCGAAAACATTCCGGATCATGTAGGAATCGATAAAGATGCCGAAACTGAATATGAAAAAGTTGGCGGCACTTGAGATAATCAGCAGCAGGATCAGCAAAGGTTTGCCGATATACGGCAATACAAGAAGATTGAATATCAGGTAAAGTGCCGTGAAAATCAGAACCGGCAGACTGATTCCGAAAAAAAACATATTGACGCCGGTAATGGCAAGATGATTTGCGATATAGCGCCACAGGCCCAGATTCAGGACAGTGGTGAAGTAACATGCAGCGAGAGCGATCAGCCATCGGCTGTCGATATGAAAACGGCGGGAAAAAAATGTCTTCGGAATGGTTGTCATCGTGAGTGAACACAAGAATATCTGTTTTGATGTCCGGTATTTTTACGATGACGAAGTGAAATATCTGTCAATTTTTTATCAATAATTTTTGTCGGTCAGCTCCTGAGGGAAATATTGTCCGTCTCCGGTTGGCGTGTGGAATCACGGGAAAAAATGAAGGAATACCGGTCATCATTTCAATGCCTGAACGGACTGACAAGCCGTTAAGGGATGTCGCTGTATGGGAGTGTCCATCAGGCACGATGACGGTTTGTCTGGCAAAGAAACAAAAAGGGGATTTGATAGCTTTTTGTGCACCGGAAACCGGTATTTCTTTTTTCGATCTTTACAGGATCGGGAAAAGGCGATGTTCTGCGTTTGCGCTGGAATCGGATCGGTTTTCGGAAAGGCACAGTCCCGCTTTTTGCGAAAGAAATGAAACGGGCATGTGATTTCTACGCCGAAGGCGATGAGAACTGTCCTGATAGCCCAAAGAGGAAAGAACAGGAAATATGTTTTCTTCTGCAAAAACAGATCTGTCGGAGACTCCAGGACAGCGTTCGAAAAAGCGCTGAAACACGCATATTGCTGATTGTCGCCGGTACAACTCCATATATGGGCATTGATTCTTGTCCGGAATGGAGTTTTGTTGAATGAATTGCCGTAAGTGGAGGCATGGAGTTGTACCGAAACGGTCAGACGGTATGCTCCTCTCGCTCCACAAAAATTGAAAGAAAAAGTACAGGTTGTGGACGATGTTCTGCGTGAATCTGTCACGATTTTGTGATTCAGGCAAAAGAAAAAGCACATCTGAAAAGATGTGCTTTTTCAAGTATTGTTTGGTGGGTTGTGAGCGACTCGAACGCTCGACCTACGGATTAAGAGTCCGCAGCTCTACCAACTGAGCTAACAACCCGACAGGAATGAAATTATACCAGCAAAATCGAAACAGGTTAATACCTGTTGCCCGGATTCTTTTTTTCGATGTTTTTTCCACACATCTCTGGTTTTATCTCCGTCGTTTGTCACACGGTATAAGCGAATGGGTATTGTAAAAAATGGAATGTCTTGCCCGGATCCTTTCCTGAGGTTTACTGAAATGCCGGGATGATGCATTTCAGGGCGGGTTTTGTGTGAATCGGTGATTTCTGTTCGATTTGTTCCGCCTGTTTGTGCATCTTTTTGGTGCATTTTTCTGTTTCTTTGCCCTTCTGCACGAATCAGGTGCCGTTTTTTCCTCCTGTTCCGCGTTCACGGTGTTTTTTCATTTGGTTTTACGTGTTTTTTCCATGCAAAAGTTGGCACGGTCTATGCGTTAAGAAAAATACAAAACGATTCAGAGCTTTAAAAAGGAGAGTTTCATGAAAAACCGGATTTTTGCCGGACTGGCGGGAGAAACCATGAAAACGGTATCTGTCGCATCGGTCAGCGGTGCTTTTTAAACATTATCAGGGATCAGAGTTCAGGAGGAGAACGATATGAAATTGATCAGTGCCATTGTGAAACCGTTCAAACTGGATGAGGTCAGGGAAGCGCTGGCTGCTATCGGTATTCAGGGGATGACGGTAACGGATGTTCGCGGGTTCGGACGGCAAAAAGGGCATACCGAATTGTATCGCGGTGCGGAATACGTCGTTGATTTTCTGCCGAAAATCAAGATTGAGGTCGCTGTTGCCGACGAATTGCTCGAACAGGTGATTGAGGCGATTGGCAAATCGGCATCAACAGGAAAGATCGGTGACGGAAAGATTTTCGTCGTCGATCTGGAACAGGCCGTCAGAATCCGTACCGGTGAAACGGGTGTGGATGCATTATAAAAGGGGAAATACCATGAAGAATTTGTTTTCGATCTTACTGGCGTCAACCGGTCTCGGTCTGGCTGGCGGAGCTTTTGCTCAGGATGCTGCCGCACCCGCAGCAGAGACGACGGTTACCGTTGCTGAAACGGCGGCTGCATCAGCGGTTTCCGCATTGAGCGCAGGGGATACGGCATGGATGCTGACGTCGACTCTGCTGGTTCTGTTGATGGTCGTACCGGGACTGGCCCTGTTTTATGGCGGGTTGGCCCGGACCAAAAACATGCTTTCCGTACTGATGCAGGTTTTCATGACGTTTTCACTGATTACCGTTTTGTGGTTCCTGTATGGATATTCGTTCGCGTTTTCCGGGGAGGGTGCCATTATCGGCAATGTTGACAAAGTATTCATGAATGGCATTACGCCGGATACGATGTCTACGGTATTGCCGACCATTCCCGAGTATGTCTTTTCCGCTTTCCAGGGATCTTTCGCATGTATTACGGCAGTATTGATTGTCGGTGCTTTTGCCGAACGGATCAAATTCGGTGCCGTCATGGCGTTTATGGCGATATGGTTTACTTTCAGCTATGTTCCGATGGCCCATATCGTATGGGGCGGCGGTTTCCTGGGTGAAGACGGCGCGCTTGATTTCGCCGGCGGTACGGTCGTTCACATCAATGCGGCGATTGCCGGTCTGGTCGGGGCCTACCTGATCGGAAAACGGCTGGGTTATGGCAGGGAAGCTTTCATGCCGCATTCGCTGGTGTTGACGATGGTAGGCGCTTCGCTGTTGTGGATCGGCTGGTTCGGATTCAATGCCGGTTCTGCCGGTGCGGCAAACGGTCTTGCCGGTATGGCTTTTGTCAACACGGTCATTGCAACCGCCGGTGCGACACTGACCTGGGCGATTGGCGAAACATTTACCCGAGGCAAACCTTCCATGCTGGGAGCTGCATCGGGTGCCGTTGCCGGACTGGTCACGATTACGCCTGCTGCCGGTTTTGCCGGCCCGATGGGATCGCTGGTCATGGGGCTGATTGCCGGTCCGGTCTGCCTGTGGGGCGTGACTGGCCTGAAAAGGATGCTGAAAGTGGACGATGCTTTCGATGCGTTTGGCGTTCATGGTGTAGGCGGTATTCTTGGCGCCATCCTGACAGGTATTGTGGTTTCACCGGCATTGGGAGGTACGGGGTTGAGCAGTGGTGAATATTCCATGCTGGCCCAGCTGTGGATACAGTTCAAGAGCGTCATTGTGACGGTTGTCTGGTCCGGTGTGGTTTCCTTCATCGCCTACAAATTGATCGGTATGGTCTGGGGACTCAGGGTATCGGAAGATGAGGAAAGGGAAGGTCTGGATAAATCGTCTCATGGCGAATCGGCCTATCACTACTGATAGAAGGGGAGAATGGGATATCTTGTTGAATTGTATAAAGAAAAGCCAGGCAATGCCGGGCTTTTCTTTTGTCTGTGAATGGCGGGAAAAACGGTTCCGTACTGGTCGTGCGGTTTTTTCGGAATGGCATGTATGCTTCCGTTTTCGGTGCCGTTTTTTGTATTTGGGTATGACAGCCGTATGGAGAGTTTCAGACCTGACGAAATTTCCCGACAGGGGATGTTTCAAACCGGTATGTTTGTGCCGGGGCTGTTCCGACCGGCCTGTCCGTACAGTGGATAATGTCTGTATATCGAAAAAACGGCATCGAACTCCATTTTGTGGAGCTCGATGCCGGGTTTTCCGTTCCTGAGCCGGTCAGTCGTTTTTCTTTTCCAGTGTGCCAAGCAGCATGTTGTTCATCAGTTTGACGAAAGCTGCCGGGTCTTTCAGGGAACCGCCCTCGGCCAGAACGGCCTGATCGAATAACAGGTTTGTCCAGTCATTGAAGTGAGGTCCTTCGTATTTCAGTGTCCGGACAAGCGGATGGTTCGGGTTGATTTCCAGAATCGGTTTCATGTTCGGCACTTTTTGTCCCGCCGCTTTCAGCATGCGCTGGAGATTGCCCGACAGGTCGTTTTCATCGGCAATCAGACAGGATGGCGATTCGGTCAGACGGACGGTCACTCTGACATCCTTGACTTTGTCGCCCAGGACATTCTTCATTTTTTCAAGGGTATCCTTGAATTCGGTCTGGTTTTCCTCATTCAGTTTTGTTTCTTCCTCGTCAGCCAGTTTCAGAAGGTCGAGACTGCCCTGTGCAACGGAAACCAGATTTTTTTCGTTGTATTCCTGCAGGAACGAAAGCATCCATTCATCGACCCGGTCGGTCAGGATAAGAACCTCGATTCCTTTTTTGCGGAATATTTCAAGGTGCGGACTGTTTTTCGCCGCAGTATAGTTTTCTGCCGTGATGTAGAAAAT
The DNA here is from genome assembly GCF_027116575.1 of Oxalobacter aliiformigenes. GTDB lineage: Bacteria > Pseudomonadota > Gammaproteobacteria > Burkholderiales > Burkholderiaceae_D > Oxalobacter > Oxalobacter aliiformigenes. The sequence continues at coordinate 1,803,425 of NZ_CP098252.1, read as the reverse complement.
CCGGACCTGGTTTTCTTTCATTCTGGAGATATAGTCATCCAGTGAAACGTTCTGGATATCGCTGTCGTTGTGTGTCGAGGCGAAACGCAACAGTTTGGCGATTCTTTCCTTGTTGGTCGGGTCTTCACCGATGCCTTCCTTGAGAACCTGGCCGAACTGCTGCCAGAAGGTGGCATACAATTCCTTTTTGGCAGGATCGTCGGAGCCGGCCAGTTCTTCCAGCATGGAAAGAACACGGCGGGTCGAACCGTCGCGAATCATTTTCACATCCCGCGATTCCTGAAGGATTTCACGGGAAACGTTCAATGGCAGATCGTTGGAGTCGATGACGCCTCGAACGAAGCGGAGATAGACCGGCATCAGCTGTTCCGCGTCATCCATGATGAAAACGCGTTTGACGTAAAGCTTGATACCCCCGCGTTTGTTTCTGTCCCAGAGATCGAAAGGCGCTTCTTTCGGAATATAAAGCAGCTGGTTGTATTCGGTACGGCCTTCGACCTTGTTGTGCGTCCAGATCAGCGGGTCGTTGAAATCATGGGATATGTGTTTGTAGAATTCGCGGTACTGTTCGTCTGTAATATCCGTCTTGCTGCGTGCCCACAATGCATTGGCCTGATTGATCGTTTCCAGTTCAGTGCCGGTTTTCATTGTTTTCGCTTCACTGTCCCATTCCTCTTTCAGCATCTGGATCGGCAGTGAAATGTGATCGGAATATTTCCGGATGATGGCCTTCAGGCGCCAGTTGGTCAGGAAGTCGTCTTCACCTTCTCTCAGATGCAGGGTAATGTCGGTTCCGCGCGAGGATTTTTCGATGTTTTCGATCGTGAAATCGCCTTCACCTGTGGATTCCCAGCGTATGGCTTCATTGGCAGCCAGACCGGCGCGGCGGGATTCAACCGTAATTTTGTCCGCGACGATGAAACCGGAATAAAAACCGACACCGAACTGGCCGATCAGTGCGTCGTTTTTTTTCTGGTCGTTCGACAGGCGGGAGATGAATTCCTTGGTCCCGGATTTCGCAATGGTACCGAGATGGGCGACCGCTTCTTCGCGGCTCATGCCGATCCCGTTATCGGAAATGGTGATGGTACGTGCTTCGGGATTGAAGAAAATGCGGATTTTCAGATCCGGATCATGTTCCTGCAATTCGGGTTTGTCCAGTGCCTCATAACGCAACCGGTCTATGGCATCCGATGCGTTTGAAATCAGTTCGCGCAGGAAAATTTCCTTGTTGGAATAAAGCGAATGGATCATCAATTGCAAAAGCTGTTTCACTTCTGCCTGAAAACCCATAGTCTGTTTTTCTGATTCAGCCATTTATTTTTCCCTCTTGGAGATCAATAGTTAAATAAATGTAACCCATATAGGAGTTATACCCGATATTTCAAGAGGAATAAAGCGAAATGCATCGGTTACGAAGGTTTCCTTTTCAGGTCGGCCGGACTGGATGATGGGCCGGTTTCCGGGATCGACCGGAACCGGATCTGTTTTGCCACGTCAGAAACGGATCGGTGAATGAAACCGTATCGCCGACTGAAAGTGGCAAAGCTGTAACCGTCATGCACAAGCGACGGTTGCCGGGTGCAACCGAAGCGTCAGGTATTTGCCGTTTACTGAAACAGGGCAGGATGTTTTACCGGTTGAAGGATACCGTGAATGTCGTTCCGTTACCTTCATGGCTTTCCATCGTGATACGCCAGTTGAGTACATCGCAGATCCGGGAGGCGATGGAAAGTCCGAGGCCGTATCCGGCAATTCCTTCCGTGATTTCCGGTTTTCCGCGGTAGCCCTTGTCGAAGATACGTTCTTTTTCCTTGGCTGAAATGCCTGCTCCCGTGTCAAGGACGCTGAAGGAATCTTTTCCCACGACAATTTTGACGTGACCTTTCTTCGTGTACCGTATGGCGTTGAAGACGAGGTTGTTGAATACGGATGCAACCAGTATGGCGTTGAATTTCTCACGGCAGACGTTTTCATGGAACTCAACGATCAGTTGCAGACCTTTGGCGTCGGATTCGCGTCGCCAGACGGGTTCGTTTTCTTCGACGATTTCGGTGATTTCGGCAATTTTCTCGGTGTGCTCATAGTCCTGGCGGACCAGATTCAGGAATATGCTGATCATTTCTTTCATTCGCGAGGCCGTTCGCTGGGCTCGCGAAATGATTTGCCTTTCATGATCGTTCAGGTTTTCGGAATTGCCCAGAAGCTCGATGGAGGTACTCATGACGGTCAGGGGGGTACGCAGTTCGTGGCTCACTTCGGAGGCGAACTGTCTTTCACCCATCAATAACTGCCGCAGTCTTGACGTGGTTATACGGAAACTTTCTGCCAGTTCCCCGATTTCGTTTTTTTCCCACATTCCCGAAAAGGAATCCGGGCCGAGCCGGCCTTCCTTGAGTTCCTGATTCAGCTGTCTCGTCTCATTCATAAGCCGGTCGATTGGCTGGAAGGAACGTTTTGCCATCCAGAAGCCGAGTCCGAAAGAAACCAGGCTGATCGCGAACAGAATGAACAGACCTTTCAGAAACAGTTTCCGTTCCCATTTTTCGAATTCGTGCTGGGAACGGGTCAGTACGTATTTTTTGTTGTCGATGGTTTTGACGAAAATATGCAGATCTTCTCCGGATGTGTATTCGCTGTAACCGTCAGGTATTCCCGCGAAACGTTCCGGTATGTCATGAACAGGATCTTCTGCAATGTAAAGTCGTGAGAACTGGTCCAGACGGGGAGGTTTTCCGTGTGCCAGATCATTATTGACGATCCCGGTGACCATACTGTCCATCGTCGAACTCATCAACTGCGTTTCCGTTTCGAAAACGACGTACATCAGGCAGCCGCTGTAAATGATGCCGATCGCGAGTACAGTCAGGGAATAGAATACCGCTATGCGCGTTTTGATGGTATTGGGGAAAAAACGTTTCCACAGGGAAGTACGGGAGCCGGTCACTTTTCTATTCTTTTCTTAATGTCCAGCCAAAACCGGATATGGTTCTGATCAGGGGTTTATCGAATGGTGTGTCGATTGCTGCGCGAAGATTGTGCATGTGCGTGCGGAGACTGTCGCTGTCGGGACGGTCATCCCCCCACAGTTCGTGTTCCATTTCTTCTCTTGTCACGACGGAAGGACTCTTCAACATCAGAATCTTGAGTATCTTGAACGTCATGGGGTTCAGACGGACGGGAACGCCTGCACGTGTAACGGTCAGTTCGTCCAGGTTCATGGCGATGTCGGCGACTTGCAGAATATGGGAGGCTGGACGTCTGACACGTCGCAGAATGGCGCCGATGCGCAATTCCAGTTCGGCAAGTGAAAACGGTTTGACGAGATAGTCGTCCGCACCGTTTGAAAGTCCCTCGATCCTGTCCTGGACAGAGTCTCGGGCGCTCAGAAACAATATGGGTGTTTCGTTTCCGCGTGTACGCAA